>NZ_CP058649.1:5625930-5936395 GCF_018141445.1 Vallitalea pronyensis | reverse complement strand
CAAGCCTATCCAGATGAAATTGGCAAAATGGGCTTTTCAACCCGTCGAGATGCTTATTGTGGAAAATTTAGTGTAACAGATGTGTTTGAACAATATCAAGTACCCTATACCTTACTGGGGTCACATGTGGTACATCCCTCATCCGATGCGTTTAACCAGACCTTAAAAGATTTCGCGGCAATCTGCCGGGTTGTAAAAGGTATGCGTCATTTCAATGTTGGTTGTATTGGTGCAAGGACAACAGCCTTTAAAACGGTCAGATATGATGAAGTAACCGTTCAACGATATGGTATCACCATTGAATCCTTTGATTTGTCAGACCTGATTCATAAAGTTCAGCATATGAACAGCAATCTTGATAAAGTCGTACACAAGAAAGAAGTCCTTCAACAGTATTCCGACTTTTCACGTGTACCTGCTCACCAAATGGATAATCTGGCAAAAGTGGCAGTTGTAATCGATGACTATATTGAAACCTATCAATTGGATGCCATCACACTACGATGCTGGATCGAAATGCAGCAGATCTTGCACGTAAGCCCATGTGTTATCCTTGGGGAACTGAATGATCGAGGTATTGCGGCTTCCTGCGAGATGGACTTATGTTCTGCCATCACCATGAGAGCCATGTATTTAGCCTCAGAGCAAGCCACAGCTTGTCTGGATTGGAACAATAATTATGGTGATGAGGTTGACAAGGTTGTACTTTTCCATTGTGGACCTGTTCCAACATCATTAATGACCACTAAGGGGTGTATAACGGATCACAAAATGATTGCCAAGACTGCTCCAGATACAGGGTGGGGAACAAATGAGGGTCGCATTCGCTCCTTTCCAATGACGTATTCCAATTGTAAGACAGAGGACGGTAAGCTGTATATGTATGTAAGCGAAGGTGAATTCACAGAAGATGTCATTGAAGACGGTTTCTTCGGATGCGGTGGCGTAGCACATATTGAAGCATTGGAAAGTAAGCTCAGAAAATTAGCAAGAAATGGATTTAAACATCATACAACAGTTGGTGTAGGTAAAATGAAACATATACTTGAAGAAGCATTTAAACATTATCTTAAATATGACGTCATAGACATTGATTCCTAGAAGGTGTTTGGCGGCTAAAAACAATCTATCAAATAAAGTGACAGGAATGGAGGAAATAAAATGTTAGTGACCATGAAAGAAATACTGGATATAGCAGAGGAACGTCATAGTGCTGTAGGGGCATTTAATAGTCCTAATCTAGAGATTATCATGGCTGTTATTGCAGCGGCAGAAAAAAACAAACAGCCTGTTATGTTAACCCATGCTGAAGTACACGAAAGTGTCATGCCCATACACATCATCGGTCCCATTATGCTTCATATTGCAAAACAAGCCAAAGTACCTGTATGTGTCCATTTAGATCATGGTGATACCCTTACGTATATTGAAAAAGCACTAGAAATTGGCTTCACGTCCATTATGTATGATGGGTCATTATTATCCTATAAAGAGAATGTAGTACATACGAAAAAGGCTGTTGCTTTAGCGAGAAAATACGGTGCCAGTATTGAAGCCGAGATGGGTATATTAGGTGGAAGAGAATCAGGAAGTACACCCACAGAACGACCCATAGAAGATATGTATACAGATCCCCATGATGCTGCAAGGTTTGTTAAGGAAACTGGTATCGATGCTCTAGCAGCATCATTTGGAACAGCTCATGGCTTTTACACCACAACGCCTAAGTTGGATTTTGAGCGAATTAAGAAAATAAAAGAGTTAGTCCACATTCCTTTGGTGATGCATGGTGGGTCAGGGGTTAGCCCAGCAGATTATAAGACAGCCATTTCACTTGGTATACGTAAAATTAATTATTATTCCTATATGGCACGTGCAGGTGTTGAAGCCATAAAAACATTGCTTGCGAAGGAGGATGTACAATTTTTCCCAGACCTTGCCCTAGCCGCAACGAAGAAAATGGAGGAAGATGTCAGCAGAGCAATGCAAGTATTTGGAAACAAGTCAATATAGGCGTATTCACATTGTAAATGATTATTGAGGTTGGAAAAGTGACTCAACTTTTTCTCCTGCCCTATATTTACATAAAACTTCATCCAATTTTTATTAAATTTTTATTGTTCAAAGAATAAGCAATAATGCACATTTGCTCATTCTTGTAGTGATAATAATAATCATTATCATTGACAAGTATTCCATTAAATGTTAATATTAAAACCGTCTTAAACTTAGACTCGTTTAATCTATAGTGATGATTTTATTCATTCAAAAGAACTTAATGCTAAATGAGGAGGATTTCATGAAAAGAATTGGTTTAATGCAAGTTATTTGTGTATCAGTTTTTTTAATGTTAGTTGGTTGCTCATCAGCTGAACAGGAAGAAAATACTGTAGCACACGCAGAAGGTACAGGAGCTTCTACTACCGTTGAGAAAGGGGCAAAAAACGAGGATTCAAAAGAACAGGAAAAGAAGATTTTGAATATAGGCGTACAGTATTCACCCAGTTCCTTAGATACACACAAGGGCTATAGTGGATGGCATACAAGTACTTATGGTATTACAGAAACACTTTTTAAAGTAGGAGATGATTTTTCTCTTGAGCCATTATTAGCTGAAAGTGGTAGTGCAGATGGCCTTGTTTGGACAATTCTACTTAAAGATAATGTTCAATTTTCTAATGGTGATCCATTGGTGGCAGATATGGTGGTTCGCAATATTATGCGTGTTGCTGCTGAAAACCCAAGATTTGCTTATTTAGCTGACTTTACATATGAAGTGGTAGATGATAAGACTTTTACGATTGCAAGTGAAATTCCTTTTCCTACCATGCTGAATACGTTGTCAAGTTGTGAAATGGGTATGCTTCATTTAGACAAAATAACAGATTTTGATAATGGGATTATTGCAACAGGTCCCTTTGTTGTAGAGTCTTTTGAATCCCAAGAAAAAACCACACTCCTAAGAAATGAAAACTATTGGGATGGTGATGTTGTCTTACATAAAGCTGTATTTTATCGTATACCAGATCCAGACACATTATTAATGGCAATGCAAAATGGCGAAATTGATTGCTATAACGGTGTTAATGCAGCAGCCATGGAGATTTTTAGTGCAGACCCAGCAGCTTATAATCTGGTAACCGTTCCAGCAACACGCCTTCAAATGTATTTTTTAAATCAAGAAAGATTGAATGACAAAGTACGTGCAGCCATTAACTTAACGGTGAATGCAGAAGATATTGTATCTTACTTAGGTGGTACAGTGAGTGCAACAGCAGGTCCATTTAGTGCTTCAAGTGCATATGGTAAGGTGCATAAGCCGTCTGTAGATACAGAAGCTGCCATTACTTTACTTGAAGAAGATGGATATGTACGAAACAGCGGAGGTTATTTTGAGAAAGATGGCAAGGTACTCGAAGTTAACATCGCTTATTACCCTGGTCGTTCTCTAGATGTATTGGCAACAATTATGCAGGAGCAATTAAAGCATATTGGTATACAATCTGTTTTAACCAGTGAAGAAAAACCGGATAGCACTTATATTGCAACAAGAGATTTTGATATTGCGTTATACAGTATGAATGCAGACCTATCTGGTGATCCGGCATATTTCATTACGAATACGTTAAAAGATGGTGCCTATTATGATGTTGCTGGTTTTGATAATGCAGATTGTGAAGCATTAATTACAAAATTGACCAGTGAAATGGATACAGCAAAGCGAGCAGAATTAGCGAACCAAATTATTCAAATCACCATAGATGACAACGCATTTGGTTATGTTGCAATTTTCAATAAGTCAACAGTACTGAGCTCAGGTGTTTCTGGTTTTGCAGAAACAAGTCCATTTGATTTCTATGGCATTGATGCTAAGACGGATAAAGAATAACATATGGCTCAGTATGTGATAAAAAGGTTGTTACAGTTAATTCCTATTTTATTTGGGGTATCCATTCTTACATTTGCATTGCTTTATATGGCACCTGGCGATCCTGCTCAACAACGCTTAAGATTCAATGGTGTTATCGTTTCAGAAGACATATTACATGACATGAGACATGAAATGGGTTTAGATAAACCTTTTGGGATACAGTATGGTACTTGGTTGTTCAAGTTGTTGCAGGGAGATATGGGTACCAGCTATAAAGATGGTATAAACGTGTCGAATAAGCTGTGGGAAGCATTTGGATACACCCTGCTTTTATCCAGCTTAAGCATGGGATTATCTATTCTAATAGCTTTTCCATTAGGTGTATACACGGCTATACGTCAAGGTCGTGTCACAGATAATATCATTCGGATGATTAGTTTTATGGGTAATAGTGTGCCTAACTTTTTAATTTGTATTTTACTCATGTATTTCTTATGCATTCGTTATAAATGGTTTCCTATTATCGCACAGAATAATATACAAGGACTGCTATTGCCTACATTATCCCTTTCGATTCCTATGTGCAGCCGTCTACTGCGACAAGTACGTACAGAAATGTTGGAACAATTGAATAAAGATTATATTGCAAGCACAAGAGTTCGAGGTGTAAAAGAGGGTTATATTCTCTTCTTTAACGCCTTGAGAAATGCACTGCCAGGCATCATAACGGTTGTTGGTTTATCCATTGGTACGTTACTTGGTGGTAGTGTGGTCATCGAGAATATTTTTATGTGGCCAGGGATTGGCAAGTTAGTGATGGAGGCAATTGTCAATCGTGACTATCCAGTGGTACAAGGTTTTGTCATACTTACCGCTGCCATGTATGTGATCACGAATTTAGTGATTGATATAAGTTATAGGTATTTGGATCCAAGAATTAAGCCATAAAAGTGAGGATAATATGCAAGGAATTTATGAGAAAAGAGTATATACAAAAAGAACACGTGTAAAAAATCGTTTTGTATTGTTGTTGTGCATTGCTGCAATTTTCCTTGTTGTCAGCTTATTAGCGCCGCTCATTGTACCCAATGATCCTTTCAAAAACGATGCCACGGCTATTCGTTCTAAGCCAAATCAACACTATATCATGGGAACAGATAATTATGGACGTTGTGTCTTTAGTCGTGTGTTGATGGGGGCGAGAACCAGTATTGGTGCCACATTGATACTCGTAAGCATCACTTTTATCGTGGGTACTTTTATAGGTCTTTTGTGTGGCTATTATGGTGGGGTGCTTGATAGTATCATTATGCGCTTAATTGACATCTTATTGTCCATACCTCAAATGGTTTTAGCCATAGCAGTAGCAGGTATTTTAGGAGGGGGTATGGCCAACGCTATGATTGCTCTGGGCTTTACCAGTTGGATTCTTTATGCGCGATTGGCTAAGAGTCAAACACTTTCAGCTAGGCAGGAAGAGTATGTCTATGCAGCCCGTTTAGGAGGACATGGTGGGCTCTATATTATGGTAAGGCATATACTACCCAATATCGCTGGACCTTTATTGGTAAATGCCACCATTCAAATGGGCACCATGCTCATTGGGTTTGCAGGTTTGTCTTTCTTAGGTCTTGGCGTGCAAGTTCCCCAAGCAGAGTGGGGAAGCATGATTAGTGAATCTAGGGCCTATATTCAGTTAGCACCGTGGACGGTTATGGCGCCGGGAACAGCAGTGGTATTGACTGCTTTATTATTTAATTATCTAGGCGATACAGCCCGAGACTTGTTGGAGGTTAAAGGTTAGTATGTCAAAGGAAAACATATTAGAAATACAGAATCTACAATTAAATTATGGTAGTACTTGTGTTGGTAAACATATTACCTTATCCCTTAGCAAAGGCGAGAGCCTTGGTATTGCAGGTGAAAGTGGTTCCGGAAAAAGCACGTTACTAAAAGCAATTGTCGACCCTGAAAGTTACGGTGTTACCGTGGAAAAAGGGCGAATTCAGTATAAAGGGATGATGGTGTCTGAATGGACACCAGCAGAACGACAGAAAATTAAAGGAACAGAAATTGGCATGATTCTTCAGAATCCATACACAAACTTTAACCCAATACGACCTTATAAAAAACAATTTGCTGAAACTTTGAAGAGTCACAATATGTGGCAGGGAAAGAAGTCTATAAGTGCTATACAAGCTTTGTTTAAGCAATTAGGACTTGATGATGGTAGGCGTATTTTATCCAGTTGCCCTTATGAAATGAGCGGTGGGATGAACCAGCGTATTTCCATTGTTGTATCCATGATGTTGCAGCCATCATTGATATTGGCTGATGAGCCAACGAGTGCATTAGATGCAGCAAGTCAAGCACAAGTAGTAGAAGAACTGTGGCACTTAAGAAAAATGTCAGAACTGTCTATGATCATGGTCTCTCATAATTTATCAATGATTGCACAGATATGTGATACGGTTGCCATTATGCATAAAGGACAAATTGTTGAATTTGGTGATATCAGAGAGGTTCTACTGGCGCCAAAGCATTGGTATACAAACCAATTATTAAAAGCAATTCCTTAAATGAGTGGAGGAAAAAGCAATGAATAGCCCAGAACCGTTGCTGAAGGTCCAGGGAATTTCCAAGACTTTTAAACGCAACAAACATACAGTAGCAGCATTAAAACCAACGACACTTCAACTGTTTGAAGGTGAGATTCTAGGTGTTATTGGAGAAAGTGGTAGCGGCAAAAGTACATTATTAAAGTTGTTAACAGGATTAGAACAACCTACAGATGGCCATGTTCAGCTGCTGGGAAGAGACATTACCCATTTACGTAGCAAAGGGGCAGAATATATCTATCAAAATATACAGATGGTTTTTCAGAATCCTATTGCTTCATTTAACCCCCGTCGGAAGCTAAGGACTTCGATTCTAGAGAATATGAGACGGCTACGCCCATCCATGTCTTTGAAGGCGTGTAATCAAGAAATAGACAAACTATTAGAACGGGTTAAGATATTACCAGGATTAGCAGACAGATACCCTCATCATTTAAGTGGTGGTCAGTGTCAAAGAATTGCTATCGCAAGAGCTCTTTCAATACAACCCAAGATACTCCTTTGTGATGAAATAACAAGTGCCCTAGATGTTCTTGTGCAAGCCGAAGTTATCCAATTACTTCAGGAGTTAAATCGGGAACTTGGTGTGACAATCATTTTTGTCAGTCATGATTTGTCCCTAACCTGCAATTTTTGTGAGCGGGTGATGGTGATGTATCAAGGACAGTGTATTGAACACGGTATGGCACAGGCGTTAGTGAAGGATCCAAAGGAAGCGTACACCAGAACCCTAATGGCTATGTCTAAAGATTTGGTGACCATTTTGACAAGGGAGAACCGACCATGGAGAAAATAAAGTTTGTAAAAATGAATCCCAATAAGAATGCAACGGTTTTAGTATTAGACGAACATCCTCGAAATCAATACCCTAAGCTGTCAAAAACATTGATGGCACTAGAATCCGTGTATGCAGAACAAGTGGGGTTTATTGAAAAAGCTAATAATCGGGAAGCTGACTATCGGTTACAAATGATGGGTGGTGAATTTTGTGCAAATGCGGCAGCTTCTCTTAGCGTTTATATGGCTTACAATGAAGAACTGCAAGTAGGAGAGAAGACACAGTGTACACTTGAAGTATCAGGTAGTGACACTTTAGTAAAATGCTACACTAAAAGGTTAAAGAAAGGCTTTCGTACCAAGATTACAATGCCTTGTCCTTTACATATTCAAGATGAGGTGGTGGATTATAAGGGACGACTTATGGAAATTGGCTGTGTTGACTATGCAGATGCATGTCAGCGTATTGTCTATGACGATCATGTACACCCTCAACCGAAAGCATTAGTCAAATACATTCTGCATCATGGTATGGGGAATGATTACACAATAAAAGGCGTAACACTGTGTAATACGGATAATTTGAGTATCACACCGCTCATTTATGTAAAAGAAACAGATACAGAAATTTGGGAAAATAGTTGTGGTATTGCCTCAGCATCCTTAGCCGCCTATATGGCCAATAAACAGGAAAAGAGTACAGCACTTCGTATCATTCAGCCATCAGGTGATTATATTTTAGCAGAGGCAATATATGATAAAGGATGTATTAAACAGGTTACCATAGAGGAAGATGTTTTTATATCTGCTATAGGGACTGCGTTTATTGAGTAAGAGGAGGATAAGTAGTGGTTAATTCAAAAGTAAGTAGTTTGTTAGGCACGTTAGATGGATTTATCAATCGATTTTCAGACATTAATTCACAGCACGATAGTGGAGTAAACGCCGCGGCTGACTTAGAAATGGCACTAGAAGAATACACCACGTTTATTTTAGATGACAATTATCGACAGACATGGGATACATTCATTGATCCCCAAAAAACAGAAATTAAAAAAAGAATTCATGCTATACGAAGAGAATCTGCTCATTGTGTATGGAAGATGGAAAAATACAGAGCCGAAACGCTGATACATGCCAATGATGCACCAGCAGATTATTTTAAAAATGTTGAAGGGTGTATAGAAGAAGAGTTTGGCAAATTTGTCGTTGATGAGCATGCACGCATTCTGTTAATAGGCGTAGGCGCCTTTCCAATGACACCACTTACGATTGCTAAAAACACAGGTGCTAAAGTTGTTGGTATCGACATTGATGATGAGGCTGTAGACTATGCAAAAAAAGTGCTGCATCTTTTAGGGAAAGATTTAGATATAGAGGTGAACACCCAGAGTTATAAAGATTTGGCCTATGTCAAAGAAGCCACACACATTATTATTGCGTCCACTATTCCTGAAAAATTGGAGATTCTTCGTGATCTTTATCCGTTGACCAATGATGATGTTGTGGTATCGATACGTTATGGCAATGGCTTTAAGTCTTTATTTAATTATCCTTTAATAGAGGCCCAAAAAGGGCCATGGCGTGAAGCTGACAGCATTCACTTCAATGATAATGTATTTGATGTGGTTATGTTTAAAAAGTAAGTCTTTGGAGGATAGAGGATATGTTTATAGAACGAATTACCCAAATGCTTGAGATGAGAGATATTCAGAATAGATATTGTGATAGTTATGGACAACAACCCTACAATGTGTCAAGCTGGCTCTCTTCTCCTGAATACGCAATGACCATGCGCTCAAAAATAGAAATGCCTGAGATAAATACGTTAGAGTATGTCTATACCTATTCCATGGATAAGCACATCCTTGATGGGGTGAAGGCAAAGCTTGATCCAAGAACAGGTGATGAAATGGGGATTACTTTTGTTGATAACGGTACACAGGCCATCATCACTTTGGTTAACATGATTAAGCAACATCAGTATAAAAAGATATGCATTATCAATCCCGCCTATTTTTCTATTGCCCAGGCCTTAAAAGCTTTTGAGATAGCATATGATGAGGTCAATCTAATAAGGGAAAATGGTCAGTATATCTTGCCATTTGAAACCTTAGTAGAATCGGAGTACGATGTTATCTGGTTGACGTCACCTATATTTTCTACAAGTGTTTATCACGGTCCTGAAATCGAAGAGATGATGCACACATTAATGGATATGGGGACATTGATTATATCCGATGAATGTTTTTGTGTATCAGGCAATGAACTCCTTCGGCGAGTGAGTAACAGAGATAATTTTATTGCCATATACTCCCCTCATAAATCGTTGTGTCTAAACACGTTTAAGTTTGCGGCTATTGTTTATCCCCAGCGCTTTGATATGTTTATCGAACATTGGGTAGATGTATTAACAGGTAATTTACCAGCGTCTTCACTAAGTGCAATAACGCATTTTCTAAGCCCAAATTATAATGACTGCTTACAGGCATATGAAGCATTTATGGTCACTGCTCATAAGGAAGTAATAAAAATTATACAATCAAAGATTAATGTAGAAAGTGATGAGATTGAAACAGGTTCCCTTATGACACTTTATTTTAACAATTTAACCTTTGATCAGATTAAATCCCATTCATTTATAGAAGAGGTTATTAACAGTACAGGCAAAGCTTTTTATCCTTCATTTCTCAATGGTCTTGATGAAACCTTTGGATTTGCATTTAGAATCAACCTTGCTTTATGCAATCAGACATTTTTAGCATCACTGGATCAATTGGTGTGTCATTTGTCGGCAAAGTAAATACGAGAAAAGGAGAAAAAATATGTTTATTAGCGGTTCAAAAGAATGGATGGGGAAAAATGCCCATACATTCTTATCTATTCGAACAGTATTAGAAAAAAAATTATTATCTCTTGATTTTGACTATTTTTATGGTGGCATTATTTCAAAACGTTCCATTTACGAAAATCATCTACATATACTGGGTGCAAATTTTCCTGAAATTTTTATCGATTTCTTGTTTAGGGATAAAAGTTATATATTGTCACCGGAGTACACTTTTCGTGTGTATGAGTATTTACATCGTAACAACTTACTTAATACAGAAAATAAGATATTCTATTCTCAAGAAATGATGAGAAATGAATCTCATAAAGATATAGAAGAAGGGAAGACCTTTTCATTTTGGCAAATTGGCTATGAAGTATTTGGGCAAGATGATACAGCGTTGTCCATTGAGTCCATCAAAACATTGTATAGATGTTTACAGGGGTTGCCACTTGAAGACTATTATTTTAGAGTGACGAATAAGCAGATTTTTAAAGGGTTGTGTCAGCAGTATGGTGTTGACAACATGCTAGACGTTTCAATGCTAATCGATAGATGTCATGAAGATGGGGACAGATTTTACAAAAAATTCACGAAACAAGGAGGTAATCCAGCTTTTGCAAAGAAACTCCGATATCTTATGAAGCTGTCTGGTGAACGACGGCTGACCTTTGATATTTTGAGAAAGACAGTAGATGATGCATCGGCATTGGATGCCATTGACCATTTAAAAATTATATACGATACCTTTAGTAAAATCTGTGGAAAAGAGTCCATTGTTCTTGTGCCTTATATGCCAAAGACATGGGATGCATACACGACGATTATCTATGATGCACGTGTCCCAGGCTACGATAAAGCCATTGCAGGCGGTGGAAATCTACTCATCGATCCATCGAATCCCAATTGTACCCATAGTGGGGCTGGTATTGGCGTAACCCGTATTGCAGAGTATTTAATTACCAAGGGTTATTCCATAGAGTCTATAGAATCAGCAAGTTAAATGTAAGCGTTAAGGAGGTGCAACCAAAGATACTCGTGGTTATAATGCTATGAACCATGCAAATGAGGCGATGACACGTATTAAGTTAACTTTTGAATAACAATAAAAAACATAGGTGATGATGTGGAAGCAAGTAAAAGAAAACATAACGTAGAAGGAAATAAAAGAAAATATGATTTAACAGAAGGTGTTGTTTGGCAAAAAGTAGTACTGTTTGCCATGCCAATTTTGTTTGGTATTGTGTTACAGTCTCTATATGCAACAGTGGATGCCATTATTATAGGACGTTTCGCAGGGAAAGAGGCTTTAGCAGCTATAGAGTCTGTTTATACCCTGACGAAATTACCCGTTAATTTTTTTGTAGGTCTTTCAACAGGAGCAACGATTATCATTTCTCAGTATTTTGGTGCAAAAAAATTAAAAGAGGTGTCAAATGCTTGTCATACAGCGTTGTTGTTTGCATTTGTTGGCGGGCTTTTGTTATCGATTATAGCGGTTATTATTGCACCATTTTTTATTAAGCTTTTAAAAGTACCAGCAGAGATTTATGATCAAGCCCTTACATATGTGATTATCTTTTTTAGTGGGTTGGCAGCATCCATGACTTACAACATTGGTGCAGGGATTTTTAGGGCATTAGGGAATTCAAAGACACCATTCTACTTTTTAATAATAGCCAATATCATTAACATTGCTTTAGATATATTACTAGTAGCATCATTCGGTCTAGGGATTGTTGGTGCGGGACTGGCAACAGTATTGTCACAATTTATCTGTGGGGTTTTAATCGTAATTGCTCTTATGCGTACCGATTTGCCGTGTAAAATATACTTACGTAAAATACGATTCAATAGGATCTGTTTACAGGAGTTTATGCGACTAGGATTACCAGTAGGCATTCAATCAACACTGTATCCTGTCTCAAATATGATTATACAAACCAGTATCAATACCTTTGGGATTAATAGTATTGCCGCATGGGCTGTATCGGGTAAGTTGGACTTTTTAGTCTGGTATGTTTCAGACGCTTTTTGCACGACGATTTCAACTTTTGTAGCCCAAAATTATGGTGCTGGACAATATGACCGTGCTAAGAAGGGTGTCGTTGTAGGTGCTTCAATCGCTGTCTTATTAGTGGGGCTAGTAAGTGTAGGATTATATTTTTGGCACGTACCATTAGGTCGTCTTTTGGTTACAGATAATGATGTCATTCAGATTCTGTCACAAATCATGTTCTTATTTGCACCACTATATGTATTATATGTCTTAGGTGCAGTAATGCCTGGTGCTATTCGTGGTATGGGAGAATCATTTAGGCCAATGATAATTACACTCTTTGGTTCCTGCTTATGCCGTGTACTATGGATACTCTTCATTGTACCATTTCGACCAACCCTTATGATGGTGCTAAGTTGTTATCCTGTGTCGTGGGGGATTACCTCGGTATTATTTTTGTTGTTCTATCGAGGTTATGTACCCAAGTTGAGGAATCAAGAGGCATAAGATTATTTCTAACAATAAAATAGCATTGATACACTAGTCAATAATCTGATGCAGAGTATTGGCTAGTTTTATGTTTGCAGGTTTTATCACTTGACAAAAACGGAGGTGTCGTTTACAATATCCAATATGTTAGTTAGAACAAACTAACTAAATAAAAGGAGGTAATTATGACACTTATTAAGAAAAAACACAGCAATTTTATTTTATATTTACTCGGTCATAACACATCTATTCTTGGTGATATTATACTTATGACAGGTTTTGCTCTGTACATTATGAAAAAAACTGGCTCTACCATGCAGTTTAGTATAACAATAGCTATTTCATTTATACCAAGGATATTGATTTCTCCTTATGCAGGGGTTATTGTGGACCGCTTAAATAAGAAAAAAATGGTCATACTTCTTGACCTTATTCGAGGGCTCTGGTTAATGGTACTTTGGTATATTAGTCTTCATGCACAACTGAGTATACAATCCATCTATATAACGCTCATATTCTTTTCGGTGTGTGATTGTTTCTTTGGACCAGCATTTAGTACAATTTATCCAAGAATCGTACATAAGGATTTCTTGTCAAAAGGCAATGCAATATCCAACACCATTACAAGTATTACGAATACCCTAAGTCCTCTAGTTGCAAGTCTTATCTATACAGGTTGGGGGCTATCCATACTATTACTTTTTGATGCTATGACGTTCATCATTTCTGCTTTTACGGAGTTCAATTTGTACTTTGAAGACGTTATCGTAAAAAAAACAGGGAAAATCTTCTTTGAATTTAAAGAAGGTATAATGATGATTAAATCAAACCGTCGATTAAGATCTCTCTTACTTAACGGAAATCTGACCCATTTGTTCTTATTTCCCTTTATTGAAGCCGGTGTTGTTTTCCTGTTATTTGTTATGTTTAAAGCACCGGATGTTCATTATGGTATTGTCAGAAGTTGTATATCAGGGGGAGCTATCTTCTCAGGGTTCATTGCTATTCAATATCAAAAGAAAAAAGGGATTGCAGATAATATCAATAGAGGCATCATATGGATGATTGGCGCAGTCGCTTTATTTATGTTACTGATATTTAATGGTTTTCGTGATATACTAGACACAACGGAATATTTCCCTGTCATCTATCTATCCATTGTATGTTTTATGGTGTTTTTTGCTTTTAGTTTTTATGGCGTGTTTTTCAGAAGTTTCTA
Source organism: Vallitalea pronyensis (assembly GCF_018141445.1). Classification (NCBI taxonomy): domain Bacteria; kingdom Bacillati; phylum Bacillota; class Clostridia; order Lachnospirales; family Vallitaleaceae; genus Vallitalea; species Vallitalea pronyensis. Next base: position 5,922,592 of record NZ_CP058649.1, on the reverse strand, counting down.
CCAATCAGAAGTATCTTCTACTATGTTAGGTAGGTTCATATCGATTATGATTATGACATTTGCTGTGTCACGACTTGTTGGTATGTTAGTGTATGGATACTTACTTGAGAAAGGTTACTTAACCACCGCGTTAGTGATACTTTTTGTTGGTATGATGCTAAAACTGGTTGTACATATTCCGTTTCTTAAAGCTGAAAAAGCTTTGGATTAGCCTAGAAGGAGGAATTTGAATATTGGAACTGAATCAAGTACTTGATGAATTAACAAGTAAAATGTCCAGCATTATAAAAAAACATAAGGAAAGAGCCATCACCAAAGAAGCGCTTTCCGAAATAACCTATACCCAATTTAATCTTATATATTGTATTCGAGAAACCAGCAACGCTACCATAACAAGCTTAGCTGAAGCCCTTGACTTAACAAAACCAACATTGACAGCAGCAGTTCATAAGTTAATCAAGCTTGGACTGGTGGAAAAACAAGCTTCTAAAAAAGATAAAAGAGTTCAATATATTGAGTTAACACCAAAAGGTGAAAGTATTGGTAATGCAGAGATGAATGCTTATAATGAATGTATTGATTTGATGCGAGAAAAACTTGGTGATGATTTTAATACGTTTGAAGGTATGTTAAGGCGATTATATGACTAATCCGTATAGTTGTCTTTTTCTTCATAAATTTAAATTTATTTAAAAAGGGGTTAAATTGTATTGGACCACAAATAGTAAGGAATTAAGTTTGAGGGAATGTTCATATGAGCTATATGATTATTTCTTTAGCTGCATCATGCAAGGAGGAATAATATGATACCAAATAGAGTACTAAAGAGTTTTAGGGTAGATAAAGTTGGTGTGCCTTTAGAAGGAGGGCAATCTACATCCGTTAAGTATGGAGATATTGTAATCAAGCCAATTGAGGATGAGCATTATTATAATTATTCATCCAATATATTCTACCATTTAGATAACCATGGTTATAGAATTTCAAGACCTATTAAAAATAATCAAGGACAATTTGTTATAGATAATTATGGAGCATCAAGATATGAGCCTGGTAAGCATGATTTATCACGTATTGAAGATATTTTAGAGGTTTCAGAATTATTGCATCGCGATTTAAAGGGATTGAATATCAAGCATGTACCTGTGTTTGAAAACCCTTGGGCTAAGGCTCAAGAAGTTTTATGGAGAGATGCTAAGTTGCCGCATCATTGGGATGATAAAGTGTATGAGATTATTTGTCCTATGTTACAGCAATTAAAAAAGCTAGAGGTTGAGTATCAACTTATACATAGCGATTTAGGGGGAAATGTTTTGTTTTGTGAAGGCAAGGAACCCCTTGTAATTGATTTTTCTCCGACATTTGCTCCCTTAGGTTATGCAGATGCCATTATAATTAGCGATAATATTGCTTGGGACGGTTTGGCAATGAGCACATTGAAACGACTTAATAAATACAAAGATTACAAAGAATACATAAAATTTGCAGTAGCGTTTAGAGTACTAACAATTGCTTTTTTTGAATGTGGCGTAGAACGATTAGAAGAGGAGTACAATACTTATAAGTCCATTTGGCAGTATGCTACAAGTAGCAGTTCATAAGTTAATCAAACTTGACTGGTGGAACAACAAGCTTCTAAACAGATTAAGCGTTAAAATTGGTGATGATTTTAATACCTTTGAAGATATAAGACGATGATATGACTAGTCATGATAATCGTCTTTTTTCTTAACATATATTACTACTACTATTCCAAGAATTATGATGTTATCCTATTAATTGAAATGACATTTAACAAGTGATTAACAAGAAATGTTAACAGCCAGTTTATGAGAGTTAGACCTTAGACAACAGGGCAATTCAGTGATATAATGAGGAGAGTTAGCCATATTTTTTTCGAGTATGTATCGTAAACAAGGACAAAAGTGGATTAATCAATTTAAAGAATTTGTGGAGGGACAATAACATCATGACAAGAGACGACGTGTTAAAGATATACGATGAGCTGGTAGAAAGATGTCCACGATTTGAAAGAAAAGGTAAAACAATGCCGTATACATCAGCTAACGGCTATATGTTTTCTCAGCTTAATAAAGATGGGGAAATTGGTATGCGGTTTTCAAAAGAAACCCAAATGCGGTATATGAAAGAATTAGAAACAAGTTATTTTAAATCCTATGGGGCTGTCATGAAGGGGTACATCGTAATCCCAGAGGCTATGTTAACAGATTTAGACAAGTTAGTGGACTATCTAAATGAAAGTTATGACTATGTGATAGGACTTGAACCTAAATAGTGGTTAAGTCATATAAGAAAGAAGCATAAAGAACCATTACTAAAGAATAAGATTCTAATAAGGAGGTGTTATCCATGAACATGAAAATACCAAAAATATTAACATGGATTGGCTTAGGTGCTATGACGGTGGGTCTGATTAATGGTTTTGTGAATGGTGATTTTTTGAAAGACGGCAAAGCATTATTGTCAAACCCTTGGGGTGTGATGTCCATGATTGATTTATATGTTGGCTTTACACTCTTTTCCATATGGATTGTATACCGTGAAAAACATCTGTTGAAATCGGTTATATGGACCATATTGATGATGGTTCTAGGATTTTTTACCGGTTGTATCTATGTCTTAATCGCTTTATATGAAAGTAAAGGGGATTGGAATAAGTTTTTTAAAGGAAGAAGAGCTTAATAAACCGTAAAGAAATGAGGCATAACATGAAAAAAGAATGGAAAATGTTCTGGTTTGGTATTTTAATCAGTATTGGTTTTGTAGCCGTCATTGGTGTTTTGGGTTATCGTTTTGATTCGATAGAATTGTTACCTGATCAAGGTGCGTCTTGGTATTATTGGAAACTTCCCAATAAAGAGTTTTGGCCTCGATTAACAGCCTGGGCATTCTATATTATCCATCAATTACTGGTATGGTTATTGATCTATGCAGCCCAATTTGGCGACAGAGAGAAAAGAAAGAAACACAGAAATCAACTGATTATTGTTAACATATTTTTTATTGCGTTACATATCTTACAAAGTCATATATGGTACGATGGGTTAGCACAAGACGTACCGGTTTTTAGTTCACAAGGGTCTGTTATTGTGATGCTTATTCTGATCATTATTATGGATAGTCAAAGAAGAGGTATTTTCTTTGGTAAAAAAGTGAAGCGTCTGCCTATTATCGGAAGTTTAAAAGAACCTGTTACATTCATTAGAAAATATCATGGATACTTCATTTCCTGGGCCATTGTCTATACTTTTTGGTATCATCCAACGGTGGCAACCAGTGGCCATTTGGTAGGATTTTTCTATATGTTCTTGTTGTTTATCCAGCTTTCCATGATATACACCCCGGTTCATATGAACAAATATTGGATGTTTACCTTAGAAGTATTGGTTCTTTTTCATGGTACCATGGTTGCCATTGGGCAGCAGAATAATATGTGGCCCATGTTTTTATTTGGATTTGCAACCATGGCAGTGGTTACTCAAATCTATGGTTTAGGGTTACCCAAATGGTTATTGCGAACCATACAAGCCATATACTTGATTGGTGTGATTGTTGTATTTGGCGGCTTTACTGGTCACAAAACAATTGATCAAGTACATCAAGTGTTATGGATACCTATTATTGAATATCTCGTCGTATTTGTGGTTTTATATGGTGTAGGCGGCATACAAAAGTTAGTCAAAAGAGATTAATGCCCATGCTCTATCCATAACATATGATTCTTGCAGATATAACAGTATAAAAACCTATATAAGAGGGGTCTCATAAAAGCAAAATAACGTCAATAACGTAGCCAACAAAATTGCTTTTTAAGAGACAGCCCGTAGATATAGGTTTTTATGCCATAAAATAAAAAGTTGTAAACGACATCTTCTCATGTTGGTTTAAAAGGGTTACTTAGATTTCAGGTTTTCCCTTATGGGTTAACCAGTACTTTATGGTGTTTCTCTTCCATTTTCTAGTAATCTTATTAAATTGATGCCAATAAGGATTATGACCAACAGCAGATGCTTCATACAGTCTGTCACGTAGTGCAAAAGTATATTGGTTATGGTCCTTTGTTAAAACACCAAAAGATATGGCATTTTTTGGGCAATGATGCATACAGCGAAGACAGTGTAAACAAGCAGTATTATCTACAATGGTCATGTTCCCATTTTGTTGAAGAAGATTCTGGTCGGGGCAACTACGTGAACATAATCCACAACCTATACATCTATTTTTATCAATCTGAAGCTTAGGGTATTTGGTTATTTCAATATCCGCAACGATTTTACGTCGTAATGCATGAAATAAGCTTGGCTTATGAGGCAGGATTTCATTACTATGACGGCATGCTTGTATCATGTTTTCAGCGAATGCTGTAATTTTTTCGTCTATATGATCTTCAAAAAACATAACAGATTTGTATGCATAATCTGTTTCATGCCTTCTTGCAGAAATACCCGATGATGGTGCTTTAAAACTTCTTTCACCTATACATATAAACCTAGTGGAATCCATTTTTTTTGAAAAATCATAAGTTGCATCCCCAGTAAAACGTGCATACGTTGTGAATTGAAAGTATTTACAGCTTTTTGCATGCTTATGAATAATCGGTAGCACACGGTTAAATATCTCTGGGTAAGAGAATTTATAGATGGGATACCCAAAGCCAACGAGTTCCTTCGATAAGTTGAGTTGACGTAGCTTGTCTGTATCCTCTATGGATATAAGCTGGACATGATGTTTCATGAACTGAAAAGCGTTTTGTAGTTTTTGTGCAACAAGTTGTGTATTGCCTGTTCCAGAAAAGTAAAAAACGGTTATCTTCATGGTTACTCCTACTGACAACTGTTGGCTATTTTAGACTCAATGATCTGTCCAGTTGCCTTATCGTATATTTTGTAGCGTATGGCATAGGGTTTTGATCGTCTTCTCATAAACCTGACGGCATAAGACCTTGCATATTTTGTTGCTAATTCTGCTGTTTCCCATTCATATCGTCCACTAAATGTTTTTTCTTGCTCATTGACGAGGAATTTTTTTGCACAAAAACCAGGTAATCCTGTAAAAAAAGGCAGGGTATACTTTGTTCTTTTCTTAATGGTATCTACAGGCATTTTACTTGAATGAAAGATGATTTCAAAGATAACATGACCTTCTTTAGGGGTTTTGTCTTTTTTTAATATGCTGATTTCTTTGAATACATAGTGGGGGTACTTACCGTGTATGCGTAATGTAGACCCTATATTTTGGTTTATATCCATTATGCGGTTTGATAATTGCAATACCATGAAGTTTATAAATGAAGAGATCGGGTTATACATTAACATTATTTTTATCTCCTTGAATGATACCGTTTAATAACAAATCAATGCTTTCTCTTAATTTTATGGATAATGTATCAGGATTGTTTTTGGCGTAGTATAGGATGAACGCTTGTACCGCTTCAACGATGGCCATGTCCTTGATTTCAGTTCTTACAATCCCCAACGTTTTTCCTTTCTGGATAAATTTGATGATTTCATAGGAAAACTCTTCACGTTTTTGAAATATCGTTTTTTCAATAGAAGGATAGTGTTTATAGATATCTTTTATTATCTTTGATTGCATTTTTGTTACTAACTCTGGGAATATGTGGAGTATTATATGGATACCAGAGTTAAAATCAGCTGTATGATTTAACTGATCAGCTAATTCTTTTTGGGTTTCTTTGATGTAGTCAACAAGAGCAGCTTCTATGAGGCTTTCTTTGGAGTTCATGTATTTGTATAGTGTTCGCTTTGTAATGCCAACCTCCTTTGCGAATTCATCCATATTCCAACCTCTGATGCCATACTCAAAAATAAATGCCTTGGCTGTCTTCAATATTCTTTTTTTAATTGTTACATTTTCGCTATATACCATGTATACTATTATAGGCTATGCAGTATACCTTGTCAATAAGTATTTATCAATAGTTGGTAGACACATAGCACATGATGGTCTTCGTTACTGAACAGGTTAATACACGTTTACTTCATACACACCAAATCTTGTGGAGCCATTAGTGGCAGTCATTTTAATATTAATGGTATCTGCTGTCACACCATCAAATGTTAGATGATTGACCCGTTGATAATTTCCTTCTACAGTTGCAATGACTTGATCAGAGCCTTCATAAGATGCGATAACTTGGTAATCCTTAACAAGTTCTGGGATTGCATTAAAATCATAATGGATTTCTAGGTTGTCATAGAAGAAGTTAAGGTCTGAATCAAAAGTTAAGGTCATCTGGCGTATGACTTTTGGTTCATCAAATGTCATGTTTATCCATGCCTCCTTACTAGGACGTGATAACCATAGATTAGGAAGGCGGTAGTTTCGACTGTAACCGTTAATGAGTGATTTTGGACCGTAGATATTGGTAGGATCATCGTATTGAAAGCAAAGTGTATCTTGAGATTTTACCCATAATGAACGCCTTATGTGGTGTGTTTCGATGCTGGTGAATGTGGTGTGTTCAGGTAGTGGTTTTTGGATTAGCGTGATGATACCATTCATTTTCTCGTGATTAAAACCAAGGCTTAGTTTGGGATTTGGTATGAGTTTAATCATGACTTTACCAGCTGAGGTGGCGCAATCAGCAGGAAGGGAAATCCATCTAAAGGTATCATCAGCGGTTAGGTGCATGCTACTTTGTTTTATACATGCTTTAGGGGAATAGTTTTCTTTTTTATTAGGTGTCCATATCTCATAAACTAATGCCGTATCCTCATGAGCCTTTACATACAGATTAAGGCATTCAAGGTGAGAAGCTACTGGAAGGATAAGGCCAATAGGTTCATCTAGAGACTTACTATGTGTCATGGCCATGTTTTCTGTTGCTTGAGTAGATGAAACCTGAATAGTTGCTTGTTTTGCTAAGTCAGATGTGTCTTGATTTTTATTATCAAAGAAACATAGGTCGTTGTGTAAGAGTTCTTGTTTGAGTTCATGGAGGCGTTCTTCAGAAAGTGCCCTTGGTGTCATATGATATGTATGCATAAGGCTTGCGGCAATACCTAAAGACTGGCCTAGAACGCCTAGGGTAGCCATAACTCTGGTAGAACCAAAAGCAACATGGGTGGTGGACATGCAGCGACCAGCAAGAAGTAAATTCGGCACGTTAACAGAAAAACATGAACGGTAAGGGATGGCATAGACACCTTCTAATACGTAATGGTTGGTCATTATATCCGTTGAAAAGAAGCCTTCCATGGCATGCAAATCAATGGACCATCCCCCATAGCCAATGGTATCATCAAATGCATGTTGCTGAACAATATCATTTTCATTCAATATATAATCACCAACGAATCTTCTGGATTCACGTTTACCTGGAATGGGACTCATATAGGTTATGTCATGACGGGATGCATCATATTGACCACTATTTTTAATATGATCCCAAATGCCCCATACAAGTTGACGATGTTGATGCATGATGGCTTCAGCGCCATTAACTGGATGATGCTCATGCCCAGTCTCATAGAACCATTGCATACGATAGTGTTCAAAACGTGTAGAATGAGGGTTTCTATCTGGAATTTGACGGTAGTTTAATGCATCTTCAATGGGAACATCCTGGGCAAAATTTGGTCGGGTAAAAGGAGCTGGCCTTGTTGTATCTACGGAGTAGAAGGATAACGTACTCAGAAGTGTTTTGTCGTCAGGTTCATCAGGAGCTATACGCTCGTTAAATTCATCCTTACCTTCTCGGCCCATTCTAAACTCAGCACCTGCAAGATAACCAACTGTACCGTCACCGGTGTTATCCATGAAAAGTGGGCTCTCGAATTTGAACCTCTTTTCAGAACCACTTTGGGAACCCTCAATACTTGTGATGAGGTGATCAGATGTTGTATGTACTTCATCAATATTGGTATTTAGGAACAATGAAATATTTTCTTCTTTTAGAACAAAATCAAGAAGCACTGTATGCCATAGGTAAGGGTTACCTTGCGGGTTCCTATACAGGTTTTCAAGTCGGATTTCTTCAATAATACCTGTTTCTCTCGCATAAAAATTGAATTCACAAGCACCGTCTGCACCACAAATATCAATACGTATTTCTGGACTTGCATTACCTCCTAGAAACCCTCTGTTATTAATGAGGGCAACTTTTAGCCCACTTCTTGCAGCTTGAATAGCAGCACAAATACCTGGCATTCCAGCCCCTGCAATGGTTAAATCACTTGTAATGGTCTTTAACTTAATGCGCATAGCAGCACACTCCTTTTCTTTTATTTTTTTATATGCTATGATTAACATATCTTATACTAACAATTATAAAACCCCTATAATACAATTGAAATATCTTATAATGAATAAAACATATCTTATAACGACTTTATGGAAATCGGTATAGAGAGTTCACAAACAAGGATTATGTGAAAGGTTGATCGTATGAATGAAATCATGATTGAGAGGCATCATTTACCCCAAGTATTAACGGTGGGTAAATTTAATGTGGAAGAACCATGGATACATCGGGTAAGGCATTTAAATATTAATACCATGTTGGTTATAGTTGAAGGTAAGCTTTTAATATGTGAGGATGGTATGGATTATGAAGTGCCAAAGAATCATATATTTTTCTTTAAAGCCGGTTGTAAGCAGTGGGGGAAAAGAACCATAAAACCTCCAGCAAAGTGGTATTGGGTTTCCTTTTTACCCATTGCTATGCCATTAGAAGGGCAAGTGATAAAAATGCCTAAAATAGTTGCTTTCGATTGCCCTCATGCCATTTTTTCACATATGGAAACCATGGAGCAAATTTATTTAAACCATGATGCTTTTTATAAGGAACAATTGAATGGCATGCTTTATGAGCTTTTCTTCAAATGGCTATTAAGTAGCCAAAGAATGCAGGAAGAATCATCATCAGAAAGTATCTCAGATAAAGTCATGCTTATCCTAAAGAGAGAAATTAGAAATCAGTTTTCCACAGAGCTTATTGCCAATCAATTAGGCATGAATTATAGCTACATAGGCAGAAAGTTCAAAAGTGAAACGGGAAAAACCATTTTGGAAGCCTACCAAGAACTGAAAATCAGAAGTGCCATTGATCTATTAACGTTTGAAACCCTAAATATTTCAGAAGTTAGTGATATCTTGGGCTATCCCAATCCCTATTATTTTAGCCGTGTGTTCAAAAATGTAACAGGGCTATCACCAAGAGACTATTTAAAGCAGATGTATCAACCAACAGTCAATCAAGAGGATAAGGGGTAATGATAGTTGTGTTTGGTGTCCCGTCTGGGAACTTGTGTATTGCTTACAAGAAAGCATTATGATATACTTCTTTAAAGAATGTGGAACAAATTATCCAGTAGAATTCGGAGTAGATGGTATGAAACACGTTATATTATTGCTATATATCATGTCTTTTGTCCCTGGCATAGGGGTCATTTCATTAGGCATTTTTTTGCATTTAAAGGATAAGAAACCTATTTTAAAGTATTTGCTCTATGTAGATTCTTTTTTATTAGCTTTTGCTGTGGTTGATAATTTTAATTATTACTTTGCTATTAATTTAACCATATATCCAGAGTTATTAATAACGATTATCATGATTGGCTTATTAGTTATAGGCTTAGGCTTTGTTTATTACTTAACAAAATTTACATATGAACTTATTCACTTAACCTTTGTAAAATATAAAAAAATTACCTATTTTACATTTTCTGTTACCATCCTATTAATTAGTGTTCTATTGGTATATACGTTATATACACAAAATATAATTGAAGGCGATATTGCCATTCACATTGGTTTTTTTATATCCAATATATTTATAGCCTTAGGGGTATCCTACAATGCTATTGTCTTGTTTAGCAATAAGGACAAAATTGATATACGATTTAAAACTCAAATAAACAGGATGTATAGCGTAGCAGCCATTATTATACCGGTATCTATTTTTATGAATATAATGGATTTTTTTGTTAACTTTAGATATGCCATACCTCTATCACCGATTGCTTTTTTTCTTATTAATCTTGTTGGTATGAGTGCACTTAGACAATTATTCATTAAAAAAGAACTAGTAGGGGATGATTATGGACGAGACAATGATCATAATAATGAGCAGGAACAGGCCATCACACATATTTTAAGTCAATACCCTATTACAGAAAGAGAATCAGAAATAATTAGTCTGATTAATGAAGGCTTAACTAACCAGAAGATCGGAGAAATATTGTTTATTTCACCAAATACAGTTAAGAATCATATCTATAGTATCTATAGAAAAATGGGTATAAAAAATAGATATGAGCTTATGCGTTTATTATCTCAAAATAAATCGTTATAAAAATAAAGAAATAACAGTGATTCACCCATTACAGAGGACGGTTATGTAAGATTAATGAAGTTGTAGAAAGCAAACATATTAAATCTTACATAGCCGTCCTCTGCGATGTTTATAGGCTATAGTACGGGTTTCCTATATGTGATAAAATGAGCATTTTATAAGAATAGGAGCGTATTACTATTGTGTTTTTTCCATAACTTTTATTATAATCTCTGTTGTATGATTAATCACACTTAATAAAATGAATACAGGAGGGAAACAAATATGACAAAAAGAAATAGATATCTTTATGTGGATAATTTAAGATTGGCTATGATTATGTTAGTTGTTATGGTACATCTTGCAGTAACCTATAGTGGTATTGGAGGATGGTACTATTATGAGGCAAGAGATTTGAACAACGTATCACAATTGATTTTCCTTTTTTTTGGAAGTTTTACGCAAAGTTATTTTATGGGTTTTTTATTTCTTCTAGCTGGTTACTTTGTACCATATGCCTATAATAAAAAAGGGTTTGTGAATTTTATTAAAGGAAGGTTATTTAGGTTGGGTCTACCAACATTACTGTACATGCTAATTATTCATCCTTTAACCATTAGTATTATTACAGAAAAATTCAAGATGAATGATTATGTTAATTATGTGCTGACGTTGGATTTTGTTGGTGGCTCGGGACCACTTTGGTTTGCTTTGGCACTCTTAATATTTTCGATGATATATGCCTTTACTAGGATTATAATGGATAATTTGAGAAGAAATAGCGGTATAAAAGCAGAGAAAAAAATACCTCATACAAAACAAATTGTGAGTCTAATAGTTATTATATCAATAGGTGCTTTTCTAATCAGACTTATTCAGCCCATTGATACAAGTATACTTAATATGCAATTATGTTATTTTGCACAATATATTGTCCTTTTTCTTATAGGTATAAAGGCGTATCGATACAATTGGTTTGAGAAAATTCAGTACTTAAAGGGAATCAAATGGCTAAAAGCAGCTATGACCATTGGCGTTGTCTTTTGGATTGGGGTTCTTGTTCTTGGAGGTGCTTTGCGTGGAGAACTTGATGTTTTCAAGGGAGGGCTTCATTGGCAAAGTCTTGCTTATGCTATTTGGGAATCATTTACAGGGGTTAGCATGTCAATTGGGTTGATTGCATTGTTTAAAGAGAAATTCAATCTCCAAAATAGGTTACTAAGCGTTTTATCAGATAACGCTTTCGCAGTGTATGTTTTTCATGCACCCATAATCGTATTCATTACTTTTAGTTTGAGGGGGATATACATAGAGCCATTATTAAAATTTGTATTAACAAGTTTAATATGTCTCCCTACCTGCTTTTTAGTAGCATTTATCCTTAAGAAGATGCCTATGCTTAATAAAATTATTTAATAAGATTGATGAAGTGTTTGGGGTTTATATGGATGAACTTTCATGTTGACAAATTACCAAATATAAATTAAAATATAACAGTGTTATAAAATATAAAACAATGTAATAAAAATAAACCATTGTAATGAGGTAAGGCCATGACATTAAGCAAAGAAGAAAAAAAGCAGCTTAAATCAGAGCGAATAAAAAGGGTTTTTGCAACAACAGCAAAAGAAATCATTGAAGGACAGGGTGTGTTTGAGGTGTCCGTTAGGAAAGTAGCAGAACAGTCAGGTTATTCCCTTGGTACGATTTATAATCATTTTGAAAATCTTGATGAATTGCTATGGTTAACGCGTACTTTAATGATAGAAGATATTAACCATTACTTTTTAGATTCCAGGTTAGTTATTCAGAATGATAATGATCTGAAACTGCTGTTTAGAAAATTTATGGATTATTTCATCAATAAACCCAATGTCTATTACTTTTTTTATTGCCATCCACTGAACAAAGAACATAAAAAAGATGAATCCGACATATTAAAAAATCCCCAGGTGAAGATGCAATTTGCACAGACTTTTTCTTATCTTATAGAGCAGAAAACCTATACGGAAGACGACATTATGAAAATTTCATGGACTATTATTTATGCTATATATGGTCTGTTGACACTATATATCAGTGGTAATGATACATTAACCAAAGAACAAGTTTATGAACATTTAGACAATACCATTGATTTACTTTTGAACTAAAAATTAATTCTTTGAAAGGAGTTTTTTATGCCAGGCGTAGCACATATCGGCGTTGGATTTGCCGCAAAAAAGATTGCAAAAGATGTACCAGTCGGTTATTTGGTTTTAGCTGCTGAAGCAGTCGACTTGGTTTTTATGGGTTTATGGGTAGCTGGTATAGAGAAGTCGCCAACAGATACAATGGCAGGTTATGCGGACTTTTCACATAGTGTTGTATCAGGCTTCATCTTAGCTGGTGTTGGTGCATTACTTACATGGCTCATATCTAAAAATAAGCGAACAACAGCCATTATTGCTGGATTAATTCTAAGTCATACCTTAATGGATATCATTGCAGCACCCAAACTTGCCTTTTTCCCAAATGATACAAAGATGCCCCTATTTCCAGGAAGCAGTATAAGTCTTGGGCTTGGCGTTTGGAAGTATTATTGGTTAGCTCAGTTTCTTGAATATGGCATTCTGGGAGGTGGGATAATCATGTATCTACTTACATTAAAAAAGAGAAGGCATATGAATATGAACCCAGAAAGTTGTCCTGAATAGGGCAACTTTTTTAGGTATAAGCATATTACACCTATTGAAAAGGCATTGCGCTCTAATAAAATAAAGATAAAGTGACAGTTTTGCTCAGTTAACGTGATGATATGTGATATAATGATGACAGAGTTCTAAGAAAATAGATGCTTCTTTCATACAATATGAAGCGTAGTTTATGCGAAAGAAATACCACTATCATTTCTAATTCTAAACTATACGGATTAATGAGGTCAAAAACATGAAAAGAGTAAGGATAAAATCTATTTATGTCAGAATGATTCTATCAATGAGCATTCTCATTATGTTACCAATTATATTTAGTGCCGTTATGGGCTACCATGCAAATGATAGAATTGTAGAAAAAGTCAATAAAACAAATCATATCTTATTATCCCATTTTAAAAAAAGCACCGATGATATTTTGGATGAGATGACTCGCCTTAGAATGAAAACAATCAATAATAACCGTCTGATCCAAATGATAGGATTCTCATATCCCTTATCTTCAGAGGAAAGATGGTCTATTAATAATTTTGTAGAAGAGTTGAATCAGTATACTTTTGGTTATGATTATTTATATGAATACTACATTTATATTGAATCTATGGAATCAATCGTTGGTGCCAGAAATTTTAGGAGTACGGAAGATTTCTACATCTTTGATCTTAAGAGCGACAACTATACATATCTGAGTTGGTTAGATCTATTAAAAAGAAGACATAACCGCTATTTTGTTGAAGATCATAAACTTATTTATATAACAACCTTACCTATTTACTCTGGAAGAGACTTGAAAGGTAATGTTTATCAATCCATAGACACTGAAAGGGTATTAGCTATGAGCATCGTTAATGATACGGAACTTAGTGGGGATTTTTTTGTTCTATCGCAGAACAATGCTATTTTATATCGTTCAAAGTACTTTGACACAACGTTAGATTTCAAAGGATTTAATTTTGGAGATACAAATAATATGCTCTATACAAATAGTGACGGTAAGGCGTATTATATTGCATTTGATGAGTCGGATGTGTCTCGCTTTAAATATGTGTATGCTATTTCAAAAGATGAATTGGACTTAGAATCAAAACGTTTTAGCCTTATATTGTTATTAGGGATGCTGATATACTTATTATTAGGTATTGTGGTAGGGTATTTGACCATAAGAGGCAATTATAGACCTATTAGCAAAATCATTAATCGCCTAAATAAAAATAAAGTCTCTGGGGTAAATGAATTTGAAGTCATTGATGAATCCATAAAATTATTGCTTTCTGATTATAATGATGCATTGAACCTGATCTCTAAACAAGATCAAGTCTACCATAAAGAGTATCTGAAAAAACGATTAAGTGGAAGTGATAATATACATGAACCGAAGAGCAATACATTTTTGTATGATCATTTTTTGGTAGGTATTATCATTATTAATGAGATTGATGCGTCCATATTTAATCAGCAAAATAATGAGTTGGTTCAGTTTGTCATACAAAATATATGGAATGAATGCCTTCTTCATATGGGAACCATCCATCTCGTTGAGTATAAACAATTGCTGGTTGGCATCGTGAACTATGAGTCTCTAAAAGGCAATGAGGATTATGCAAGGATTATTGATGGGTTAAAACAAGGCTTAGGGTATATGGACGATGAATTAGGCTTATCATTAACCCTTGTACTCAGTGAAGCACATGCAAATAAGGAAACTATTTCCATAGCCTATGAAGAAGCTGTTGAAATACTTGATTTTAAATATATACTTGGAGAGGTTGATATCATCGAATATACCTCCATTAAAAGTCGTTTAAAATCCAATAAAACATTGGGGCTGGACGAAGTAGAGATTAAGTTAAAGAAATGGTTGAAAAAGGGTGATGTGCAACATGCCATAAAAGAAGTAGATTTACTTTTTGACCAATGCTTTAAAACAGATACAATTTCACCAAGACAGGTGCGATTGTTCTTAATGCAATTGAATGGTATGCTTATTCGGCTATTTGATTACTTAAATGTGCACATGGAGGATGAAATTTTTGATAAGCTGAATTGGTTTGACGATAAATTACATCACCATAGTTATTTACAGGTTAAAAATGACGTGATAGACATGATTCAATTATTAGGTACCATAAACAAGGATACAACCAACGAGTTTATTATAGGTATTCATCATTATATAAAAAGTAAATATATGAACCCTAACCTTAATATTTCAATTATAGGTGATGAATTTGGAATGAATCCATTTTATATTTCAAAATTATACAAAGAAGAATTCGGCGAAGGTATTCTTGAAACCATTATGAACATTAGAATCCATGAAGCAAAAAAATTGCTTAGGGATTATAACGTTGAAACCGTTGCTAGAAAAGTAGGTTATAGCAATGTACGCAGTTTTACTAGAGGGTTTAAAAAAGTAACTAACACCACACCAGGAAAGTTTAAAAAAGATAATCAGTAAATAGAGAAATGGACAATATTGAAAATTACTAGGAATTTCAATATTGTCTTTTTTTTATGCACACCTTTATAATCAAGGGTTTCAAGCCTGTATAATGACAGAAGTGCAGATGTTAATTTTGACCATAGAATTATGCAATAGTCTACTATATGATGAATGCAAGTAAGCACCGTCAGTCATCTAGAATATTGATCCATGGAAAAAAAGGAGTGGTTGAAAAATATGTCAATATCCATTAAGAAAAATAACTTTAAAAAATCAATATTGAAAAGGTGGCAATTATACGTCATGCTCGTTCCCGTTATCTTGTTCTATATCTTTTTTGTCTATAGACCTTTATGGGGATTGCAGATTGCGTTTAAGGATTACAGTGTCTTCAAAGGCTTACAAGGAAGTGAATGGGCTGGTTTAAAACATTTCGAATTATTATTTTCTAATGGGGAGTTTCCCAGAAAAATTTGGAATACGTTGATTATTAATGTCTATGGTCTCATTATTGGATTCCCTATTCCTATTCTTTTAGCGCTGCTTCTCAATGAAGTAAAGCATAAATTATTTAAGAAAACGGTCCAGACGATTACCTATCTGCCTCATTTCATATCCATTGTTGTTATTGCAGGTATGGTGACTAACTTTTTGTCCCCAAGTACAGGTATTGTCAATACGATTATAGCGTGGTTAGGATTCGAAAAAATCTACTTTTTAATTGATCCTAAATATTTTAGAGGGATTTTTACGGGGATGAATATTTGGAAAAACGCTGGATTTGGAGCCATTGTTTATATTGCCGCCTTATCAGGGATAGATCAAGAACTATATGAGGCGGCTAAAATTGACGGAGCAAGTCGTCTTAAACAGACACTGCATGTGACACTTCCTGGTATTCTACCAACCATTACCATCATGTTAATCCTTAGAATTGGAGCCATGTTAAATGTAGGATTTGAATCCATTATACTCTTATACCAACCTGCAACGTACAGTACAGCGGATGTGATATCAACTTATGTGTATCGATTAGGTCTTGAAGAAGCAAGATATGACTTTGCAACAGCTGTAGGGTTGTTTAATTCAGTTGTTTCACTTGTGTTAGTCTCTATTGCCAATTTTACAAGTAAAAAATTGTCCGATACATCGTTGTGGTAAGGAGGGAAGTTCATGAAATTATCAAGAGGCGAAAAAATATTTCAAGTGTTCAACTATATCTTGCTAACCTTGGTTGCAATAGCAACCTTATATCCTGTTATTTATGTTCTATCAGCATCCATAAGTGCAGGTGATGCGGTAACTTCGGGTAGAGTAGTATTATTTCCCATTGATATTACCTTTGATGCTTATCAAGCAGTTTTTAATGAGGAATCCATTTGGTTAGGGTATAGAAATACCATTTTTTATACCTTAGTAGGTACGTTGGTTAATCTTTTAGTGACCATTGCAGGTGCCTATCCATTATCCAAAAAAGATTTACCTGGGAGAAAATATATCAATATTTTTGTGATTATCACCATGTGGCTAAATGCAGGTATTATCCCCTTTTATCTGAATCTAAGAGAATTGAATTTACTGGATTTAAGAATAACAATTATTATAGCTTTTGCTTGTTCCACCTTTAATCTTATTTTGCTTCGCACATTTTTTCAAAGTATTCCAAAGTCACTGGAGGAAGCAGCAAAAGTTGATGGAGCTAGTGATTTTTATGTTTTGGTGAGACTATTCTTACCTTTATCAAAACCAGCAATAGCAACAATCGGCTTGTTTTATGCCATAAGCCGCTGGAATGGCTATTTTTGGGCCATGATTATCTTTAGAGATTCTTCAAAGGTTCCCTTGCAAGTTATCTTAAAGAAAATGATTGTGGAGATGACCTATTTAACGGAAAATATGGATCTGGGTGTAAACATGTCTTTGGAAAGCTTTATATATACAACAATCATGGTATCAATTATCCCCATGATGATTATCTATCCATTCATTCAGAAATATTTTACCAAAGGAATGATGGTAGGTGCAATCAAAGGGTAAATAATTTATAATAGAAAATGGAGGTAGTGTTATGAAAAAGCTAATGTATGTGGGTTTTGTATGTGTACTGATGGTTTTGGTTGTGGGATGTGGCAATACGAAGAAGGATTCAAAAGAAGTGACGAAAGAGCGGGTTGAATCAGGTAGTAAGCTAGAAGAAAACCAGGAAACAGATAAAGACAATGAAGAAACAGACCAAGAAAATGATCCCAGTTATTATGTAGAAGAAGGGGCACAGCTGTCCGTATTTGGTTATTCAGGTTGGAACTGGGGAGATACCTTTAATGAAGAATGGGCAATAGTACCTGTGTTTAAAGAAAAAACTAATATTGATCTTAAAGGGTTTCTGAGTGATACAGCAACGGATGGTGAGCAGGCGTATAACCTTATGCTAGCCTCAGGGGAATTGGCGGATCTTATCTTTAATACAAGAAAGAATATTATGAGAGATGCTCAGGATGGAGCATTTGTAGAATTGACCGACCTCATTGAGGAACATGGCCCAAATATTAAGAAATTCTTTGAGGAAAAACCACTAGCCTATAAACGTTCACTATCACCAGACGGGAGTATATATATGATTCCTGGTCAAAGTGGTGGTACAGCTGCCACTGGATTCTTTATACGCCAAGACTGGTTAGATAACCTTGGTCTTGAAGTACCCACAACGGTTGATGAATTCCATGATGTATTATTAGCCTTTAAAACCGAAGATGCAAATGGAAATGGTGACCCGTCAGATGAAATACCATTCTTTGCAAGGGGAGATGCTGTTTTACAAGATGAGCTTACATGCATGTGGGGGGCAAGAAACGGCTTCTATGAAAAAGATGGGAAAATTGTATATGGTGCCTATCAACCAGAATATCTGGAAGCCATGACTCACTTATCCATTTGGTATCAGGAAGGCATTATTGATGCGGAGATATTTACAAGGGGAAGTAAATCGAGAGATATTTTACTTGGTAATAATACGGGTGGGTCCACCGTGGACTGGTTTGGTAGTACATCCAGCTATAATGAGAAATTGAAAGATGACATTCCGGGCTTTAGCTTTATGCCAATATTACCCCCGGCAACTAAAGAAGGCGTTGTGACCGCAAATAAAAAGCGTGGTTCAGGTAACAGTAGTGGTGGTGCAATTGGTATTACGACGAAAGACCCTGTGGCAGCAATGAAAGCACTTGATTTCTTGTTCTCAGAAGAGGGAAGAATTTTAGCAAACTTTGGTGTTGAAGGAGAAGATTATACCATGGTAGATGGGAAACCCATGTTTACCGAAGAAACCTTGAGTCAGGACAATGTTTTATCCCATTTGCGTAAACGTGGTATTCAGTTCGGTTGGTCTTTCCATCAAGATTTTGAATATGAAAAACAATGGGTCACTGAAGTGGCAATTGAAGGTATGGATATGTACATCAATGCAGGTATTCTTGCTGCTGAAGCACCATTTATTGACCTTACAACAGATGAACAGGCAAGGGTCAATGAATTGTTGACACCTATACAATCTTATGTAGATGAACAAAGGCAACTTTGGATATTAGGTGTAAAATCTATTGATGATACAAAGGATGACTATATTGCGAAATTAAAAGAGTTAGGTATTGAAGAAGTTCTGGACATTCAAAACACCGCTTACAACAGATAGTACATCGATAAAAGAAGAATCTCAATGAGAGATTCTTTTTTTACGCATTATACATGAGGATAGATGGTGTTGGAGGAAGGATTCTTTTCGGGAATAGGGTGCTGTTTACTAAGACAAAATATATGATATAATCTAAGATATAAATTAAAGATTAGTTCAAGCATTCGTCTATACAATAGTAGAGATAGAATAATAAGGAGGATTGTACGTGAAAAAATTAATTAAGAATAATGTGGATTGGGTGGGTAAAATTGATTGGGAATTACGCAAATTTCATGGTGAAGAGTATTCCACTTACAACGGTTCAAGCTATAATGCCTATTTAATAAGAGAAGAGAAAAATGTATTGATTGATACCGTTTGGCTGCCCTATGCAGATGAATTTGTTCAAAATCTGGAATCTGAAATTGACTTGAATACCATTGATTATATTGTGATCAATCACGGTGAAATGGATCATAGCGGTTCTTTACCAAAACTCATGGAGAAAATACCCCATACACCTATATATTGTACAGCCAATGCGGTCAAATCTTTGAAGGGACAATATCACAAGGATTGGAATTTTAATGTGGTGAAAACAGATGATACACTGGATATAGGTAATGGAAAATCGTTGGTATTTGTTGAAATGCGTATGTTGCATTGGCCAGACAGTATGGCTACTTATCTTACAAAAGATAATATTTTATTTAGTAATGACGCCTTTGGACAGCATTATGCGTCGGAGCACCTGTTCAACGACTTATCGGACCAGTGTGTGTTGTATCAGGAAGCATTGAAATATTATGCCAATATTTTAACACCTTTTAATAAAATCCTTAAAAGAAAATTGGATGAAGTCATGAGCCTTAATCTTGATATTGATATCATTGCTACAAGCCATGGTGTTATATGGCGAGATAATCCCATGCAAATAATTGAAAAATATCAACAATGGTGTGATCAATACCAAGAAAATCAGATTACCATCCTCTATGATACCATGTGGAATGGTACGAAGCATACAGCTGAAATGATTGCTGAAGGC
Organism: Vallitalea pronyensis; assembly: GCF_018141445.1. Lineage (NCBI taxonomy): Bacteria > Bacillati > Bacillota > Clostridia > Lachnospirales > Vallitaleaceae > Vallitalea > Vallitalea pronyensis. The sequence continues at coordinate 5,902,420 of NZ_CP058649.1, read as the reverse complement.
ATACGCATGGCTGATTCTGAAGTGGTGGTGAAAGTTTTCAATGTAGCAAAAAGTGATGATAACGATTTAGCAGCAGAAGTGTTTAAGTCTAAGGCTATTGCTGTTGGATCACCCACAGTCTCTAACAGTATGTTAAGAGCCTTAATGGGCTTCTTACACTATTTGAAGGAATTGAAGTTCCAGAACAAGAAAGCAGCTGCTTTTGGATGTTACGGCTGGAGTGGTGAATCCCCTAAAGAGATACATGCAATGCTTGAAGATGCTGGGTTTGAATTGATCTCAGAACCATTAAAGGTTAATTGGAACCTAACAGATGAAACGAAAGAGCAGGCTATTGAACTTGGAAAAACAATAGCTCGTCATACCATGTAATCAAAAACTAAAATAATAAATTTGTGTAAAACTAAAATAGCCTTCTAGAATAATAATTTCTAGAAGGCTATCATGGTTTAGTCCAGATCTAATATAGCTTTTGCTGTATTTGTATTCGTAATAGCAATGTTGATAATATGATGTTTAAGGGCTACCTTTAACACATTTGCTTTTTTAGAATTGTAGACAATAGCTATTCTCCTTGTTGTCGCTAAAAAATCTTTCATGGATATACCGATAATCTTTTCTTCTATTTCTTCAATGGGGAATTCACCTTTTTCGTTAAAAAAGTGAAAACCAATATCCGCTATTGTTCTCTTATACAAAGAGTCAATATCTAAGAAATCATAAGCCTTTAAGTATTTAGCATTATCATTGGTTTTATTGCAACCAATGCCAGTAATGATTGTATCTACTTTTTTTAGAGCGGATAATGTTGTCTTAATGGATGGGTCATTCTCAAGTGCTATTTTACTCTTTATATCCTTAACCAGTAATGGTGATGGTAAAAACAAAGGTTTTGAGTCAAGTGCGCTTGCATAAAGCCGGGTAATGCTGGTCTCTTCAAAATCATTTGTAAACCCATTTAATTGAATGATTGAAAGGTTGGGTCGCTTAAATGAATTTTGCAACATTGTTCCTAAGTTATAGGTTGTAAAACCACCCCCAACGCCCAGAATACCTTTATAAGGCAACACATCATCCAAGTAGTCTACAAGGTGATTACTAATGGTGCCATCTTTATCATCGGTGATGAAACAATCCACAAGATTGAATCGCTGAATCATTTCATTCTCTAATACTGAATTTCTAAAATTATCTTTTTCATCCACAATGGTAATCTTAACAATGCCAAGTTTCCTTGCTTCAGACAGATAATGGCCAACAGAAGATCGTCCTATTTTTAGTTCCTTAGCAATATCGTTTTGACTCATGTTTTGCATATAGTACATTCTGGATATCTTTGTTAATATTTTTGTTTTTGCTCTTATTTTTGATGCGTTCATCTAATCACCTTTATATAGAGTATGTAGATATTAAATATAAATCTTAGAAAATGCTTTGTCAAGCTTAAAAGAGCAGCTAGGGTGAATTTGGTTAAAAATACTAAAAAATGCTTCTTTAAATTCCTATAAATAGACAAAAGTTCAAGTAAATGGTGGGATGCTTGTTATAATAGGTGCGATTGGCTTAAATAAAATGAGGATTTTACTAGAAATTTGTTGACATCTAATAGAAAAGAGCGTATAATCAAAAACAAGCAAAGGCTAAAAAACAAGCAAATGCTAATAAATGAAAAGGAAGGGTTATTATGGAAAATAAGTTGAAAAAGGTCGTTAGTGGGTTACTCATTATTTGCTTATTATTATTTTCATTGACAGCGTGTCGTTCTGAGAAAACGGAATCAAGTCATGATTCAGGCAATGAGTCAAAGAATCATGCAAGTGATGACGCGGAATCAAAAGAAGATACTTTAGCAAGTAAAATTTATGGTGCCATTGAACCGCTTTCATCCAATGAAAAATTAATCATTGGCTCCTTAAGTGGTGCACCTCATGGTTTCACAGAACACTTGATTGAAAAACTTGGTGGATACGAATATGCAAATTTGGATACGGATGTGATTGTGTTTGGTAATGGACCTATCATGGTTGAAGCAATGGCATCTGAATCATGTGATGTTGGGCTTTACGGTCTTGGCGGCGTTATTTCAGGTACCATAGGCCAAGGAATCATCAATATTGGACCTGGTTCAAGAGACTATGACGGGTTGATGATATTTGCTCCTAATGATTCGCCAATTGTTCAAGCTGGGCAAACATTAGAAGACTCACCGGGTGTCTATGGAACAGCTGAATTATGGAAAGGTCAAGAAGTATTCTGTCCAGTTGGCACAACGCTTTATTATACGTTAATTAAAGGTATCGAAAAGTTTGGATTAACGGCTGATGACATCCTTGTTACCCATATGACACCTGAAAATACAAATACAGCATTAAGAGCTGGAAAATGTGAAGTCGGAGGACTTTGGGGTGCATTTTCTTACAACGATATTAATGAAAATTTTACACCTGTTATAAGAGCAGGGGATGTAGGTGTTAACCTAATAACCAACTATGCGGCAACGCCATCTGCATTAAAAAATAAACGGGATGCGGTCAAAAAATGGATGGAACTCTATTTTGTAACCATTGATTGGATTAACGAATCCGATGAAAATCTTGACCAAGCCGTTGAATGGTTTCTAGAATGGAACAAAGACAACGGCATCACAAGTTCAGAATTTGAAATCAGAACGATGTTTGAAGTGAGCGACTGTTATACATTAGAAGAAGCCTATGAGATTATTAATACACCAAGTAAGAATGGGGAATATTCGAAATTTGTTGAATGGACCATTGATCCACTTAAATTCTTCGTGGAGATAGGAAATTATGATGATGAAGATGTAGAAGACATACTTCAACCTCAATATTGGGATACCACATTGCTTGAGGAAATTTATAAAGAACATAACTAAGAACAAGGGTTTAATGTAAGATTCACATGACATCAATCCAAAGTAATACATATATGGCATAAGAGTATGGGGTAATTAAAGTGATTGATGTCATTTTCTTGAAACCATCAAGAAGGAAAGGAGAAGTGTGATATGGTATATGGCTGTCTCGCGCAAAAACTTTATGAAAGAAAAAACGGATAGTAGACTATTTAAACTATATGATACATTATTACCTTATATCGTCGTATTAATATTCCTGCTTTTCTGGCAACTATCCATTCGTGCTGGATGGGTGTCATCCAAAAAATTAGCACCACCTTTGGACGTGTTGATGACATTTATTAATAAGTTGAGTAATACAAGACCAGATGGAGCAACACTACAAGTCAATATTTTGCAAAGCTTAAAACTATCATTATCAGGACTTTTTTTAGGCGTTGCAATTGGGACACCCCTTGGTCTATTAATGGGATGGTACAAACCCATTGAAAGGATTGTCAAACCCATATTTGAACTTCTTAGACCGATACCTGCCATTGCTTGGATTCCATTAACAATTCTATGGATAGGTGTAGGCGATCCTGCAAAAATCATGATTATTTTCTTTTCTGCCTTTGTTCCTTGTGTCTTGAACTCACAATCAGGCATAAAACAATCCAAACAAGTACTCATAAATTTGGCTAAGACATTTGGTGCCAGTAATTTTGAAAGCTTTGTAAGGATTGGTATACCTTCTGCTATGCCAATGGTATTCGCTGGTGTTAGGATAGCCCTCGGTAATGCTTGGGCCACATTGGTTGCTGCAGAGTTATTAGCAGCTAATGCAGGATTAGGGTATATGATTACATTAGGAAGACAATTTGGAAAACCAGATTTAATCATTCTAGGTATGGTTGTCATTGGTGTCTTAGGATTTCTCTTTACGTATACGTTTGAAAAAGTAGAAAAGAAATTGTTGGGGTGGAGGTTATAAATGGTGAATAGGATAAATAGGCGAACCTTAAATCGAAAAAAATTAAAAGGCAATTATGCTTTGAGAGATATTATCGTTAACATTTTACCAGTAGTCTCCATCTTTGGTCTTATCCTGCTATGGAATTTTGCTGCCCGATATGCCTCTGAGGTTACACCATCACCATCAGATGTGTGGAATAGATTTATATTACTGTTTCATGAACCCATTAGTGGTCTTGGTCTATTTGGGCATGTGGGTATCAGCTTGAAAAGGGTGCTTATTGCGTTATTATTTTCCAGTATCATTGGTATTATTTTAGGTGTTTTTATTGGATGGAATCGAACATTTAGAAGAACCATAGGTACGCTATTTGAGATTATAAGACCCATACCTCCAATTGCATGGCTGCCATTAGTCGTGATGTTGTTTGGTATTGGCGAATTTCCTAAGATATTAATTGTGTTTTATGGTACATTAATGCCTATCGTTATTAACACGTATACGGGTATAAAAATGGTGGATTCATTATTAATTGATGTAGGGAAATCCTTTCAAGGCAATCATAAACAACTGTTATGGGAAATTGCCATACCTTCATCTTTACCTAATGTCATGGCAGGTTTGAGAAATGCTGTTGGAGCAGGATGGGGCGTTGTATTGGCGGCAGAGATGATTGGAGCAAAACAAGGTGTTGGATTCTTGGTTCAAAGAGCCATGGAATTTTATGATCCTGCTTTAATTTTTGTTGGGATAATTGCAATAGGTGTTGTTGGGGCACTGTTGTCTGCGATTATTGAAATAATTGAAAGGAGGGTTTGTCCATGGGCTTACAAGAGGGAGCAAGATTAGAAGTAAATAATATATCAAAAACGTTTGTTGAGAAAAAGTCAGCACATGAAGTGGTAAGAGATGTATCATTCTCCGTTTACAATAATGAGTTTTTAGTTATATTAGGACCAGGCTATTGTGGTAAAACAGTTTTACTGAATATGATGATGAATTTGATTAAACCAGATTCAGGCGACATCATACTCGATGGTCATGTATTAACAGAAGAAAATATGGGGAATAAATTTGCAATGGTATTTCAGTTATTAGGTTTAATGCCATGGAAAACAGTCATGGATAATGTGATTTTAGGTCTTAAGTTTAGAGGGCAAAAAAAACAAGAGAGTGAAAAAGTGGCACAGAAATATATTGATTTAGTAGGGTTAAATGGTTTTGAAAAGAACTTACCACATGAGTTATCTGGAGGTATGAAGCAAAGGGTTGGTATTGCTAGAGCATATGCTAATAATCCAGAAATACTTGTGATGGATGAGCCTTTTGGTCAATTGGATGCTCAAACAAGATACAGTATGCAAGATGAGATAACCAGGATTTGGGAGCAGGATAAGAGAACGGTTATATTTGTTACCAATAATATTGAGGAAGCTGTGTATTTGGGTGACCGGATTATTCTTCTAACGGAATGTCCTGCAAGAGTAAAAGAAATCTATAACATCGATATACCTCGTCCTAGAAAAACAACAGATCCAAGATTTTTGGAACTCAGAAAAATAATATCAGATAATACAGATTTGGCACTTTAGGAGGTTTTATATGAAGCATAACAATGAATTAGCAAAAGTTCAAGTCTGTGATTTGAGCAAGAATTTTGGCTCCTTGAAAGTTCTAGAAAACTTGAATTTTAGTATTAAAAGAGGCGAATTTGTTGTTGTTGTAGGGCCAACAGGTTGTGGAAAGACAACATTTTTGAATTTGCTAACACGATTAATTCAGCCATCATCAGGAGAATTATACATTGATGGTGAACCTGCAGATCCCAAACAGCATAGTTTGTCATTTGCTTTTCAAGAGCCTTCAGCAATACCTTGGTTGAATGTTGAAGACAATTTAAAATTTGGACTTAAAATCAAGCGATACCCAAAGGATGAAATAAAAAAAAGAGTCGAACAAATGTTAAAACTCTTGGGCCTGGAAAAATTTAGACGTTCCTATCCAAGTCAGATGTCTGTTAGTAGTGTTCAAAGGGTTATTATTGGTAGAGCATTTATTACCTATCCTGATTTGCTATTGATGGATGAACCTTATGGTCAAATGGATATAAAGATGAGATTCTATCTTGAAGCTGAAGTCTTGAGGATATGGAAAGAGCTTGGTACAACAGTTGTATTTATTACACACAATATTGAAGAAGCTACTTACTTAGCTGAAAGAGTCTTGATTCTTTCAAATAAACCAACGTCGATAAAAGAGGAAGTAAAGATTGATTTACCACATCCTAGAGATTTTACAGATCCAGAATTTGTGAAGATAAGGGAGTACATTACGGAGCAGATTAAGTGGTGGTAAACAGTTTGCTAACCTACGAGAAAGGAGAACCTTTTTGAAGAATAAAAAAGTAATACTCATTATGACAGATACCCAAAGATGGGATATGATTAGCTGCGCAAGAGATACAGGGTTACAGACACCTAATATTGATAAATTAGCTGCTAATGGTATACGATTTAACAAAGCTTATACCACACAAGCAGTATGCCAGCCGGCAAGAGCTGGAATCTTCACGGGTATGTATCCTAACGCGTGTGGCAGTTGGACCAATGTGGTTGGATTGGGGGATGATATCCATACCATTGGTGAAAGACTACAAGACAAGGGCGTACATACGGCATTTATTGGAAAATGGCATCTAGATGGCGGCGATTACTTTGGACTTGGTAAAAGTCCAAAAGGCTGGGATGCACATTACTGGTTTGATATGCGGAATTACTTGCATGAAATGAGTGATGAAGACAGGATGTTATCCAGAGATCCTAAGAATATGGAGACACATGATTTTAGCGAAGATTTTACCTTTGCTCATAAATGCACTGACAGAGCTATCGATTTTTTAGAGAATCATGGTGAAGAAGATTTTTTTCTGACACTATCCTATGATGAACCCCATCTACCATGTATATGTCCAAGAGAATATTATGAGAAGTACGAAGACTACACATTTCCTAAAAGTGAAAATCTCAAAGATGATTTAACCAATAAACCAGACTTTCAAAAATATTGGGCAGGTGAAAGACTGTATCTGGATAAAGATAAACTGCAATTAGAGGACAAGTATTTCTTCGGTTGTAATGAGTTTGTGGACTATGAAATTGGTCGGGTGTTGGATAAAATTGAAGAATTGGTTCCTGACGCCATCGTCATGTACACATCCGATCACGGGACCATGATGTATTCCCATTCCTTAACATTAAAAGGTCCATCAGGTTATGACGAAATTAACAGGATCCCATTCATCATTAAAGGCAAAGATGTGCCTCAGAATATTGTTGATAATGCACCTGTGTCCCATATTGATATTGCACCCACTATATTTGATTTATTTAACCTAAAAATACCCAGTGTTTTTGCTGGTAATAGTCTTTTGCCTCAAATTGAAGGCAACGTTAAACAAGTGAATGAACAAGTATTTTTCGAATTTGGTCGATTTGAAAGAGATCATGATTGTTTTGGAGGATTACAGATCATGCGGGCAGCATTTGATGGTCGCTATAAACTGGTCATTAACTTACTTTCTACAGATGAATTATATGATACCCTTACAGATCCTGGTGAAATGAATAATTTAATTTTAGATGAAGAAACTAAAGCTATTAGAAACAAACTTCATCAGGCAATATTAAATAATATGGATGAGCATAGAGATTTATTCAGAGGGTATTATTGGGACAGAAGACCTTGGAATGAAAATGCCGCAGAACCCCAATGGTATGATGGTTTAACCAGGCAGAGAGAAGATGAAGAGTACGAAGAAAGACAGTATGCATTCTTTTCTGGATTACCCATGGAAACGGCAATTCGTGAAATTCATGTCAGGTCATTTTTCTCATAAATGTATGCAAGATAAAAAAGCAAGAAAGGAGTAATGGTTTCTGTACCATTAAATAATGATATGAAAAAACAAGAATTAATTACAGCATATAAAAGAATGAATCGGATAAGAAAATTTGGAGAATATGTACATGAAAGCACCACCAATAAAAGATCTATAGAAACACCTTTTGTAGGTATTATGCATATCCAAACAGGGGAAGAAGGTTATTCATGCGCTTTAATACCACAGTTAAGAGATGATGATTATTTATCAACCACCTATAGAAATCATGCCCATACCCTAGCTAGGGGCATGGATTTGAAAGGCTTAGCTGCTGAAGTTTGTGGAAGAGTAACGGGTGTGTGTAAAGGTAGAGCAGGCAACATGCATGCTGTTGACCAAAATCTCAATTTTATAGCGGGTTTTGGTATTATTGGTGCCGGTTTACCATCTACTTGTGGCACAGCCTTAGCTTCAAAAATTAAAGAAACGGATCAAATCTCTGTTGCTTTTTTTGGTGATGGTGCAATGGCTCAAGGTGCTGTCCATGAATCTCTAAACATTGCAAGTGTGTTCAAATTACCCGTTTTATTTGTTAATAACAACAATCATTATGCCATGTCCACACCTTCTAAAAATAATTTGGCTACTGAAAGTACCATCAATTATGCGAAAGGATATGCTATGAAAACCTATCATTGTGATGGCATGGATTTCTTTGAATCTTACGATGTGGCAAAAGAAGCCATTGATTATGTACGTTCTGGTTTTGGACCTTGTTTTATTGAATATGACTGTTATCGGTATGGAGGACAATTTGAAGGTGATCCTCAAGATTATAAACTTCAGGAAGAAGTGGACTACTATATGGCAAAAGACCCTCTAAAGCGCTTTAGAGAAGGCGCTATTGAGCGAGGGCTATTAACCGCTGAGGAACTGGATAGCATTGAGAAATTAGTTGATCAAGAGGTGGAAGAGGCCATGGCGTTTGCACTTAATAGTGAAAAAGTTGGACCAGAAGATATTGTCCGTGATACTTATGCAGATGTATATTAGACCGAGACCTACTAGAAATAATCAAATGAAAGGAATGGGCATGGCTGATTTGCCATGATTACAAAATTAGGAGGTAAATCTAATGGAAAGAATGATGAAAACAAAAGATGCTATCAATGAAGCAATCGCTCAGGAAATGAGACGTGATGAGACGGTTATTATATTGGGTGAAGATATAGCTGGTGGTGCAACCAATAAAGGTTTTGAAAATAAAAGTGGTCTGGGTGGAGCCTATGGTGTAACGGCAGGCCTAGTTGAAGAGTTTGGAAGAAAGAGGGTCATTGATACACCTATTTCTGAAACAGCTTTTTTAGGTATGGGCATTGGTGCTGCATTTGCTGGATTAAAGCCGATTATTGAAATCATGTATGTTGATTTTATAGGCGTGTGTTACGACCAACTGTATAATCAAGCAGCAAAAATGTTCTATTTATATGGCGGTCAGAATCCAATACCACTGGTTCTTCGTATGCCTGTTGGGGCAGGATATCAAGCAGGGGCAGAACATTCTCAAACGTTGTATTCACTTTTTGCGTCTATCCCTGGATTAAAAGTGGTTACACCTTCTAATGCTTATGATGCAAAAGGCTTAATGCTTCAGGCAATTAAAGACAAGGACCCTGTTGTTTTCTTAGAACATAAAAGAATATACATGATGGAAAGTCATGTGCCAGAAGAGATGGAAGCCATACCATTTGGAAAAGCATCTATTAAACGATCTGGAGATGACGTAACGATTATTGCCGTTCACAATATGGTCAATTATGCACTAGAAGCGGCAGAAAAGCTTCAAGAAAAGGGTATTGGCGTTGAAGTTATCGATCCAAGAACCATCAGTCCTCTTGATTTAGATACGATAATTGAATCAGTCAAGAAGACAGGTCGTGTGTTGGTTACAGATGAAGGTTATCCAAGATGTGGGCTTTCATCAGATATTGCAGCTCAAGTGACAGAACAGGCGTTTGACGCATTAAAAGCACCTGTAAAAACAGTAACGCCACCTCATGCACATATTCCATATCTAAAAGAGTTGGAAAAAATATGGGTACCTAGTGCGGATAAAATTGCAGTTGTTGCTGAAGAACTGTATAACAGTTAGAGATAATAGCATGACTTTGAAAGGAATAAAATATGAAAATATTAATTACGTCAGAATTTAGTCATGAAGGTATTCAAACGGTAGAGAACTTATTTGGAGAAGTGGTATATGACCCATGGACAACAAGAGATGATGCATATACCACGGAAGAAATTTCTAAAAAATTGCAAGACGGTCATTATGATGGCTTAATCACAGAACTGGATCAGATAACGGAGAAAGTTTTTTTAGATAATCCTGATTTGAAGTTTATAGGCGATTGTAGAGGTAATCCTGTAAACATTGACATGAAGGTAGCCAATACATTAAATATACCGGTGTTTACGACACCTGGTAGAAATGCCCAAGCTGTTGCAGAGTTACTTGTCGGTATGCTTATTGGCTTTTACCGGCATCTGCTTCCAGCAGTTGATTACGCCAAAAATCGATGGCATGATAAGGTACCCTATGCTTATTATCAATTCAGGGGAAACGAAGTTCATGGGAAGTCCATAGGGTTTGTGGGTTTTGGAGCAATTGGAAAAATTACTGCTGATATTTTAAGTAGTTTTGGCACCCATATTAAAGTTTATGACCCTTATGTGAATAACTGTACATATGAAATGGTGGAACTCCCTGAGCTATTTGAAACCTGTGATATTATATCCATTCACTTACCTGTCAATCATGAAACGAAAGGCATGATTGATAAGGGATTATTAGATTTAATGAAAGAAAATGCAGTACTAATCAATACATCAAGAGCGGCAGTTATGGATTATGCTTATATGTATGAGATTTTATCGAACAATAAGATTAAAGGAGCTATATTAGATGTGTTTGATCATGAACCTCCTGAGGCTTTAGGGAATAAGATTATTGGACTAGAGAATGTTTTGGTTACCCCGCACGTGTGTGGTGCTTCATATGAAGTAGTCAATCATCAATCGAATATCATCATTAAACAGATGATGGCACACTTTAACTAAATCAAATCAAAGGAGGACTATATGGGAAATTATGTAAGTGATTGTGAAGCGAAAAGCTTAATCGTTGAAATTGGTAAAAGGATGTATAATAAAGGGTTTGTGAGCGGCAGTGATGGTAATATTACCATTAAAGTAGATGATAATGCTGTTTGGGCAACACCCACAGGTGTTTGTAAAGGGTATATGACTGAGGATATGTTATTAAAACTTGATTTAGATGGTCATATCATTGAAAAGGGTGACTTAAATTCAACATCAGAAATAAAAATGCATTTAAGAGTTTACAAGGAAAATGCAGATATACAAGCTGTTGTACACGCACATCCTCCAATGGGTACAGCTTTTTCTGTGGCTGGTATGCCAATTGATATGCCCATGATGGCTGAAAACGTGGTTTTTCTAGGGGTTATTCCAATTGCTCCCTATGCATTGCCTGGTTCACAAGAAGTACCTGATTCCGTTGCACCATTTTGTAAGGATTACAATGGATGTTTTTTGGCAAACCACGGTACCCTAACATGGGGAGAAAATCCTTTAGAAGCCTATTATCGGCTGGAATCTCTAGAGAATTCTTGTTACATACAAACAACATTGACACAATTAAATAAAATGCAATTATTGACAGAAGAACAAGTCAATGATTTATATGATCTCAGAAAAAGAGCAGGCTTTAAACGCGGTGGTATGATGAAACGATAAATAAAAATGCCATGATGTCACCATGTATCTGTAGAATTGAGGAAAGTAGTATGAGAAAAGGATACCTAGTCATTGATGTTGGTACTGGTAATACCAAGGCAGCAATTGTTACATGTGATGGACAGATTATTTCAGAGCATGTGATGGATACTAATTACATTTATGAGGACGATATGCAATGCCATTTTTCACCGGAAGAGTTTTGGGAAGATATTCTACATGTGGTGGAGCAGTGTGTAGCAGAAGCAAAAGATATACATATTATGAGTATAACGTCTACAAGTATTCGACAAGGCATTATTTTATTAGATGAACAAGGGAAAGGCATTATTGGGCTACCCAACATTGATAACAGAGGCGCATACTTAGAGAGTAGATATGATAAAGAATACATCTATAATAAAACAGGAAAATGGGCAGCAAGATATTTCAGTGCCTTTAAGTTGGTAGCCTATCTTGAAAGTCACCCTGCCACCAGTCATCAAGTGAAAAAGATCGTCAGCATATCGGATTGGATTGGTTACAAGTTTACAGGTGTGTTAAAATATGAGCATACGCAAGCTTGTGAAACTCTTTTATATGACATGGCCACATCAACATGGTCAAAAGAACTTTGTGAGCTGTTTGATGTTGATTTTGCTTTGTTGCCAGAGCTGGTTGAAAGTGCTGCAAAACTGGGTTGTGTCTCTCGTGAGTATTCTTATTTGTTTCCGAATACAGGTGAGATTAATTATATAGTCAGTAGTGCAGACACACAAGTTGCTGCATTTGGTATTGGAGCAAATGTAGGTGATACCATCATAATAGCTGGGACAACCACCCCCATTATATCCATTACCAAGGATTTTATGGTAGATAAACAGAAACGTTGCTGGAGTAACAGGTACATCTACGAACACACCTATGTGTTAGAAGTCAATGCTGGTGTTACGGGATTAAACTATCAAAGGTTTAAACATAATTGTTTGCAAAGCTATACTTATGAAGCGTTAGAGAACAGATATGCTCACATGGATAAGCCTAAAGTTTTAGTTTGTCTATCAACACTTGATTTTGCCACTGCCAGTCCTACAAATAATGGAACCATTCAACTGGAAACACCTATTGATGCTTCACTGGATATGGTTGATTTTGCCTATGGTATCATCTTAGATATAGTGTGTGGTATCAGGCGAAACTTAGATGTGCTGGCCGATATTAATGGTATCATCGGTCCTATTATTGGCGTAGGTGGTGGTTTAAGAAGCCCTCTTATGTGCCAACTCATTGCAGACCTAACACAAAAGCCTTTGCTCATCTATGAAGGTTATGAACAAGGTTCCATTAGAGGATGTGTATTAACGTGCAATAAGTACAATAATGTTGCCTTAAATGCTAGAAAAAAATTGATGACGTATACACCCAAGAATAATAACTGGATTGAAGACTATTTTGTAAAATGGTGTGATGTAAGAGAAAAATCAAATGAAAGTACAGACAGTTAACCTAATATAAACCACATACAGTAACAAAGCATACCCCTATAAAATTTCCATCCCAGCTATGAAAGCTGGGATGTTTTTTTATACATTATTTAGATGGAATAGTTTAAGTAGAAATATATTTTTTCTATACACGATATGATATACTATAAGTATAGAATACTAGAAGATTAACAAAACATAAACAGAGCGTAATAGAGGCCGACGTATAGGAGGAATTATGAAATTAGAACTATTTGGATTTATAAACGATGTGACGAATTATATAGAGAATATTACAGAGGATTTAGAAGAAGCATCTAATGTTATTAAAATTTTTCTAAAAGACTTATTTGATTTAAGCAGTGATGGTTATTTAAATATTAATAGACGGGTAAAATCTGTACCTAGTCTAAAAGAAAAAATACTGAGGAACAATGCTTACAAGGAATTTGATTCATCAGAAGACTTTATCGCTAATCTTTCTGACTTAATTGGTATTCGGATAGAGTGCAGGTTTATTGAAGATGAAAGTAAGATATACGACGTACTAAAAAGATGCTTTAGTATGTGCCACACAGATGGCTATTATTATAACTCCCTCAATAAGAACATTCGACTTGAACTGGATGTACCACAGCCCCAACAGCAAAAAAATGGCTTTGAAATCTACCGAATAGATGGTGTATATGAAGCTGACGATCAATTGTTTAATTTTGAACTGCAGATTAAATCTCTTGTTAATGTATTTTGGGGTGAAATTGAACATAAAATAATCTATAAAAACAACAATTATACCGTTTGGGACAGTTTCTTTAAAGACATTATGGGGTCCATTAACGAAAATCTTTCCATGATTGATAAGCAATTACATATCATTGATGACCAGTTTAAACAATTAAATACCATTAACCCGTCTGTAAGAAAAGATCAGATTGAAACAACGCTGGCAAAAATGATTTATGATATTTTCTCCATAAAAATAAAGCATAGTATTGGTTTCATTGTTGATTTTAGAAAATCATGTGACACCATCATGAAATATATTTTCAGGTCCAATTATGCGGAGAACTTGGAAGACTATAACAAGACATTGGTCAAAACCTTTTCAAGGCTAAACGATATCAGTGAAAATGAAATTGATTTTACCCATGAGATCTTGTTTGAGCGGGAAATAAGATTTGAAGATGAATTCTCCCGCGTTATGGGGGACACAATCATCGGGTCCATTAACAGTGATTTTCAATGGCATATCTTTTTTAGAGTGTTATTTGAAATAGAGCTTGGGAACAATGTGGAAGATTTTGAAACATTTATTGAATTTATTAAACAGCGATTTTGCAAAAATAGAAGTTTTTCTAAGCTCCATGTGTTATTTAACGAGGATGAAGCTGGGGAAATGATTCATCGATTAATGATGACAATTGCTTACACCTTTAAGAAGATTGATGCCATTAACTATATCTATGATACGAGTATAGAGGAAATCAACCATGCACTGGACTATATCGTTGGGCAAATATGTAAAAATATTCAAACATATGAAGAATGGCTTATCTATCAAGATATCTACATCAAGTATTTTGAAGTGAAAATCTTATCCATATTTGAACATAAAATTGAAATAGCAAAAGTAAAGGCATTTCTAGAAAAAGCAAAGCAAGCATCTAACATCGTTGAAATTAGTGAAGATATTCTAGGGTATACCCATGGTTTAGAGTCCCTATCTTTGATAGAAGCGGATCAGGCTTTAAAACTTTTTAAACTATAAGGTGCAAAGCCTAGCTAACGGAGGATATAACATGGGAGTAAGGTGTAACGTATAAAATCCTTCCATTACTATAAGGAGTAGAATCGATGCTATATATAGATACCTTTCAGTTTCCAACTGCTGACCAAGAATTTGACTTTTTATTACAGATAAAAAGAAAATGTTATGATTCTTTTTACCCTTTTAAAGTATTGTCTCTCACAGAATTCGAAAAAATCGAATGTGAGCCTATTACAATTTTGTACGGAGGTAATGGGTGTGGTAAGACAACGGCTCTCAATGTGATTGCAGAAAAAGCAAAGGTATGCAGAGAATCCATTTATAATAGGACCAACTTCTTTGAAGATTATGTGGGTCTATGCAAGATGGAATCCGTGACAGGCATTCCCGAAAAAAGCAGCATCATGACAAGTGATGATGTCTTTGACTACATGTTGAATGTGAGAAACCTAAATGAAGGCATTCATTCAAAAAGAGAAGATTTGTTTGATGAATATTTAAATGCCAAGTATGCAAGATTTCAATTCAAGTCCCTTAAAGACTACGATGAACTAAAAAAAGTGAATGAAGCCAGAAGCAATACACAATCCAACTATGTGAATAGGAACCTGATAGACAATGTCCGGGAACTGTCCAATGGCGAAAGTGCTTATATGTATTTTACGGAAAAGATTGAAGAAAATAAACTGTATCTATTAGATGAGCCAGAAAATAGTTTATCACCTAAGCGCCAATTGGAGCTGGTGAAATTTATTGAGGACTCTGCCAGGTTTTTTGGGTGCCAATTCATTATTTCAACCCATTCACCGTTTATTTTAGCCATAAAGGGCGCTAAAATATACGATATGGATGCCTCACCAGTGGCTGTTCGTAAATGGACAGAGCTTAAAAATGTAAGGCTATTCTATGATTTTTTTAAACAACATGAGAAAGCATTTCTGAAAGGGCAAGATGCTTAAAGAGGTGAACTAACGCATTTTAATTAACAACTATCATCTTCTATAGATGCTATAAATGACCATTGTATGTACATCTGTTGCAGGAATAATATAAGACATCATTAGTAAAGTGAAAAAGCGTAATGCTCATAGCTTTTAAAATAAAAGAAGGTGATCAGATGAAGTATATGGTCTTGTTCGTAATTTTGTTAATCATGTTTATATTAAGACCTTGTAATACCTATGCCTGTACCAGTTTTGCCGTGTATATAGACGACCCGATATATGCAATGAATTTTGATTATGTTCCAAGAGACATTCGGCTAATGGTACAAGAGAAAAATGATACTCATATTTTTTCCATGCACTTTGTAGAAGGTGACTTCAACCCTTATATTACAGGGATGAATGATCAAGGACTTTATATCGGCTTGCAGATGCAGTATCCTACAGAAGAAGGGAAAAGTGAAAAAAATGAAGACGAATTATTCATTGTAGAAATGGGTCACTATGTGTATGAATTAACCAATGTGGATGAAACGCTTCAACGACTTAAAGATAAAAGACTTATTCATCGGCCTGGTTTTACCGTCCATGGGTTAATAGCCGACCCTTTAGGAAATGCAGTTATTGCGGAAGCAGGCCATGAAACAAATGAATACCAGTCCATCAGCGAAGATTTCATCATTATGAGCAATTTTAAACATACTGATTTTCTAAATACTCCTAACGATGAAATAAATGGCGTTGGGGCAGATCGATACAAAAAAGCATATACTTACATCCAAGATCATCAACATGGATTTGATATATATCATGCATTTGAAGGTTTGGAGATGACGGCACAATATGGTGTTTCACCTACTTTATGTTCCATGGTATTTGTACCAAATGAAAAGTGTGTTTACATTGCACTTGAAAGAAACTTTGATGCAATATGGAAAGTTTCTATTGAGGATAAAACCATAGCAACCTATGAAGGTTTTCAGCAAAATATGACATTCCACATACCTTCAGATGGTGTTGTGTCATCAGACTTAATCAATGGTAACTTTGAAAAATATACCCCTTATAACGAAGAAGAAGGTGCTATTACTGTTGATCGTTATGTGGATAATGGTCATGAAAAACAACATGATAACCATACAGAAATTAAGGCCAATGCAACAGAAAAAAAGAAGAATAGCTACACGCCAGCTATCATTATGGGTTTATGTGTAATAGTCATATGCCTTATTTGGTTCATTCTTAAAAGGAAAAAGCAATAAGTAATACGCCGGTATAGGATTATATACGTTATAGATTGAATAAATAAATATCAACATACATTTGACAAAATCCACATTTAGTGTTAAGCTAAAAAAAATTAAACATATAAGCGATGAAGAGAAGGAGTAAATCTACGTGATTGTCCAGAGAGAAGATGGTTGGTGCGAATCTTCACAATCTGTATTTTGAAGCAGTCTCAGAGCTTTGAACCGAAATAATAGTAGGCTTCAACGGAGATCCACCGTTATCAGAGGATAGAGTATCGGTAGAGTTACCTGTACTTAATGAGAGCAGAGATATTCTCTGAATTTAGGTGGTACCACGGATTAATCATTCGCCCTAAGCTATTATAGCTTAGGGCTTTTTTATTGGATAGGAAAGTTCTCCTATCCAATAAAAAAAGAATTGAATTTATGCGCAGATATTTCTCGTGAACGAGAAAATCTTGATGCGCAGTACAAAAATAACTTCTGAAAATGCAAGTCACGGCTAAAATAAAGTGTGACGAAGTCACTTTTGTACTTACAAATTTAAGAAAGGAAGAGGAAAATGACAGCAAATGAATTAAGAAAAATCTATCTAGCATATTACCAAGAAAGGAGACATAAAGTTGTTGCGGCAGCATCTTTAGTACCTGAAAATGATGCAAGTGTATTATATACCACTGCTGGCATGCAGCCTCTGATTCCTTATCTGTTAGGGCAAGAACACCCTATGGGCAAACGTCTTGTTAATGTGCAACGATGTGTAAGAACAGGGGACATTGAAGAAGTAGGTGATGACTATCATTTAACTGTTTTTGAAATGCTTGGGAACTGGTCTTTAGGTGATTATTTTAAAAAAGAAGCCATCACCATGAGTTTTGAATTTCTTACAGACCAGCTGGGTATACCCCTTTCAAAACTTGCAGTTACTGTTCATAAAGGTAATGATCAGGTGCCACAAGATGTAGAAGCAGTGGATACGTGGTTAGCGTTAGGGTTAAAACAGGAACAGATTTACTATTATGGTGATGAGGAAAATTGGTGGAGCCCAGCAGGAGAATCAGGACCATGTGGTCCAGATTCAGAGATGTTTTATGTGAATGACGTCTCAGATTGTAGTGAAACGTGCGGACCTGCTTGTAGCTGTGGTAAATATGTGGAGCTGGGGAATAATGTATTTATGACATACCATAAAGATAAAGATGGTCATCTAACAGAACTTGACCAGAAAAACATTGATGTGGGACTAGGCTTTGAAAGGCTGCTCATCTTAGCAAATAATCTTGAAAATGTTTATGAAACGGACCTGTTTCTACCCATCATTCATAAGCTAGAAGCATTAAGTGGCATCCCATATAATAAGGAATACGAGAAAAGCTTCCGTGTGATCTGTGAACACATTCGAGCAGCTGTCTTTATTTTAGCTGATCCTGCTAAAATTGTACCATCAAATTCGGAGCAAGGCTATACGCTTAGAAGATTAATACGGCGGACCATACGCATGATTCATACAGTAGGCATAGATGAAAATATGTTACTTGATTTGGCAATAGAAGTAATAGAGATATACAAGGAAGCTTATCCAGAAGTTGAGAAATGTAAAGAAAGAATACTCGACCAGCTAGAAAAAGAATATGATAAGTTCAATAATGCCCTTCAAGGCGGCATGAAAATGGCAAACAAATACTTTGGTAAATTGGAAAAAGGTGAGTGTTTAAGTGGTGAGCAAGCATTTAGATTATATGATACCTATGGATTCCCTATTGAGTTTACATTAGAACTTGCAGAAGAAAAAGGAATAGTAGTGGATGTTAAAGGGTTTACGGTTAAGGTTGAAGAACATCAAAAGCAATCCAGGTCTGGTGCAGCAGGTAAATTTAAAGGTGGCTTGGCAGAAAATAATGTAAATAGTGTCAAACTGCACACAGCGACCCATTTACTTAACAGTGGATTACGTCAAGTACTAGGTGACGAAGTTTTTCAATGTGGCAGTCATATCAATGCTGAACGACTTAGATTTGATTTTTCTTTTCATAGAAAAATGACAAGTGATGAGATTAAAGATGTAGAAACTTATGTCAATCAAGCTATACAAGCCCATATGGATGTGACGTGTATGGAAATGACCTTAGAAGAAGCAAAAGCAAGTGGGGCAATAGGTATATTCCATTCAAAATATGGTGATACAGTTAAGGTCTATGAGATACCTGGATACTCACTGGAGATTTGTGGAGGACCCCATGTTGCTAATACCTCAGAACTTGGCTATTTTAAAATTATCAAGGAGCAAAGTTCGTCATCGGGTATTAGAAGAATTAAAGCCATTGTTGATAACTTAGATCTTAAAAAATAGACATAGTTCTATGTATCATTAGATTATGAAACATAAAGACAATATTAACGAAGTAAAAATTGTATGGACGACTAATGAAGTAGTATTTGACACGAAGATAGGGTTATGATATGATGCGAATTATTATGTATGCTATCCCAAGTAAGCTTTATCTATAGGAGGCTACGAATCTCCAAACTTTCAAGATTCCATTTGATGAGATTTCAGATATGTTGATAGACCTATAAAACAGGATTGGAACGAAAGGACAGAATAACATGCATCAAAACATAACAAAATATGTGAACTTAGAGGATATAAAAATAGCGTATCGCGAATATGGAACGGGAAAACCCCTTATTTTACTACATGGGAATTCTCAATCAAAGGTTATCTTTGAGCAACATCAAGTAAGGCATTTTCAGGATTTTCATACCTATGCCATAGATAGCCGTGGTCACGGTGAAAGCATATCTAATGATACGTATTATGCCATTGAACAGTATTGTGATGATGTGATTAGGTTTTGCGAATCCCTAAAAATGAAAGAAGCTTATGTTATGGGGTACAGTGATGGGGCAAATATTGCACTATACCTAGCAAAAAAAAGACCGGATATTTTTGTTAAACTGCTATTAGTATCGCCAAATTACCTAGCTAATGCCACCAAGAGCGTGGAGTTGAAATTAACCAAGGGAACATATCATCTACTAAGATTACTACAGCGTATAGGGTTTTCTGTAAAAAATACTATGATGAGATTTGAATTGATGATTAAGGATATAGGTATAAAAGAAGAAGAACTCAGCAACATCAAGACAAACGTTAGAATTATATATGCGGAAAAAGATATGTTTTACGAAGAACACTTTCAACAGATCCATGACTTGATACCACAATCTTCATTACAATGTATTGCTAATAGTACCCATAAGTCCGTGATAAATAGTAAGGAAATGCTAGAAGATGCTAAAAACTTTTTTGCTTAAAGGAAAGTTCATATATCCAGTAAAAAATGACCGAAGAATGATTCTTTCGGTCATTTTTATAATTGTTATATTTCTATGGCGTGTATTGATTATGACGAAAACGCCATATGCTCCACGCCGTTATCTCTAAAATATTGAAGGCATAAGGCTTTGTCCCCATCAGACATGACTGAAAATTCCTTTTGCTTTATACCCACCTGATGTCCTTTTGATAAGCCAATATTATGATAGGCCATCAGTTCAGCCTTCTCGATAGAAGGATACTTCTTTAAGAGAGCTATAATAGCATCATAGTGATCGTGGTCATCATTCACTGAGGGAATGATAGGACATCTCAAAATCACACGGTTACCATGACGTATAATGCTGTCCAAATGTCGCAATATAACGCTAGTGTCAACACCTGTGCATGCAACAGCCCGTTCGTCATTGGATACCTTATAGTCAAATAGGAATAAATCTGTATACGGAAGAATCTCTTCAAGCTGTTTATCACTTCCATAACCGCTGGTTTCGACACACGTATGGATACCTAATGATTGACACTGAATCAATAGCTCCCTTGTGAATGAGCTTTGCAGGAGAGGTTCGCCACCAGAAATGGTAACGCCCCCTCCTGAATGTTCATAAAATGGTATATCTTTTTTTACAATGGCTATCACATCGTCTACGGTCATGTATTTTCCCGTGATAGACAAAGCCTTTGTGGGACAAGCTTCTACACATCGGCCGCAGCTGGTACATGCATCATAATTCACATGGTGTCTACCATCCTGGAAAACATGGACACCATCGTTGCATACGGCAGCGCAGCTTTGACAGTTAATGCATTTCTTCTCCATGAATCGCAGCTGAGGTTTCATGGATTGAGATTCTGGGTTGTGACACCACTGGCACCTTAGGGGACAGCCTTTTAAGAAAACAGTGGTTCGAATACCAGGACCATCATGTATAGAACATTTTTGTATATCAAATACAATACCTTTCATGGACATCACCTAATAAGCCGTTCTCATTAAAATGTCTTTTTGTGTACCCTCATCAAGATGAATGAACTTAGAGGAAAAACCGCCAACCCGAACCATCAGGTTTTCATATTTCTCTGGGTGAATCATGGCATCTTCCAAATCCTTTTGGTTAACCACTGAAATATTGGTTTGCTGACCACCTAAACGAAAGAAGGTTTTCAGCAAGGCGTTCGTTTTTTCCCGGTTATCATTAAAAAGTGTTGTGGTGAACTTCAAATTATGTGTAGCACCTGCATGAATGGCTGTATCTAACTTGGTCATGGAATTCATTAAGGATGTAATACCTTCCACATCACGACCAGCGTATGCGCCATTTCCATTGGATAACATAGCCTCTTTGTGACGTCCATCAGGTGTAGCACCTGTTCGCTTACCAAGTAAGATATTCATGTTGTTGTTAATCATGACAACCAGGAGTGAATCTAAACGTGTCTTTTCTCTTTGATTTCTTATGCTGTTACAAACATGCTCATGGACCACCACCGCTACATCATCTGCGCCGGTATAGTCGTTGCCGAATTTTTGAGCATTGATTAAGAGCTTTTTCTGGTCTTCATAACCTTCAAAATCAGCACGTAACATGGTCACTAACTGGGTTAAGGTGAAACTTTGTTTTTCATAGACCACTTCTTTAATGGCTGCTAAACTATCGGATGTGGTGATGTTACCATAGGTTTCAATGGTTCCACCCAAATGATAGATACCCCCATCAAATAATGCTTTTCCACGGTTAATACAATCATCATATAGTAGACTGACAAATAAGAAGGAAGTTTCCTCGTTAAGCTTGTCATAAACTAATTCTTTGAATTGGCCACTTTGATCAATGAAAAAATCCAATTGTTGCTTATAACGATGGACCAATTCATCAAAAGTCATATCATCGGTTATCTCACCAAGCTGCAAGCCCATTAACTGCTTGGTTACTGGGTCAATCCCATTATTTAAGGTTAATTCCAAAGCTTTTGGCATGTTAATTAAAATGTTAGGCGTGCCGATACTTTTATTGGCAAGCATATACTCCCCGCATCCAAAGAAACTGTATTGCTCAGCAACTTCTTTGGGTACATCCATGGCGTTCATGGTGGATGACACATTCACATCATCATTATAGAGAATAGGGAATGTAATCCCTTTTCCTAATAGCTCTAATGCACGGTCAAATAAACGTTCATCAAGACCTTCATAGTAGCGTAAGCTTACTTGAGGTAAGTATACAGGACGAATATCAATGGCATCCATGACCACAAGGGCATATTCATCGGCATTCTTGATGGAGCTTCTGCCTTTACCACCAATTAATGCACGACAATCACGTATAAGATTTTCGCCAAAAAGTCTAAATAAAGATATGGTGTAGGATACAGCTTCATCTCTTGTTATGGTTTTATTCTTAATATCGTTTGCATAGAAGTCACCTAAGTATGTATCAATACGTCCTAACTCAGTAGAACCTGTACAGATAGCATAGATGTTGACTAACTGCATGGCTTGATGAAGGGTTTCTGGTTTGTTATCACGAACATGTGTCAAAGAATCTAGTATCTGATTTAATTCTTGTAAACGTTTTTCATCTTTTGTCATGGTAATCAATGATTTGATTTCCTGCATATAAGTATCCATGACATGTTTTACTATATCAATGATGCCAATCAAGGATTCATAGAAGATGACAGCATCTTTATCGGTGGTTTCTTCTATTTTTGTCTCAATCAAGTTAACCAAACCGTTCAAACCATAAGTCAATAATTTATGATAATCTAAGTTTGTACCTGCAATGCGATATAATGGATAAGCAACACCGATTTCCTCGGCATATTGGTCACCAGTCATTGCAAAATCCATTTCCTTCGTAAAAGCCCCTCTAATTTTCGTCACCGTATTTTCATGTTCCCAAAAATCAATAGCGTCTTTTACCTCTTGAATATACTGGGCATCCATGTCTGTATTGCCTTCCAATTCTTCTAACATGGACTTACAATAGAGCATATCGGCACAATATCCTGTTTTATCATAGCCATCCCGTATATAACCTAACATAATGGGATAGAAACCTACTGCGGTAGTAGCAAATCGACCTGCAAACAAATCATGTTCCTGAGTTGGACGCAGGGTGTATGGTATCTGGGTTTTTAAACATTCAAGCTCACGTACAGCTTTATGTTCCTGTTGATATTGTTGATATGTTTTGGTGATATGAAGTTCGCCTTCAAACAATCTATGCTTTTCAAACATGGTTTTCACTCCTTATAGCATGCACTATCCACCTTGAAATGAAGAGAAGATACGCATGGATTAATTGTATCTTCATTATCATCTATTTCAGGAGTAATTTCCAATGTTATCTTGATAAAACATGAACTATATTGATATGGAAAAAATTATGTTATGATTTTTTCTATAATGACTTGGCGTCATACCATATTTTATTTTAAAGAGCCGATTAAAATAGGAAGGGTTTGTAAAACCACAGTCATAGATAATATCAATGATACTATGTTGAGTTGTCATCAATTCATTTGCTGCCTTTGCCAGTCGTAATTCATTGATGAACTCAGAGGGTTTCATATGATAGTGTTTTTTCATCTCTCTGGTAATATGCTCTTGAGATTTCCCGCATAGGGTTATAAATTTGGGTAACCCTTCAATATAATAATGATGGGTTCTTGTTAAATCACAGGCTTTCTTTAACCATGGAGGGATGCATTGGTTAGCCAGTGATGATATGTCTAAATAGATATCACTTAATAAACTTTCAAAGATATATTTTTTGTTGAGTGTGGAAGGCGTATAGCCTAGGAGCGTATCACTTTTTTGAATAAAGTTTTCTATGGCTTGTTTTTTTAAGGTCAAGGGACTGGCGTACAGTGGGTCCATTGATAATGAGTGGGTTTTGATGATACAGTCAAAATAAGATTTATCAATAGCAATATTCCTAAGAATATTTTTACCCTTCCCTTTACCCATAAAATAATGGCGATCCCTAGGAGAAATAAAATGAAAATCTCCATAACCCAATAGCTTTTTTTGTTGGTTAATGTATTCCACGTATTCACCTTCCAGCACAACAAAAAGCTCGTAAAAATTATGTTGATGTATACCTGTACTATGGTCTTTATCCAATGTCATATCTGCTACATATACACCAGAATTATCCTTAACAAACGCATCAATCGTCAGTTCAACAGCCATTGTGTTACCTCCGTCTTATTTGGGATTAGGTATGTACCTTCCGCCTCTGCATTGCTTAAGATAATTCAGAGCATGGACTTGTCCCGTCATCTCCCAGTCATCTCGATATACAGGGTCATGCCAACCTTCAATATCAATTGTTCCCTTATAGTGATGCTGTCTTAAAATACTAATAATAGTCGTCCAGTTGGTATCCCCGAATCCAGGGGTGCGGTCCCATGCAAACTTATGGGGTCCGTTTATACCATGTTTTTTAATGATATCCCAATCAACTGTAGCATCTTTACCATGTAGGTGAAAAATCTTAGGAAGCCACGTCTTTAATTGGGCTATAGGATCAATAAGCTTAACCATTTGATGGCAGGGTTCCCATTGTAGCCCCACATGTTCGTAAGGAAGGGCTTCAAATATAAGTTCCCAAGCATCAGGGGTATGTGCAATGTTATGGTTTCCTCTTTCCCAATTACCGCCCATTTCACAATTTTCAAAAGCTAATCGAACGTTTTTATCTTTAGCGAGGCTGGCAAGAGGATCAAATACCTCTTTAAATAGAGGGATACACCCATCAATGGTCTCATCTTCTATCCGTCCTGTAAAGCCTGCCACAATGTCTGTACCAAAATGATGGGCATGTTCTATAAGCATTTCCCAGCTTCTAATGGCTTGTTGTCTTAGTCCTATATCACGTGACAATGGGTTGCTATAGACACATACTGAAGAGATAACAGCATCTGTATCTTGTAAGATACCCTTAAGTTGTGTTGCCATTTCCTTTAAATCAACGTTTTCTTCAATATGTGAAAAGGTTAAACTGTAACTTTCAAATCCGTACTGCTTAATCTGAGGAATGATACGTAGAGCATCAAAACCATTTACGAGTGTGCCAATTCTTATGTTTTCCATCCTGTTCTCCTTTATGCTTAATCTTGTTCTAAAATACAAGATATCATATTTTGATATGTTGTCAAGTGGCAACATTAATAGCTTTTGTAAAGTTGGAAGTTAGTAAGGAATTAAAGGTATAGATGTATATTTTTATTTTATCTAGATGGATACAGTTGTTTAATAGTATATAGTCTGATAAAATCGTATATAAAGATACGAAAAGGTTAATTGGTGTCTATAAGGAGTTAAAAGTAATTTTCTAATTTAAAGGTGGTAAAGATGCGTCTAAAGAATAATAGTATTGTTATAAATATCATAAATACTTTCGTAAGTAACCAATCTGAAAACTTATATGATGATCCAATTGTTGGTTTTTCTGAAGGTAATGACCCATTATATTTATTTCTAAAACAGGATATTGGTGATTTTTACTGGACGCCATTAGAAGCATATAATCATGAATACTCGTCAACAACGCATACGCAATTGAGTGTCATAAGTTTTGTATTTCCACAAACTAAGAAGACCAAATCATCTAATTTAAAAGAAGACCGTTATCCAAGCTATGAATGGTCAGCAAATAGATTAGAAGGTCAAAACTTTATTAATAATCTCATGAAATATTTAGTGAAAGAGCTAAATATGTTAGGTTATCATGCCATGTCGCCCACTTTACATGAAAACTTCAGAAATATGCAATCAAAGAACTATGGTTATGCCTCGAATTGGTCAGAGAGACATACAGCCTTTATATCTGGATTAGGTACATTTGGATTGAGCGATGGTTTAATTACAAGCGTTGGTAAAGCTCACAGATGTGGGTCAGTCATTGTAAATATGGATTTGATGCCAACTAAAAGAAAGTATGCATCACATGTAGATTATTGCCTATTCTATAATAATGGGACATGTGATGCATGCATAAAAAGATGTCCAGCCAATGCTATTTCAAAAAATGGACATGATAAAATATTATGTAGAACATATCAGCGAGATATCATAAGACCGTATAGTAATAGTAAGCATAACTTAAACACTTCAAGCTGTGGATTATGTCAAGTGGGTGTTCCATGTGAATCTGGAATACCAATCAAGAACTCTTAATATAATCATTACACTATAATCAACCACTAAATATGCCAATAGGTTGGTTTTATTAAATGAGTAATTTTTCTTTAGTATAAAATCAGATTAACATCATGGAGGAATGAATATGGATTGGCTAGATGGATTTCATCAAGCAATACAATACATTGAAGACAATCTGGAAAACCACATGGATCAAAAAAAGCTTTCTCAAAAGGCCAATTGCTCCCTATTCCATTTTAATCGTGTTTTCTCATATGTTGCTGGCATACCACTATCCCAGTATATTCGCAATCGAAAAATGACCCGTGCTGGTTTTGATTTGCAAACCACGGATGAAAAAATTATGGATATTGGGCTAAAATATGGTTATGATTCTCCAACGGCATTTAACCGAGCCTTCAAAGGCGTTCATGGTATGGCTCCTAGTAAAGCCCGAAAAAAAGGGGTTCAGCTAGCCGCATTTCCACCTATTCGTTTGACCATGCATATCAAAGGAAATCAAAAGCTAAACTATAGAATAGAAACAAAAAAAGCTTTTAAAATCGTCGGTGTTCGTCAGCATTATAAGATGGATATTGAAAAGAATTTTGCTGAGGTGCCAAAATTTTGGAGAAGAACGGCCATTAAGGGGACAATACCCAAGATTCTTAAGCTAAATAATGACGACCCCAAAGGACTATTAGGGGTTAGTACGTGTATGAATGGTAAAGATTTTGACTATTATATTGCCGCAGCTACGACTCTTGAGACACCTAAAAAGTTCAATGCATATACCATACCTGAAGGTACATGGGCAATTTTTGAATGTAAAGGACCACTGCCAACAGCCATACAAGAACTGCAAAATCGGATTGTAACGGAATGGTTACCCACGTCTGGCTATGCGTATGCAGATGCACCGGATATCGAAGTTTATTTTGAAGGAAATCAGCAAAGTGCTGATTATCGATGTGACGTTTGGCTGCCCGTTGTACAAAGGTAAGCGTAATCCTGCCTCTCTTTTTTTGCTCTTAAAAAGAGAGGCAGTTATGTGGATAGAATGATACCATAAGGAGATAATAACAGGTTATCGTATTCATGCATAGTAAATGGAGGTCGTTACATGAGTAAACAAGATGATTTAATGGTGGATTTTTTAGATACAGTAGACAAGCAATACAAAGATTTTGTTCAACAGGTCCATGAGTTTTTGCTTCAAAATAGGTGTAGATACAACATTAAATCTGCAAAAAGTGGCTATACGGCATCCTACGTTAATCAGCAAAATAAAAGGACCATAGCCACATTTATTACAAGAAAGTCAGGCATGAAACTTAGACTTTTTCCAGAGCATATTTTACAATACCAAGCATGCCTTAATACATTACCAGACAATATGAAAAAAGATATTAAAAAGGCATCCGTATGTAAGCGGTTAGTTGACCCCAATGCTTGTAACCCTCGTTGTATAAAAGGTTATGAATTTATGATGGATAATGAGGTCTACCAAAAATGCCGTTATTCTGCTTTTCAACACGCTATATGTGATGAAAATAATGGGTTTATGATGACTTTACTTGAGAAAGAAATAGAAGCCAGCAAATGTGCTTAAAACTCGCACATGTCAATTAATGCACTATTTAGGGAGTTGTAAGTGATGATGAATGTCTATCTAAAAAGGATAGGCATTTTTTTCGTCTACCATGAGTTTGTTTTCTCTATTATGAATCAAGTTAAGGGAATTGATTAAGGTAAAGTCATCCTGTCATTGTGAAATACTAACAAAAAATCAAAATCTAACTATTGAGGATAATATATAACCTACAAAGGATATACAAAGCCTATATAAAAGACTATACTTAATGAATAAAAATAAGTTGAGGAGTTGGGATGATGAAAAAAATGGTACACATGATGTTGACTTGTTTAATCGGTTTTAGTTTACTTATGACAGGATGCAGTCAGTCAACAAGTGGTGATGGCGCTAAAGTTGAAAAGTCCATTACGTTAAGACTTGCAACTTGGGACGATGCAGAAGCCGCAAAAAATACACAGATCTTAATTGATGAATTTGAAAAAGAAAACCCAAACATTAAAGTTCAATTTGAACCTACAAGTGATGATTACATGACAAAGCTAAGAACGTCCATTGCCGCAGGCAATCCAGCGGATGTTATGATGGTGGATGAATGGCCAACCTTATATTCTGTTCAGCCATTTGAACCTCTGGATGGGTACTTTGAGTCACAAGACTTTGATTATACCATATATGCCCCATCTGTTCTAAAACTATGGCAGCATGAAGGCAAACAATATGGGATGCCGGCAGATATTAATTTAACAGGATTTTACTACAACAAAAAGCTGTTTGACGAAGCGGGTTTACCTTATCCCGATGAAAACTGGACTTGGTATGATGTGGAAAACTATGCACAGCAATTAACACAAGGTGATGGCCCAGAGAAAACCTATGGTGTGTTTATGCAATCCAATTGGACTGGTGCTGTTGAGCCCATGCTATGGGGTAATGGAAGTTCCCTCATTGATGAAGACAATAATTATAAGGGGGTTATGAATGCTCAAGATACAGTTGAAGCCGTAGAATGGTATACAAGTTTTGAAAAGAACGGTTTATCCCCAAAGTCTGCTACAACCAAAGCAATGGGTGGAGCAGCAGAGATGTTTAAGACAGGTAAAATCGCTCTGATGCTTGGTGGCCATTGGAACCTGCAAAACTTTAAATCCTCTGAGGGTTTTGATATAGAAAATATTGGAACGGTGGGTCTGCCAGCAGGTCCAGGAGGCGTAAAACCAGCAGTTATCTTTAGTGCTGGCTGGCATATATCCAAAGAGTCCAAGCATAAAGAGGCAGCTTTTAAGCTTCTGATAAAAATGTCAGGTAAAGAGGCACAAAAAATGAAAGCGGAAGCAGGTTGGTCATTACCAGCGATACCTTCCTTATTACCAGAACTAGGATTTGAAGATGACCCCCTAAGAAAACCCTTCATTGATATGGCTTACGGTGAAGAGTATACCATTGACCGTTTCTCCATTTATTTTAGTCCCATTGGTAATGCCATTCACGAAGAACTATCCATCGCATTAGAAAAAGTTATTCTGGATAAAGCAGATGCTAAAACGGCACTGGATGATGCCGTTAAGAATATTGAAAATATGGAAAAATGATCGAACAATAGAGGTGCATAGAGCTGCTTATTACAAGCAGTTCTATCATCTAATCATTTGCAAAAGGATGGAAAGATAGTGAGAAAACGCATTCAAAAAAAACAAAAAGAACCAAGGCATCAACAATCTATCAGCCAAAGAAAGAAAAAATATGCAGCCTTTGAAGGTTATTTGTTTATAGCACCTTGGATTTTAGGTTTTTTATTCTTTCAAATTGGACCCATGTTATTTTCTTTTATCATGTCCTTTACAGGTTGGAAAATGATCAATGTGCCCCAATTTGTAGGGTTAAAGAATTACGAAAACATTTTTTTTCATGATGAGATTTTTATAACCTCCATACAGGTCACGTTAAAATACGTATTTTTTTCAGTAACCCTTTCATTAGTGGTTTCATTAATGCTTGCCTTACTGTTGAATTCTAAGTTAAAGGGGATGTATCTCTTTAGAACACTATTTTACATACCCTCTGTGGTATCTGGGGTTGCTCTTTCTCTGGTTTGGGTTTGGTTTTTAAATGGCGATTTTGGTATATTGAATTTTATTCTGTCAGCAATAGGGATTCAAGGACCCGATTGGTTAGGGGATCCATCCTATGCGTTATGGTCATTGATTATGATGAGTGTCTTTGGTGTTGGCGGCACCATGGTGATTTTTTTGGCAGGACTTCAAAACATACCCCAATATTTATACGAGTCTGCAATGATTGATGGTGCCAATGGTTTTCAAAAATTTTATAAAGTTACATTACCCATTTTAAGCCCCACAATTTTATTTAATATGATCACCATGATTATAGGTGCTTTTAGAACATTTACCCAAGTGTATATTATTACAGATGGTAGTGGCGGACCATTAAATGCTACCATGCTCTATGCATTATATCTCTATAAAAAGGCTTTTAAGTATATGGAAATGGGTTATGCATCAGCATTAGCTTGGATATTATTTGCCATTATACTTGTACTCACCTTGATTATCTTTAAGTTTTCCAAGTATTGGGTGTATTACGAAGCAGAACAGGAGAAACGATAATGACTATGAAGAAATCACAAAAAAAGAAAATGAATACCACCGTTCGCTATTTGTTGTTAATAAGCATTTCAGCCATCTTCTTGTTCCCTTTTTTTTGGATGGTGAGTACATCATTAAAAATCGATAGTGATATTTTTGCCTATCCGCCTAAGCTGCTTCCATCACCCATGAAAATCAAGAATTACATAGAAGCTTGGAATTCTCAAAACTTTACGTTATATACCTTTAATACCATAAAAATAACGGGATTTTCTATTCTCTTTAGCGTTGCATCTTCAGCTCTTGTTGCTTTTGGTTTTGCACGGTTAAGATTTCCAGGAAGGAACATACTATTTATAGTTGTTCTTGCAACCATGATGATACCAGCAGAGGTGCAGACAATTCCCTTATATATCGAATTTAAATATTTAGGATGGATTAATTCACATCTGTCCTTGATTGTACCCAAACTATTTGGTAATGCATTTTTTATTTTTCTAATCCGTCAATTTATGATGGGCATTCCAAGAGAACTTGACGAAGCTGCAAAACTAGATGGATGTAATCATTTTCAGATATTCTATCGCATCATGCTGCCACTGTTAGTCCCTGTGCTTACAACATGTATCATCTTCCAATTTCTTTGGAGTTGGAATGATTTTTTTGGACCGTTAATATTCTTACAAACAAGGGATACATGGACATTTTCATTGGGGGTAGCAGCATTTAAAAATGAAGTCTACGGGCGTGTCATATGGAATCAAATGATGGCCATTGCTACCATCTATTCCATTATACCACTACTGGTGTTCTTTTTTAGCCAAGATAAACTAATCGGTGGTATAGCAACAACAGGTTCAAAGAATTAAAATAGGAGGTGTTATCAAGATGGCCATAACCGTTGAAGTGAATAAAGCAGGGAGTTTTAATATAAAAGGTCCTCATTTGATCATAAGGGATTGCTTTCCTGGCGTTAATAGAAGACCCATCCATCCCTTACAGGTAAGTTTAATTGAAGGTGATGGGGTATATACCTTAACCTATACAATGGATGCATGCGTTATCGTGTTAAAAATAAGTGCTGTGGACTCAAAGGAAATGGTGATAGAATCGTCTATCATTCAGAAAGGGAAGACATGGGATTGGTTTCATCCCATATGTTATGGGGAGATTGAAGGATTCCACGGTGTTTTCAGGCAAGGATTAGGAATGGGAGGACCATCCGGTTACTTATCATTGAAGACAATTGTGAAGGACCATACAAAAATCGAAAGTTATGGTATTGTAGGGCTTTCTGATAGTCATAAACAACATATGATCATCTATGGTGATCAACATGATCGATTTGTGAACAGTTATCACTTAGATTTTCTTAACGGAGACACAACGAGAGTGGTCATGAATGCTGGCTATAGGCTGGAGCGATTAAACCATGAGAAGATCACATTCCCTAAGATGCACATGGCAATAACCTCTGAGCTAGAAGAAGGGTTAACATCAGCTGCAAAGCATATTGCTGAGAATATGGATGCTAGAACATCTCTAGAACCCTTATATCATTGGTGTTCGTGGTACTATTTATACAATAATTTGAGTCATGAAATACTAAGGGATTATCTCAAAGGTTTTTCCCAACAACAACCTGCCATTCCATTAAAGTATATGCAGATTGATGCAGGCTATTTCCCTGCCGCAGGCGATTGGTTAACACCAAATCATCTATGGCCAGATGGCATGAAGGCGGCATGTGATGACATTATAGCCAATGATTACAAACCAGGTATTTGGATTGGTCCTTATATGGTAGGCAATCAGAGTAAACTTTACAAAACACATCCCGATTGGATTCTATATGATTTAGATGGTCAACCTGTTATACCCATGAAATTTTATAACGAACCTCAGATATGGGGATACCTTGATGAAGAATATTTCGTTTTGGATACAAGTCACCCAGATGCCATGGCATACATCAGGCAAGTTTTTCGAACATTTAAAGAAATGGGCATTGTCTTTTTTAAAACGGATTTTATGAAGTTTGGATTCCAAGACAGCAGTAAAGTGAAGCGGCATACCCCTGGTAAGACATCTGTGGAGTATTTTAGAGATTTATTAAAGGTTATTCGTGAAGAAATTGGTGAAGAGAGCTATTGGCTAGGATGTATTGCACCATTCTTACCTTTTATTGGTTATGCGGATGGTATGCGTGTTGGGGGAGACGTTGGGGCTCAATGGAAAGAAGATGATTTTGGCCCTATCAATATGATTCGCGAAATTCCAGCAGTTAATTATTTCAATCATGTGTATTGGCAAAATGACCCAGATGCCATGATGTTAAGAGACTTCCATATCTTCTTAAATGAAACGGAAGTCGAATCCTTAACCTTGTTACAAGCTGTATCAGGAGGGGTGGTATGCACATCGGACCCACTACATGAAATCGCCAAAACACGTGTTGATCTCTTTCGATTGGTTGAACCCAGAGGTAAGTTTAAAACAAAAGTGTTATACTTGGATAGCGAGACAAAAGAAACAGTGCTCATTAATGAAATAGAAAAAGATGCAACATATAATATCTTTATATTTAACCCAACCGAAGAATGGATGACAAGGGAGCTTTTGTTAAGTGAAGTCGTTGGTGTATCTGATCTGTATGTCAGAGCCTATAAAGCTGAAACAATTGACAACCATTGCTGCAAGTCCATTGTTGCCCGAGTTGAACCCCATGGATGCAAGCTCTTTTTTGTATCAAAAGAGAAGCATTTGCAACAGCCAGTATCCAATATATGGTCTTGGTATAGTGAATAAAAAGTATGATTCTCATGGATGTGCTTTACTTGTAAAGCCTGTATAATTCATGTATACTTATGATAAACTGTAGATGGTGTTCACTGAGATGATGGTGAAGGGAATTCACGACATGTTATTTAAGCCTATGACATTGACATTTAGACGAAAAATATTGATATTTTATATTCTGCTGGTTGTATTTCCTTTACTCGTTATCTCAAGTGTCATTATATCCAAAGTTTCAGATGTGCTGTATACAAAAGAAGAGTATATAGCAGGCAATAAAATTACACAGATAAAAGATAAATTAGATGCTTATTGTGAGGGTGTTGAAAGCTTATCTTATGACATTACGTTTAATAAAGAAATGCAGGAAATTGTTAAAAAAGAGTATGACCCTTATCGCTTTGCCTTTCACAATAGCGAATATATGACATTCACCAACTTGTTCGGTATCAATCGGATGGAAGACCATCAAGTACTTTTTCTAAAACTGCAAAATAATCACAAACAAGATGTATTTTCTATCGGTTCATTGCATCGTTCAGTTCCTGTTCTAGAAGCTGAATTCATGAACAATCCACACAACTATTTATGGACAGACGTCTACAAAAGCTTACTGTACAAGCCCAGTGAAACAATTAATGTCCTATCTTTTTACAGGAAAATAATAGACCCCAATCGATTCCGGGAGCTGGGTATGCTTAGAATTGATATTCAAGAAAGTACCCTAAGGCATCTTTATCATAACGACTTATGGTCACCTAATAAATTAGTGTTCATTCTTAATAACAATGGGCAAGTGCTATCCTCTAATCGTGTAGATTACATCGCATCCAATATGGAACACATCGTTCAAGACAGAGAGACCATTAATCATCAAAAAATATATATTGTTGACGGTATCGATTATTTAGTGGTATCCAAAAAATTAGATACGGGTCCATGGGAACTTGTTTGGTTAATACCTACCCATGATTTTGATGGTGAAATTGATGCAGTAAAAAATTACATCAACATTATTTTGATCACCATGATTATATTTGCCATCGTATTATCCAGTCTATTTTCTAAATCCATTACAAAACCCATTCATCGCTTAACCCATACCATGCAGGAAGTTAAGGATGGTAATCTGAATGTTCAGTTTATATCCAAATCAAATGATGAAATAAAGGTGTTAGGTAATCGGTTTAATGAAATGATTTCACAAATCAACCTTCTGATGGATAGGTTATATGCCATGAAGGCTGAAAAAGAAATTTCAGAATCGCTATACTTACAATCCCAAATTAATCCTCACTTTTTATACAATACATTAGATAGTATAAGATGGATGGCAAGACAAAATAAAGATTTTGAAGTAAGCTTTCAGTTAGAAGCTCTATCCAATCTTTTTAGACACATGTTGAACGAGGGGAATATCTTCACCCGCTTTAGAGATGAGCTGCAACACCTTGATGATTATATGAAAATTCAATTGAAAAGATTCGAAGGTCACATTCAATTAGAAGTGGATGTTGATGATGATTTATTGGACCTTTATACAATCAATTTATTGTTACAGCCATTAGTTGAAAATGCCATCATTCATGGTCTGGAGCATAAAATAGGAGGGGGGGAAATAACGGTAAAAGGCTATTCTCTAGGTGATATTTTAGTAATAGAAGTCATGGATAATGGTGTGGGTACAGACCAAGACACGGTACGCCAGCTCATGGATTCAGACATGGATACAGATAAAGGGCTTTTGCTTCGAAACTTAAATAAACGCATAAAATTATACTTTGGTGATGATTACGGGATAGCGTTTTATAGTCAGGTTGGTCATGGTACGACGGTTAAACTGATATTACCGAAACAACAAAGTATTCCAAAATGGAGAGATTATGTTGAGATTATTAATCGTAGATGATGAAAAGCAGATTCGTGAAGGATTGGGTAACACCATAAACTGGAAAGATGTAGGTATCGAGCATGTATATACGGCAGCTAATGGCTATGAGGCATTCAAAGTTGTATGCGATAAGAAACCACATATTATTATCACAGATATAAGGATGCCTGTTATGGATGGTCTTGAGTTATGTCAATTGGTTAAAGAGGCGTATCCTTCTATTAAGATTATCCTTTTAAGCGGGTATTCTGATTTTAGTTATGCGAAACAAGGCATTGTCATCGGTGTCAATAACTATTTTACAAAGCCGGTCAATATTGAGACCCTATTGGTGTTTGTACAAACCTTAGTATCGGATATTAAGCGAGAGCAAATAGAAAAAAATACCTTTAAGCAGAAAATATTCACCTATTTATCCATGAATGAAGAACAAGAGTCTACGGCCATTCTGAATCAGTTGTGTTTACAAGAGAACATACCACGTCATAAAAATCGATTGTTTTGTATCATGGTTGAATTTGATCAATATGAAAACCTCGAAACAGATTATGATAAGGCAACACGATTAAGTATCAAACGTACCATAAAAAAAGTTGTGTGTGAAACATTTACAGAGCCCATGCATAGCTTTCACTTTTCTTCACAACAAGATAACCAATTAGCTTTTTATGTCTTCTGTAACACCTATGATCATGTTCAAGCATTCAAAGATGAGGTGACACATCGAGTAGAAGAAATACGATCTCTAGTGGAGCAAGAGCAATTGTCCTTAACCTTTGGCATTAGTAAAACCTATTCTAAGTTTAACTTTCAAAAAGCTTTCTTAGATGCTAAGGATTGTTTAGCGTATAAGTTCTTTATGGGTTATGGTAAACTTATTTTCTCAGAATCCATGGACCAAGACCCATTCAAAACCCACAAAAAAATAACGTTAAATCATGACGATATCGCTCAAGGCATTAAAGCACTGAGCTATGAAAAATTAATACAGGGTGTACAAAGTCTATTTGATGCAATAAGAACAGCATCAGATGCGGATGAAGTGAAGGGTTTTTTGACCTATCTTATAGGTGCCATTGGTAATGAAATGAAGACCATCTATAAGCAAATGCATATCATTGATGACATGGTAGAGGGTTATTGTTCGAAGATAAAGCAAAGTGAAACCATTATGGATTGCTTCAACATTGTAGAAACCTTTTGCATCGATGGTTTAGAAAAAAGTAATCATAATCTTATCCATTCAAACAATAATCTAATTGGTATAGCCCTTGATTACATGCATAAAAATTATCGCGACCACATATCCATTGAGACGGTTTCACATTATATTGATAGAAACGCCAATTATTTTTGCCATCTGTTTAAAAAGGAAACGGGTGTGTCTATACAAGACTATATCAATGCCATTAGAATAAAGCAATCCAAACAATTATTGAAGAATACTTCCCTTATGGCATATGAAATTGCAGATCAAGTTGGTTTTAGTAGTTACAAATATTATTATAATTGCTTTAAGAAAAATGTAGGTCTAACACCTACTCAGTATAGAAATAAGACATTTCATGCAGATACAAAATACATATAAAGAGGAGATGTGTCATAGATGGGACCACATCATGGTACCAAAATAGAAAAATCTATAGGTTCATTGGCATGGCAGCTAACAAAGCATGTATCAACATGTTGTGGGATAGGCGTCGTATTTTTTCTATGCAATGTTCATATCCTTTTTCCCTTATTGATATCACATGATTTAAAAAGAATCACGGACTTAGGTCTATTAGCACCTGTTCTATTCATCACAGTGCCACCAGCTTATACGGCAGTTTTGTATACCGTTCACCGCTTCTTACAAGGTGATGATACATGGACAGTCATTATTTTTTTGAGGGCATATAAAAGTAAGTTCAAGCAAGCCTTTTTGATAGGATTAATGGTGATATTTATGCTTACCAGCTTGTATGTGTATGGCGTTTTGTTAATAAGCTATGGTGCTCCTATTTTCTTGCGTGCTGTTCCTTATGGGTTGATGCTCTTTATTGTGTTGATGGCTATTCAAGTATTTCCAATGATAGCTCATGGGACTATGGCAACCTATGCTTTATTTAAATTAGCTCTGTACTATACAATCAAAAGGGTCTACATACCAGTGCTTATGCTGTTATGTTGTTTTATCAGTTTATTCTTGTTTGATGTGATGCCCCTTTCCATTGTTGTTTCACCTGTCGTTATGGCGTATATTCAAATGGTATTGTATAGACCCATCTATAAAGAGATTCGCTATAATAATGAAAGGGAAAATGACAGCCCTCCCACGTCACATACTTAGTCATATCAACTATCCAACTGCAACATCTCTATAGACAAATCTATAATCAGCTCTTCCAATGCCTTAGCCTCAAGAAGATAATGGGCTATTTTCTTGAGGCTAAGGCTTACATATACAATCAAACATGTCTTTACTCATGTGCTATGTACAGATGGCTATATAAGAAAACCAGCGATTAGAACCAGTACAACAATCAAAGGTGTCGGCAGTTTTCTTGTTAGAAGGAGTGCAACGGTAAGCAAGGTAACGAGTATATTATCTATCATGAATCCGCTCTTTTGCATTAAAATGACGGCAGATACGGAAATTAAACCACCAGCCACAGCGTTAATACCTTTCAAAGAAACTTTTATGCCTCGAATCTTCTTAAGATTTTCCCATATGGGATAAATAAAATAAATGAGAAGTAGACCTGGTAAAAAGATACCGATACCGCCGGCAATGGAGCCAAATACTTGGGTTAATGTACTGCCACCTCGAGCAGCCATGCCCCCTGCATAAGCGCTAAAACTAAACATTGGACCAGGTAAACCTTGTACCAGCCCATAACCCGTTAGAAATTCTTGATTGGTTAAAAAGTGATTAATATCAACCAGCTCACTGTGCATGACAGGCACCACTACCTGACCACCGCCAAAAACCAAGTAGCCATAGCGGTAAAATCTTTCAAACAGTTGGAGAATTCGGTTATCCCATATCATAACGGCAACAAGGCTGCCAATGGCAAAGGTAGCAAAAGCAATGAAATAAGGCCATGGCGGGTCTAATTTGATACGATTCCAAATGTTTTTTTCGCCAGATGTCATAACGCTAACCACACCACCTAAGATTAACACCAAAGGAAAAATCCATGGGTCTCGAATGAAATAGGTGGTTATACCGCCCATCAGCAGTAGAAACAATGATAGTCGATCAACAATGACTTTCTTGCCTATTCTAAAAGCAGCAACAATGATAAAACCAACGGCCATTGGTCCGATGTACCGTAGACCATCTTGTGACACATTTATACGGTCTAAGAATAGGTATAGAAATGAAAGTAAGCTCATAATCGTTAGAACAGGTAACGCCCATACCAACATGGTCAAGAAGGCTAACAGTGGTCCACCTGTTTTATAACCAATTGCAACAATGGTTTGTGTACTGGTTGGTCCTGGTAGGATGCTGCAAAGAGCAATCAGTTCCACCAATTCTTCTTCACGTAGGTAATCTTTTTTGATGACCATTTGATCGGTAAAAACACCATAGTGGGCTTCAGGTCCACCATATGCCCCAAGCGAGCAGATTAAGACATCTTTTAAATAGCTGCCCCAACGAACTTGGTGTGTACTTTTATCTAATGATTCTTTTTTCATATATATTTCCCTCCTTACTGAGATTTTTTTTATCATTAAAGTGTTATCTTTACATACACCATAGATACATATCGTTACGCCGTATAATATCGAATATCGATATCGTTTATCGATATTAATAGTATACACGAAATTAATCAATCTTGCAAGACATTTTTCCTATCAAAGGGTTGTATGAACAATTGAAGGATAACGTCATTAACATGAAAAAGAATCTGTTATGATCAGTTAATGGATTATGTCTAGAAAAAATATAAAAAAACGAGTACTCATTATAAATAAATATTGAATAAGCATATAAAAAATAATAAAAAAGCCAAATAGATATAACAAATAACAAATAAATACATGTATTCTTGTTGCACAGTCAGCTATAATGAAAGGCACAATCAGCTAACACCAAGTAAAACAAAAATTCAAGAATTGACCCCATAATACTGCTATGGACTAGCTTGTTGACATTTAAATGTACAGGACATGAGATACACATCATGGATTAACGCAATGTTTTTGGTTACTCATTTAAATGTTAAAGGAGGCATGTGTATGCGCGTATCAAAAAGGTTAATAACAATAGCACTTGCACTGATCATAATCGGTGCAGGCTCCACGGTGATTGCAGCTCCTGTGACACCTAGTGGTAATGTGTACAAAGAATTTATTGTGGCTGGATGTACCTATGAATCAAATTTTTATGTTGCACCAGATGGGTTTATGTTTTATGGAATCGGCGGTCGCTATGATGA
The DNA here is from genome assembly GCF_018141445.1 of Vallitalea pronyensis. Taxonomy (NCBI): domain Bacteria; kingdom Bacillati; phylum Bacillota; class Clostridia; order Lachnospirales; family Vallitaleaceae; genus Vallitalea; species Vallitalea pronyensis. Next base: position 5,862,655 of record NZ_CP058649.1, on the reverse strand, counting down.
CATGGATGGCGTCGTTGTCCGTATCAATGTTCATTATGTAAACAACTCAGGACAGACAACTTTTATGACCATAAAAACGGTATCCGATACCTTTACCCAGAGTTTGAATTTTAGCGATCATCTCAATAATTACAGCATTGGACCACCAGCAGGTTATACAATCTCTAAAATAGAAGCCAAAACAAGCATTACAAAAAATGGTTCCACAACGACTGGAAGTTCATTTATTGACTAAAATAAAGGTTAGATAAAGCGGTTCAAGTACCATACTTGTACCGCTTTATTTTGCGGCCAGTTAGGTAAAATGTATCATGATGATATGTAGCGTTATATTTAATAACTTGACTTTAAAGCTTTAAGGTATTAATATAGTAAAGAGGACAAAGGCGTCTTTTAATGATTCCTATGTCCTTTTTTGCATATTTTTATTGAATAAATGGATAGAGTATAGGTTATAAATCATATAATTTTTCGATAGATACAGAAGAAGGAGCGTGTATGGATGCAAAGCCTAAAGGATTTATTAAAAGAGCTGGAAAACGATATTGAACGTGAGATTGGCAAAGAAATTAGAATGGAATACTTTAGAGGAAAGGAAAAACGTATCGCCCAGGTTATAGCTAAATTTCAGCACCATCTTTTATCACAGCTATTTAGTATGGAAGTGGTGGAATCACAGATTAACCAATCATCTGAGGATATTATTCGAACCATTGCACTTCAAAAAGAGACATCCGATCATATGATGGCAACGTCGTTACAGCTAAGGTCTGCTAACGATGAAGGGAAGAAAAAAGTCAGTCATTCTTTGGACGTAGCCAAAGAAATTATGGAAAGTACAAATCAATTAAAATCATCCTCCATAGGTCTTACAGATACCACAAACAAAGCAAAAAATACAGTGGATACCCAGATAAGTGAAGTCTATGATATCATCAATAAGATTAAAAAGGTGTCACTCACGTCTCAAGAAACAGTAACGTCCATAACGGATTTGGGGGATGCCATCATTAAGATTTCAAACATACTGGAATCGGTTCAGACATTCTATAAGCAAACCAAATTACTGGCTTTGAATGCTTCCATTGAATCTGCTCGTGCAGGGGAGGCGGGTAAGGGATTTGCTATTGTAGCGGAGGAAATACGTAACCTTGCAGAAGGCAGTGCCAAGTCTATTGATGAGATTGTAGATATCATGAAAAATATTGATGAACTGATTGACTTAGTCAAAGACAATTCCCATGAAGAGCGTATTGAAATTGAATCAACGGTGACATCGGCAGAAAAGGTGAATAGCAGCTTATCAGAGATTACAGATGCTTTTAGTCATATCGAACATAATCTTTGCATTATGAATCAGGCCCTTGATCACAATAATCAATTAACAGAATCCGTTAATACCAGTTTAAGTGCAACAGAGAAAGCATTTGCCAAAGTAACAGAAGAAATAGAAAGGATTAATGATGATATCAACAGACAATATCATCATACAGATAAGATCAGTGCCATTGAACTGATTCTTAAGGATATATCCAAGAGTCTTGAAATAATTACCCACAAATATCATTTGAATCTTCTGTCTAAGGCTAAAGAAAAAATAGAGGAGCAAAGTCAATCCATCATACAAACCATGGAAGAAAAAGTCATTGAACAACTATTATTAGAAGGTACGGTCAATGACTCCATGGAAGTACATCACCAAGGAAAACATCAACAGATATTAGATAATGTATTATCTGATATGCCTAACATTGAAGCCATATGGACCAATACCTTATCAGGTGAATTTATTTATTCCAACCCACCAGCAGGTATAAAAAATGCTTCCATAAGAAACTGGTTTCATGAGAGCCGAAAAGGTTGTAACTATATTTCTGATCCTTATATTTCTGGTATATCCAAATCCCCATGCATCACCATAAGCTTGCCCATTAAACATAACGGCATGGTAAAAGGCATACTGGGTATCGATGTGCAAATTGGATTCAAGGTATAAATATGTCAGGTTATACTTGTTAATGGATAATAGATAGCGTATAATGAATCTCAGAAATTGAGGTGTAGAAGATGGACAACAAACCAAAAGCCGTACTGTTTATGTTAATTTCAGCAATAGCCTTTGCAATCATGCAGACCATGGTTAAATTAGCTGGTGATATACCAACCTTTGAGAAAGTTTTATTTCGGAATTTAGTAAGTTTATGCGTAGCCTTGTATGTGATGTACCGTACCAAGACACCATTTTTTGGTAAGAAAGAGCATCAGAAATATTTGTTGGGAAGAGCTTTTCTAGGATTGGGAGGCGTCACATTTTATTTTTATGCCATTCATCATTTAATCATGGCAGACGCCGCAATGCTGAACAAGCTGTCTCCCTTTTTTGTCACTATTTTTGCTTCACTTTTTCTAAAAGAAAAGCTGAGTAAGATTCAAATACCAGCGCTGATCATCGTATTTGTGGGAGCCATGCTCATTATTAAACCGCAATTTAGTTTAGAAATCTTACCGACGGCTGCTGGCCTTCTTTCTGCTATATGTGCTGGAGGGGCTTATACCATCGTACGTTTGTTGAAAAATAAAGAAAACCCATCTACCATCGTTTTTTACTTTTCCTTTGTCTCTGTGATTGTCATGATTCCATTGAGCATCATTAATTTTCAAATGCCCGTGGGCATGCAGTGGGTGTATTTGATTGGGACAGGAATCTTTGCTGCAATGGGTCAATATGGGTTGACAATTGCCTATAAATATGCGCCAGCATCTGAAGTATCCATTTATATCTATACCAGTATTATTTTTTCTGCCATAATGGGCTTTCTATTGTGGGGAGAATTACCAGGCTTACTTAGTTTGTTAGGTAGTGTGCTCATTATTGTAACAGCTGTTGTTCTATATTTGCATCAAACGAATCATTGGGGTAAATCAACAGCTGAGAGCAACAACATGTGAAATTTTATGATGATGAAAAAGGTTAATGGTTTTACGAATATAAAAGCCCTGATTACAGATGAAGGAATCAGGGCTTTATTGTGCTATTTAAACAGTTTATATTTTTGAAAGTTTGATACCATTAATCAATAACACAATAGCATCGCTCATGGAGTCTACAAAATTTGGGAAGGTATAATTGTAATTAGAAAGTTTTGCGGCTTCAATCTGATTTTTTGTAGGGTTACAGATGGCATATCTAGCAATAATCATAGAAAAGGAATAATCAAATAACTTACCTATCTCAGCTTGGGTAAATTCAGGAAAATTATGTGTAAATATACGAAACATGATATGATTAACCTCTACAAGATAATTCTTAAATGTAATCAAAATAGCTGTATGAGCATTTTGCTCAATGATTGTAAATAACAACGATACCAGCTTTAAAAATCTGGGATGGTTATTCAGTACCATGGCCCATTTTTTAGCAAATGACTTGGTATCCAGCTTTTCTTCCAGTATTAATTCTTCTTTCATTTCTTCCAATAATACTTTGAATTCGTCTATGATAATATAAATATAGATATCTTCTTTGGATGAAATATATTTATAGAGATTACCCCGTGTAAAATTGATTTCTTTTCCAATTTTTGATAAAGAAATCTCATGATAGGGTATTTTATCAAATAGTCTAATAGCGGCTTCTTTTATTTGTTTTAACCTAATTTCTTTATTTTCTTTGCTTCTAGCACGTTCAAAAGTCATGTCATCACCTCGCCTTATGAGTAGAGTATACCATATGCTTGTATGTTAAGCAACAATATGAATGTTATAATGTATTTTTATAGGGTTATAGTCTAAAAAAATCATAAAAATATCTTGACAAGTAACGATGTGTCACTTATAATGAAAATGCATAAGTAACATGTTGTTAATAAAATGAGAGTGATCATAGATTTATGTAGGATAGTGAAATAATGAAAGGAGATAAACTTATGAAAAAGACAGCACTTATTACAGGGGCATCAAGTGGTATTGGAAAGGAACTGGCACGAATACATGCATCAAAAGGCGGGAATGTTATTATTGTAGCCAGACGTCAAGATAAGCTTTTAGAACTTAAAAAAGAACTGGAAGAGAAATACAAAATCCATGTGATGGTCATCATAAAAGATTTGACCAACCCAGAATCCGCTTATGAAGTCTACAATGAAATAAAAACAGCAGGGGTAGAAGTAGATTATCTGATTAATAATGCAGGCTTTGGTGGACGAGGTAAGTTTCATGAAAGAAAATGGGAACAAGACCTTGCCATGATTAATCTAAATATCGTTGCCTTAACAGCATTAACCCGCTTATTCTTACCAGATTTTATTAAAAGAAACAAGGGAAGGATTTTAAATACATCATCAACAGCATCCCTAATGCCAGGCCCGTTACAAGCCGTATACTATGCTACAAAAGCCTATGTAACATCCTTTAGTAATGCCATTTCAGAAGAGCTGTATGACACGAACATAACCGTAACAGCCTTACTGCCGGGAGCTACAGAATCTGAATTTGCAAAAACATCAGGTATGGATAAAACCAGCCTGTTTGCAAAGACAAGCAGCGCTTATGCCGTTGCAAGTGCCGGATACGAGGGCATGTTAGCAGGTAAATTAAATGTTAAGGCAGGTCTTACTTTTGCTCAACGTATCCTATTAAGAATGGCACCAGTACTACCTAAAAAAATGCTGCTAAAGCAAATTCGAATAGCCCAGGAGGTTAAGGGATAAGCAGTTGGTGCTTCATCATAAATAAGTTACATGCCGAGGGATGGTTCTTTTAGTTATAAAGAGCCATCCCTATGATTAGGTATTGAGTAAATGGCTATTATACCTTAATATATAATTAAAAGGTAGAATAGGGGTACGTATATGAAAGAAGCATTATGTTATGCAAAAGAAAAAGATATGAAAGTACATTGTTTTTTATGTCCGCATCATTGCCGTATAAAAGAAGGGAATAAAGGTCTGTGTGATGTTCGGGAAAATATAAGGGGTACGTTATACACATTAAATTATGGAGAACTGAGTGCTATTGATATAGACCCCATTGAGAAAAAACCTTTATACGGTTTTATGACGGGTACAAAAACCTTATCCATTGGTAGTTATGGATGTAATTTTAGGTGCAGTTTCTGTCAAAATTATAGTATTGCAAAAGAGCTGCCATCAACAGTCTATAAATCCCCAGATGACATGGTATCATTAGCTATAGAAAGTAAGGTACCTTCCATATCCTTTACGTATAATGAACCCACCATTTTCTATGAGTATATGCTGGATACAGCTAAGTTGGCTAAAGCAAAAGGTTTGAAAACAATCATGGTTACCAATGGTTTTATCACACAAGAAGCGCTTGAACAGTTGCTGCCTTATTTGGATGCTATGAATATTGATTTAAAAACCTTTGACAACAACACTTATAGAAAGTTTTGTAATGGTGAGCTGGAACCTGTTAAAGCAACCATAAAAATTGCTTACAAACATGTGCATGTTGAGGTGACGACACTGGTGGTGACGGATATGAATGATAACCAAGAGGAGTTAACTGCTTTATGTAAGTGGCTAGGGGGTGTTGATCATAATATAATATTACACTTGTCACGGTATTTTCCAAGGTATAAGTACCATGCCCCTGAAACAGATACAGGATTTTTATGGGATATTGGTGAAGAAGCAAGGAAGTATTTGAAACATGTGTATATCGGTAATGTTTAATACCGTTATTTCCAAGATAGCTATGTAGGATTAAATAAGCGTATGTGTAGTTGGTTATCATAATGTTATACTAAAGGGTATAGAAAATAGATGAATGATGAATCGTGATAGGAAGGAGCATGACACATGGATGCATTAAAAAGAATTATGTTTGCACCCCACCCACCCATACTTATACATGAAATTGGTCAAGGGAGAGAAAGAGAAGCCTCTCAGACCTTGGATGGCTTAACGAAAGTGGCAGAGCTTATAGGTGACATCCAACCCAAACTACTGATTACCATAACCCCTCATGGTAATGTATTCAACAATGGTATATGCATACTTAATGAAAAGGAAGTTACAGGTCACTTTGGTATGTTTGGTGCTCATGCTATCCATATGGAGAAATCCATTGATTTAGGTTTTAATGAACAGTTAGAAAAGGCATTCATTAAGCATGACATATCTTATCTCTTACTGGATCAAGAGTCAGCCAAAGACTATGGTGTAGAGGTAGCGTTAGACCATGGCTGCATGGTACCCTATCATTTTATCGATCAAGTCTATAGGGATTATCAGATTATTCATATCACAGTGGGACTACTAAGTTTAAAGGCACTTTATCAAATAGGTGTTATTATTGGTGAGGTTGTTGAGAAGTATGGGGAAGATACGGTTATTTTAGCCAGTGGCGATTTATCACATGCACTAAAATCAGATGGTCCCTACAACTATCATCCAGATGGACCAACGTTTGACCAACTCCTTGTGGAATCGCTGGAAAATAGTGATTATGAGGCATTATTAACCATGGATTATAAGCTCCACGAAAATGCTCAAGTTTGCGGCCTAAGAAGCTTTATCATGGCATTAGGTGCTGTGGACCTTGTAGAAAGCACATCAGAGGTATTTTCCTATGAAGGACCCTTTGGTGTGGGTTACTTAACAGGGCAAGTTCATATTTTGAACAAAAAATTAGAGAGTTTGCTAGAAAAAGTGAACCGTGTTAAAGCAGATAAAATGGTGGAAATATTTGATAGAGAAGAGGATTATATCAAGCTGGCAAGAGCATCTATAAACGCATGGGTTAAAGAGCATAAAACCTTAGACTGGGATGCGTTTAAGGACAAGTTACAGCCACATGTTGTGGAACGGCTTGAGAATAATCGAGCAGGAGCGTTCGTTTCAATTCATAAAGACCACCAATTAAGAGGCTGTATAGGTACCATACAAGCAACACAAGACACCCTTGCTCAGGAAATCATCCATAATGCTGTTTCAGCCGCATCATCTGATTTTCGTTTTAGCCCTGTTCAAGAAAGGGAGTGCTACGATTTAGAGGTTAAAGTAGATATATTACATGAGATTGAGCCCATTCAGAATAAGGACCAATTAGATGTGAGCAAGTATGGTGTCATTGTAGAAAAAGCCCATAAAAGAGGGCTGCTGCTACCCAATCTTGATGGTGTAGATTCTATTCATCAGCAGATAAATATAGCCAAGCAAAAAGCTGGTATAGAACAACATGAAGACGCACAATTGTACCGATTTGAAGTAGAGAGGCATGAGATATAAGAGTAAAAAAAGATAGATGCGGTATAGCTATCCATACCCTTATTGAAAGGGTATAACCTATACTTTCCATGGTTTTACTTGTGGAAACGCATCTACTTTTTTTATTGTTTAATTTCATGATTTTATATCATAGTTGGGGCTGTCTCATAAAAGCAAAAAAACGTCAATATCGTAGGCAACTATAAGAGGTTAAGCGAAAAGCGCAGCCATGGACGGCGAGACCCCTGTTCAAGCAACATTGACATGTTGCACTACTAAACACGGACGTTTAGGGGTCTGAAAAGCTTAACCTCTTATAGTTGCCAGAAACTTCTAGCCAACAAAATTGCTATGAGACAGCCCCTTAATGATAAACTTACATTTAATCAAGAATAGCAGGAAGAATATATGTCTCAAAAAGCGGCCAGCGGTCAATGGGTTTTCTACCTATTTTGCCTGCGATTGCAACAACCAGATCTTTCTCTGGAACACAGCATATAACATTACCACCATCGCCCAGTGCTAGGTAGATGGACATACCCTTTTCTTCTCGAATCCACCATAGATAACCATACTTAGCTAGGGACTCGTCAATCATTACTTCAGCATGAGGCGTAGTGGATGCATCAATCCATGCCTTTGATATAATCTGTTTATTATCCCACATACCACCGTTTAAATATAAAAAACCAAAACGTGCCATGTCTCTAGGTGTTATGGTTAGTCCAAAGCCTCCAATGGAGTTGCCTTTTGGGTCCTTGAGCCATCCTGTTGCATGATTACCAAACACATCATCCAGTGAAAATGTTTTCATGTCATGATCTGGTATATCTCTCATACCCAGTGGACCACATAAGTGTTCATTGGCAAATGCCCTGGCACACCTACCTGTCGTCTGGGTGATGATGGCTGAAAGCAGGTGTGTACCAGCAGTACTATACTGAAACATACCAGACTGTCCTTTACCACCCATCTGATTAAGGATATAGGTGACCCAATCCCTCTGCCTTCTCAGTCGATCAAGAGGTTCTTGACCCCCTTGATTGCCTTTCCATGAAAAGGTAAAAGGTGCAGTCATGGTGAGCAGGTGTTTAAGGGTTACGGTCTTTTTACGTATATCATGAGTAACATAGTCAGGAAAAAAGTGCAATACTTTTTGGTCGATACTTGGTATATAGCCTGAATCAACAGCCATACCAATTAATGCAGATGTAAAACTTTTAGTCACAGATGCAACACGGTGGGCATCACAAGGACCATAGCCATGATAATATCTTTCAAAGGCGATGTATCCATCCTTAACCATAACAATACCATGAATATTTTTATGTTGAGAGGAGATGATGTGATCAAGGTCAGAGAGTTTTTTTGAATCGATACCGACAGAAGCTGGTTCTGTAGTCCGCCATGCCTCTGTGGGCCAATAATCTCTTTTAACCGTTCCCATTATAAATACCTCCCGATTATGGATTGTGCATGTTGTTTGAGTTCTTTGGGCTGACCTTCTGCTATGAGCATCCCGCCTTCGGCACCTCCCTCAGGACCCAGTTCAATCAACCAGTCACAAGATGCAAGTACAATAGGATCATGTTCAATGATTAGGACAGAATTTCCTTTTGCTATGAGTTCATCTAATAATTGAATAAGCTTGGCTGTGTCATATAAACTTAGACCTGTAGTGGGTTCATCTAGCACATACAGTATCTTTCCCTTACGACGTTTACCAATTTCTTTGGCCAGTTTGATTCTCTGGGCTTCGCCTCCGCTAAAGGTAGGGGTGGGTTGACCGAGTTTGATATAGCCCATACCAATGCGTTCCATCACTTTTAGTATCTTAATCATGCCTTGTTCCTCTTCAAAGAAGGTGATCGCTTCTGAAACACTCATGTCAAGGACATCATATATATTTTTACCTTTGTATGTCACAGATAAAGCTTCATGACTGTATCTTTTTCCATGACATGCTTTGCATGTTGTATGGGTACTGAAATTACCCCCCAGCCAAATGGTTTCCTTACCGCTGCCTCCGCATTCAGAACAGGCGCCTTTTGAGTTAAAGGAAAAATGGCCGGCAGATAAGTGCTGTGCTATAGCCTTGGGCTGCCTAGCAAACAACTTGCGTATTTTATCCCAGATACCTATATAGGTTGCAGGGTTGGAGTTCATATTGCGACCAATAGGTGCTTGTGATACTTCTGCATAGCCAGTGATATGCTTAGCACCTTCTAGTTTATCCGCCAATGTTTTAACCATAGGCCTATCCATAGCTTCATCATTTTCTGCAATATCTGACGTGTCTTTTTCTCCTTGACCGTGAAAATAGGTTCTGAGGAGAGGCACAAGGGTATCTGAAATAAGGGAACTTTTACCGCTTCCTGACATACCCGCTATGCCCACCAAAGCACCTAATGGGAAGGATACAGTAACATCCTTTAGATTATTTGTTTTAGCATGGGAAATGGTAATACAGGGTGTTGCTTTATCCATGACAATTTGTTGTCTGGTTGTTCTCATAGGCATGGGCGCTTGACCTGAAAGGTACTGACCCGTTATGGAATCCTGACACTTAAGTAGACCTTCCACATTGCCCTGATAGATGACTTGACCGCCTTCTATACCTGCCTTTGGACCTATGTCAATCACATGCTCTGCCAGTTGAATCATGTGCTTGTCGTGTTCAACAACAATAACCGTGTTACCGATTGCCTTAAGCTCTTGAATGGACTTAAAAAGGTCACTTTTTTCGCATTCATGGAGACCTGCTGTTGGTTCATCAAGAATATATATCAGTGAATCCATCTTAGAATCCAGATGAGCATTCAGAAAGAGTCGCTGTATTTCGCCGCCGCTTAATGTAGGCATTTCTCTATACAAGGAAAGGTGACCCAGTCGGTATTTTATTAAATGGCTTGTTTTACGCAGGATATCCTTAAGGAGATTTTTCCCCAGTGGTGTTAATGTGTCAGATGTGAGCAAAATCTCTAGGAATCCATGCAATTCGGTGATTGTCATCTTACCTAGCTCACCAATATGCTTACCGTTTAAATGCACGTGACGAGCTTCTTCTCCAATGCGATAGCCTTGGCACTCCGAACATGTGGACATCTGATAGATACCACCCATATCGTCACCCTGTCGATAGAGTCGTCCTTTAAAAAGTCTTGACAGACAATAGCTGCGTTTTTCTTGATTACTGGTCACATGATGACCATAAATTATGTCTTCCTTGACTTCATCGGGTAGTGATGAAAAGGGCATAGCCATATAGTCCTTAAATCGCTTGGATAGCAAGCGCTTATAACCAGGGGTTAATCCGACGGTTTCAAAAACCTGACGGAGGGTTGTCTGGTCATTGGGAACCAGTTTTTCCATGTTAATTTCAAAATATGACCCTCGTCCAGAACATTTTATGCACATGCCATTGGGATGGTTATAGGAGAAATAGTTGGCTTGCAAACGCTCCTCCACTTGGCCGCATGTTTCACAAATAAGTTTGTCATTTACAGGTGTTCCACAAGAGAAACAGGATATTTTACCTTCTCTTGCATATAATAAGCCCAGCATATTTAAAAGATGGGTTCTGGAACCGACAGTTGAACGTGAATTGCTTTGACGGATGATGCTCTGTTGGACAGCAATGGTAGGACCAATACCGGATATACTATCAAATTTATCTTCATCATCCATTTTTGACAGTATGCCTAGAGACTGTAAGTATTGTCGGCGTCCTTCTTCAAAGATAATATCAAAGACAAGACTGGATTTGCCTGATCCGCTGACACCTGTTGCTACGATAAGTTTGTTTTTAGGGATGGCAATATCAATGTCCTTTAAGTTATGCACTTGGGCACCTTTTACTGTAATATTTTTCATAAAATCACTCTTTCGTCATTTGGTAGTCGATAGTTATGAGAGCTCATCATGACCATGAAGTGATTGTATCAGAGGATAAATCACTATGTCAATATATTTTTTAAAAATTTTTAAAAAATTAGAAATAATTACTAATAATATATTGAATATAAAAATAAATATAAAATTTATATAAAATATAATATTTTATATTTAAATAATTATATACAATTCATATCATCTACTTGGAATCGAATAGAAGAAAATACAGTCTCAAAAAATGCTGACCTAACAAATGAGAAGGATAAAATTCACCGTAGACAGGAACAAGACGAATTGATAAAATAGATAATGACAGGTTTGACTATAACGACAATAATACGGAGGCTTATATGGGAAGTTTTATTCTAGCATTGAATTGTGGAAGTTCCTCCCTCAAATTCACATTATTTGCAATGGAGGCAGGACATAAACTTAAAAGTATCATGGAGGGTGTTGTTGAAGAGATTGGTAATCCCCAGCGTAGCAGAATCAAGATGGTTGTTGATCATGACAAGCAAGTGATCGATATGCCGCTGCCAACGCACCATGAAGCATTATTAGCAGTATTTGATAAATTCTATGAACACGATATCGCTAAAACAGATATCAAAGGGGTTGGTCATCGTGTGGTTCACGGTGGAACACAGTATAACAGCAGTGTGTTAATTGATGAACACGTCATTGAAACCATTAGGGAACTATTCCCTATAGCACCACTTCATAATCCACCTAATCTTTTAGGCATTGAAGTTGCTATTGAATTGTTACCTGGGGTGCCGCAAGTGGCAGTATTCGATACAGCATTTCATGCATCACTTCCAGAGTATGCATATCGATACGCCATTCCAGAAGCATGGTACAAGGACTTTGATGTGAGAACCTATGGCTTCCATGGTACATCACATATGTATGTGGCCAAACGTGGAGCAAAATTCCTTGGTGTAGATTATCACAGATTCAACGGCATCACAGCCCATCTAGGAAATGGTTGCAGCTTAACGAAGATTGAACATGGTATGTCTGTGGATACCAGTATGGGCTTTACACCTCTTGAAGGTGTAATCATGGGAACACGATCAGGTGATATTGACCCAGCTGTCATTAGTCATGTGGTGGACAACCTGATGAAAAAAGAGGGCATTGAGCATGAAGAGGCCTTCAAAAAAGTCATGCATGCCCTTAACAAGGAAAGCGGTCTTAAGGCTCTGGGTGGCACCAATATGATGCAAGATATCAGAGTAAAAGCCCAAGCAGGTGACGTGGAAGCTGAAACCGTTGTAGCCATCTATGCCTATCGTATAGCCAAATATATCGGGGCTTACTGGGCTACCTTACCTTCTTGTGAAGCACTTATCTTTACAGCTGGTTTAGGCGAAAACGAAGGTTATGTACGTAAAAAGATTTTAGGTTTCCTAAGCAATATTCAGATCGAAGTGGACGATGAGCGAAACGCTGATCGTAAAATAGAAGTCCAGATTGGCAAGTCTGAAAAGAACAACTTATCCGTACTTGTGATTCCAACAGATGAAGAATCGGTCATTGGATACGATACACTATACATTGGACATCTTGGTGAAGGTGCGCCAGATGTATATCCTTTTGAATTGGACTAACATCATTGGTTAATTCTTATAAACATGCTATTACAGCTTCAAAGGGTCGCATAAAAATGTTTATAAACCGTCATTTCAACTGTTGAAAGGGCGGTTTATTATAACTTTATAGCAAAAAATAACCTCAAGAATACCCATTTTATTTTAGTTAAAATAAGACTTAGTATGGATATGAAAAGATGATTTACTAGGAGGAATATCATGTTACATAGGGGTATCAAGAAAAGGTATCACAGTTTTCTCACATCCTTTTTATCGTACTATTTTATGATCTTAATGATTCCTGTTTTTGTTGGTGCAGGACTCTATTATTATAATGTTAAAGTGATTGAGGAAGAAGTAACGGCAGCTAATAAATTGGTGATGAATCAATTAAAACAATCCATTGACCAACGCTTACATACGGTCAAGATGTTTACGCTGCAACTGGAATCAGATGATAATTTGCGTGGGATTATGAATACAAAGCGTGATTTTGATAAGTACTATCACTATTCGCTAATTAATCTAACCAATAACTTTCTTGCCTACACAGTAGCCAATGATATGATTGATAATTTCTTTGTTTATTTTAGAAACACAGGCTCTATTCTAACGCCCTATGGACATAGCACGTTGGAAGGTATGACAGATAATGCCTTTTATGGTGCTACATGGTATTTTCCTGATTGGGTAAGAAGTTTGAAAAAAGAATATCGAGAAGAAATAAGGCCTATCTATGTTGAAAACACCAAGAAAATTAGTAGTATTGTCTATATGCAATCATTGCCATTTATTCGTAAAATCGAACATAAAGCCAATGTTTTTATAAAACTCAATAATGACTATTTTGTGGACATTATTAATAACATGGGCGAATTTAATGAATGGCAGGCCAGTGTGGCTATTATGGATGAGCAGGATAACATTCTCTATGCATATGGTGCCATGGATTTTACTCATGATGTGCTATCTCATATTCAAGAAGATGGGGAAGGACGTATCCATGAAAATAATCAGGAAGATTACTATACCTATACGGTGAGTTCCGATGAAATTAATTGGCGCTATTTTATTGTTATTCCTGCATCAACCTTCAAAAAACCGATCATAGGAGGACATGTGATAGCACTATTAAGTTTACTGGTTATTATCATCATGAGTATCGTTGCCATTGTTCTTATTAAGAAGAAAAGATATGACCCATTATTATCCACAATTGAGTTACTAAGAGAAGACTCATCAACGCCATTTGGAAGTATGGATAATGCTTTTGAATCGCTGAAGTCCTATGCTATAGAAACCAAAGAGAAACAAGAAAGATTGGAAAAGAATGTGTTGCAAAATAAAGATTATATGCAGAAGTACTTCCTAATTCGGCTCATCACTCAGGCGTTTAGGGATAAAGAAGAATACATGAGGTTAATGGATTTTTATGGCGTGAAGCTTCCAGGCACCTATTCAAATGTTGTGATGTTCTACATGCATACTGATGACAATGTCACTGGCAATGCTCATGATATGTTTTTAGCTTTTATGGAGCAGTTAAAAAATGATTTTATGGATACCTTTAGGGACCATAGGGGTAATTCAGAAATCTATCCGATTTATTTTAATGGTATGATTGTGGCACTTGTTAATTACTCAGAAGATGTCTACAGAAACAACGGTTTTCGAAGGTGGCTTGAAACATTTAGCAAAGACATAGTAGACTTAGACATCCATATTGCAGTCAGTAAACGCAAGGTGGATATAGAGAATATTCATAAAGCTTATGAAGAAGCACTCCACGCACTGGAGCAAAACATCGTATTTGGGAAAAAGGGTATTATTCATTATGATGGTGACCAAGAACATAAAAGGAGCCATGAAATCAAATACTACCAACATGAAGCCAATTTTGTTCGCATGTTAGAAAATGGGGAGTACGGTAAAGCTAAAAATATCATTAATAATCTATTTAACTTAGTCTTGAAAAACCAGAATCCTAAAATTAACATTGTCAAATGTAGGATGTTTGGTATTATTAATATTCTAATGAATAGCATTGATAAAGATGGTATGAATTCTGAAATGATTTCATTTGAAGAAGTTTATGAGAAACTGACAAACTTCCAGACCATTGAAGCGTTACGTGAGGCTATTATTGACTTATTAACATTAATTGAAGTGGATGTTAAGAAAAACCATTCAGGACAAGTGAAACATATTATGTCAGAAATAGACGTATACATTCAAAAACATTACATGGATCAGGAACTATCGGTGTCACAATTAGCGAACCATTTTCATATGGATATCTATGAGCTATCAAGAAAATATAAAAAGTTAACAGGTACGAATCTATCTGATGCCATTCATCTGGTTCGATTAGGAAAAGCCAAGACTGCACTCAATCAGTCCAATGAAACCATTAAAGAGATAGCAGTTAAGTACGGTTACCTCAATAGCGATGTTTTTATAAGAGTATTTAAAAGATATGAAGGTATAACACCTGGGAAGTATAGAAAAAATAGTCAATATTAGCAAAAGCAAAATGATACGATGCTGCAAATTCAGTAGATTTGCAGTTTTTTTGCGTATTTAAGGCAGTCTGTCGTTAAAAAATCATAGAAGAATGGTTTAAAATAGCTGATTTACGATTAAGGTGAAACTTGGTACATTATAGCCATGGAAACATTCATCTAAAATTAACTTAATGAAACTTAGGAGGTATTACAGTATGAACATGAAACGAACAATTGTTTTATTTCTGGTAATGGTGCTTGGTTTATCCTTGGTTGCTTGTCAAGGCAAGAAGGTAAGTGAGTCTGGCTCACTTCAAGGTACGCCATCGTCGAACGTTCAACCAGATGGTAGAATTGGAGATGGCAATACAACATTTAAGTTTTGGCGGTCCATCAACGCAAGAACAGCTAAAGTCATGGATAGTCATAATGACCATCCTTATTATGACATCTTAGCTGAAGCAACAGGCGTTCGGCCCAAATTTATAAACCCTCCCATTGGCCAGGAAGAACAACAATTGAATCTAGTACTCAGTTCAGCTAAATTGCCAGATGCAATCCATATAAGTCTTCAAAAACATTATAGAGGCGGTGTTGACGCTGCTGTAGATGATGGTATTATTCTCAAGAACATGACAGAATTGATTAAAGCCAATGCACCCAACTACATGGCTATTATAAATGCAGATGAATCCGTAAGAAAAGACAGCTACACCGATGACGGCAATCTTATCTCATTTGGTGCAATCATACCAGACCCTGAAATGCGGGGGTTGAGCTTTTTTGGACCTATGGTTAATGAGAAATACTTAAAGGAGACGGGTCTTGATGCACCTGTAACCATTGCAGATTGGGAAGAACTGCTAACAGCATTTAAAGAAAATGGTGTCAAAATTCCTTTATCATGGAGTGCAAAAAATGGATTAGAAGGCTTATGGGATGCTTTTTCAGGTGCTTACGGTGTACCATCTGGCTCCACCTTCTTTCAAGTTGACGGCGTTGTGAAATATGGTCCTATAGAAGAAGGTTACAAAGATTATATCATGTTAATGCGGGATTGGTACAGCAAAGGTTTAATTGATCCAGATTATGTATCAAGAGATTTGAATAAGCATATTAAACCCATGTTGGTAAGTGGTGAATTAGCAACAACCATTGGTCATTTGAGTTACTTTAATTCCTTGGTCAAGGTAGCAGAAGTGGATAATAAAGAACTGATATTAAAAGCTTTACCTTACCCCGTATTAAATGAAGGGGATAGGGTACATCTTAGACATTACGTACCCAATGTTAAAGATGAGGGAACATTCATAACGTCAAGTGCAAATGACCCTTTAACCATTATTAAGTATGTGGACTTTTTATACAGTGAGCAAGGCAGAGAGCTTATTTACTGGGGACAGGAAGGTATTACATTCAATTATAAAGAAGATGGTTCAAGAGCGTTTACAGATTACATTAACAATAACCCTGACGGTGTTTCCCGGCCTGATGCTAACCGCCAACTCTTATTTCGAGATTTAAATACCTATTGGGACTGGGGTGACCAACAGTACATGTATAGTTTACCTACCCAACAAGATGGCTGGGAACAATGGATGAAAGCAGATTTCGCATATGCCTTACCAACAAGTATGACGCCAACCTTAGAAGAAGGCGAAAAGACGGCCAATATAATGAGTGAAGTAGATACTTATGTGGAAGAAATGGTGACAAAATTTATCATGGGAATAGAACCTATAGAGAATTATGATAAATTCGTTGCCAATATCAAAAAATTAGGTATTGTTGAAGTGATTGGATACCAACAGTCTGCACTCAATCGATACAATAAGCGATAGGATACGAAGGGTGAACTAGGAGGCAAAACATGGCAGAGCTATCGAAGACCGTTAAGCTTGAAAAAACGAAGCATAAGAAAACGACTATACGCGCAAAAATTGCAGAAGATTTTAAGAAACATCGAACAATCTATATCATGGTCATTCCCGTATTGTTATACTATCTTATTTTTCACTATGGTCCAATGTTTGGTATCGTCATTGCATTCAAAGATTATCGACCAGGTAGAGGGATTTGGGGCAGCGATTGGGTAGGTATGAAGCATTTTATAGATTTTTTGACCAGCCAGTACTTTTGGCGGTTGGTAAAAAATACACTGTTCATTAATTTTTATAATTTATTGATTGGTTTTCCAGCGCCTATTATCTTAGCATTACTGCTAAATGAAGTCAGAAGCAGAAAATTTAAGAGAACCGTTCAAACAGTGACTTACATGCCCCATTTTATATCGGCTGTAGTGGTGGCAGGGATTATCGTTGACTTAGTTGGAACCGATGGACTTATCAATGATTTATTAGCCTTTATAGGCTTTCAGAGGAAGAATCTACTAGCTGTATCTGCCTTATTTCGACCTATATTTGTAGGCAGTAATATTTGGCAGAACATTGGATGGGGAACCATTATTTACTTGGCAGCGTTATCAGGTATCAATCCTAACTTATATGAAGCTGCTGATATTGATGGAGCCGGTCGTTTCAAAAAAATATGGCATGTGACATTACCTGGCATCGCACCAACAATCACCATTTTACTCATTATGCGAATTGGTAGAATGATGCACCTTGGATGGGAAAAAATAATTCTTCTCTACAACCCTATTATCTATGATACAGCAGATGTCATATCAACTTTTGTGTATAGAAGAGGTTTAGAAGAAGCCGACTTTAGCTATTCAACAGCAGTTGGGCTATTTAATGCCATCATTAATTTTAGTCTATTAATCATGGCTAATAAAGTGAGTAAAAAATTAAGCGAGACCAGCTTATGGTAGGAGGCAATTCATATGGTAAACAGAAAAAAAATAAGTATATTTGATGTGGTGAATTATGTCATGTTAACCATGTTGTGTGTCACTACCCTATATCCTGTTCTCTATGTCCTCTTTGCATCAATTAGTGACCCAGCATTATTTCAAGCCCATCGAGGGGTACTATTGAAACCTCTTGGCTTTACCATTGAAGCTTATCGGCTGGTTATGAAAACACCTGCGGTAACAACAGGTTACCTCAATACCCTGTTTTATGTGATTGTAGGAACATCCATTAATCTTTTCATGACATCCTTAGGGGCTTATGTGCTTGCCCAGAAGGACTTGTACTTAGGTAAGATTCTAACCTTGATTGTTATCTTTACCATGCAATTTTCGGGGGGACTTATTCCTACCTATTGGGTTGTCAGCAGCCTGTTAGGTACGTCAAGACTCACATTACTGCTGCCAACAGCCATTACCACAACCAATCTCATCATTATGCGCACTTCTTTTGCAGCCATTCCATCCAGTTTAATGGAATCTGCTAAGATTGATGGTGCCAGTGAAGTGCATGTATTGACAAAAATTATTTTACCTTTGGTTAAACCAACCATTGCCGTTATGGCTTTATATTATGGCGTTGCACATTGGAATCAATGGTTTCAAGCGTTAATTTACTTACGTGACCGTGACTTTTTCCCATTACAGCTCTTTCTAAGAGAAATTGTTTTACAAAGCCGACTGGACGAAGCCAACATGGGTATTGATATTGATGTGTCAGCAGATATTGGTCAAATCATTAAGTACGCCACAATCATGGTTTCCATTATACCTGTATTTTGCATCTATCCATTTATACAAAAATTCTTTGTTAAAGGTGTGATGATTGGAGCTATAAAAGGTTAATAATGCCAATAACGACAAGATACTGTCATCGTGATAGATGATGGTGGGAGAGGAGCAAGATGAAAGACAAATTAAATATTCTATTTGCTATTGCAGATGATGCATCCCATATGGGTGCTTATGGCCATAAATTTGTCCATACACCTCATGTGGACCAACTAGCAAAAACAGGGGTTCTATTTAACAACGCTTTTACAACGAATCCCAAATGTGCGCCTTCAAGAGCAAGTATATTAACGGGTATGCACACATGGCAGTTAAAAGAGGCATGTACACATTTCTGTTATTTTCCCAATGATTTTCATTTATATCCTGATTTATTGGAAGAGGCCGGTTATCATATTGGTTATACAGGAAAAGGCTGGGGACCAGGCAATTGGGAAAGAAGCGGATTAATACGTAATCCTGCTGGTAACGCGTATAACAAAATGACATTGACACCTCCTGAACATTCGCTCATCAGCACCATTGATTATGTCCGTAATTTTGATATGTTTTTGGAAGCTAGGGAAGACGGTCAACCGTTCTGTTTTTGGTACGGTTGCAAAGAACCACATCGTAAATACATAGAGGGTGAAGGCGTCTATCACGGTAAAAAGTTAGAAGATGTAACCGTTCCAGCTTATTTTCCTGACAACGATAAAGTTCGAAGTGACCTGTGCGATTATGCTTTTGAAATTGACTGGTTTGACAAGCAATTAGGCGGTATCATCAACAAACTAGAGGAAATCGGTGAAATGGACAATACGGTCATCGTTGTGACATCGGACAATGGCGCACCATTTCCAAGAATTAAAGGTCAAATGTATGAACAAGACTTAAACCTACCTTTAATCATCAGTTGTCCAGCCTTTAAAGGCAATCGGGTAATAGACGATTTAGTCAGTTTTATTGATTTTGCACCTACATTTTTGGACATTGCAGGTTTAGATATACCAAAAGAAATGCCAGGAAAGAGTCTTCTAGATGTGTTGCTTTCAGAGAGAGACGGATTTGTTAATCCACAGAGAAATAGAGCCTATATGGGAAGAGAAAGGCACGATATGGGAAGAGCAGAAGATAAAGGATATCCTGTAAGGTGCATCCGGACACCTGACTATTTATATATTCATAATTTTGAACCATCACGATACCCGTCCGGCAATCCTGAAACGTATTATACCAACTGTGCTAATTGTCCTACCAAAGAGGAAATATTACACCTGCATGCAAAAGGGGACAACTGCTATTATAACTATACTTTTGGCTTACGCCCTCAAGAAGAGCTATATGCTATAAAAAAAGATCCAGAATGTATGGAGAATCTGGCTCAAAATAAAGATTATGACGTCTTAAAAAAGGCATTGTACTTGGAACTTAAAGAAAAACTCATAGAAACAAGAGATCCTAGGATTTTAGGGAATGGTGATGTGTTTGAATCCTATGCATATGCCAAGGATGCCAAACATTCGTGGGCTCATCATCTTACTGGCGATTGGGTAAGAATGGGTGGTTATGTAAAGGAGACATAATATGGAAATCATAACAAGTGAATTAACAGTCATTGGCGGTGGCATGGCTGGTATGACAGCGGCCATTGCAGCAGCAAGAAAAGGCTTAAAAGTTACATTGGTAAATAATCGTCCAGTTTTAGGCGGGAATCATAGCAGTGAGCTTCGTGTCCATTATAATGGTTCATCTCATTCAATATCTTATTATGCCAGAGAAGCAGGCATATCGGATGAGATTAAGCTGGAAATCTTTAAGTATAATCCAAGGTATAACACAAAAGATGATTATGAATTAACAGATATGGCATTATTGGAGATGGTTAGACGAGAACCTCATATCACATTGTTTTCAAACACAGAAGCCTATGATGTCAGCATGGATAATGGAAATATAATGGCTGTCTATGGCAGGCAACTAAGAACAGAAAAAGAATACCTTTTCAAAAGCCCTTTATTTGTGGACGCTTCAGGTGATGGAACGATTGCTCATGCAGCTGGTGCCCTATATACAGTGGGGAGAGAATCCAAAGATGCCTATGATGAAAGCCTTGCAGTAGATGAAGCTGACCATAAGGTGATGGGAAGTTGTATTCTCTTCAAAGTAGGTCGAGAGAATAAGAAAATACCCTATGTAAAACCAGCCTTTGCCTATGACTATCATAATGATGACATATTAAAATGGTTTATTCGACCAGAAACAGGTAGAAAAGTTAGAGAAAACATCGATGAAATTGATGGTATCTGGTGGCTGTCCTATGGTGGTGAGCTGGATACCATTCAAGATGACAATGCCATCACATTAGAGCTTAGAAAACTAGTCTATGGCTATTGGGACTATGTAAAGAACAGTGGCCAATTTGATGATGTGGATAATCTGTATTTGAAATGGGTAGCATCCATGCCTGGTAAACGGGAATCTAGAAGATTCTATGGGGATTATGTGCTCAATCAAAAGGATATTGAGAATAAAGTTGTATTTGAAGATGCTGTATCCGTAGCAGGTTGGTCCCTTGATATTCATGATGTGGGGGGGATATATGGTCATGGCAGACCGTCTCAGTTTGGATTCGTTCCAGGGTTATACCAAGTACCATACCGTATGATGTATTCTAAGAATATCCATAATTTATTTTTAGCAGGACGTATTACCAGCGCTACCCATGTTGCATTGGGTTCAATAAGAGTTCAACAGACATTGTCAGCCATGGCCCAAGCTGTTGGAACAGCAGCTGCCCTATCCATCAAACATCAAGTCATGCCAAGAAACATACGTGATAAGCCATATATGAAAGAGTTACAACAGGTGTTACAACGAGATGGACAGTATATTCTTGGCATGAAGGAAGACGTAGGCTATGTTAAAGATGCTCACATAACATCTTCATCAGTAAGATTAATGGAGAACACCAAGGTTACTGATTATGTGACTTTAGATAAAAACTTCTGTCTTGTGCTGCCAACAACGACAGAAACGTTGGAAAGTGTTGACATAAAATTAAAGAACAAGACAGAACGAGAGCAACTGCTTCATGTTGCTGTATTTGGTGGTGAACATGTTGAGAATTACTTTCCCGATTATAAGGTAAAGGAAATCCATGTCTCCGTAGATGGCAATTTTGATGGATGGTTGACATTACCCCTTCAATGTAGTCGTTCAAAAGATATGAAACATTATATTATATTGATGAAACATGAAGCACTTAACGTTTATGTATCAAAAGAACGTATCACTGGAGCGCCTACATTGATTTTTGATGAAAGGAGTGAGCATAAAATTAAAAGATTCATTGAGAAGCTTCCCTTAAATGACGAAGTATCTCGATGTATTGGTTTTAGAAACATAACACCGTCGCAGCACCTATATGCAGCAGAAAATGTTGCAAATGGTTTTTCTAGACCCTATGGATTACCCCATGTATGGGTTTCAGAAGAGGAAGAACATCCATGGCTAGAAATCACCTTTCCTTCACCGAAAAATATTGAAGAAATTCAGATTATCTTTAATCCACAGATGGAGACCAACAACTTTAGTTCACCTATTAGACAACTTGTAAAGGACTATAAGATAGACATCATTACACATGATAACTCAATATGTAAAGTCATAAGAAATAATTACCAAGGATTGAACAGATTTATGGAAACCTATGACAATGTGACAACCATACGGTTTACTTTTGAGAATACTTATGGCGCACGTTATATTGAAGTATTTGGTGTGAAGGTGTTTTAGTAAGATTCTTACGTATTGACAAGGTTGTCGAAAACCCAGTTGTTAAAAGAGTGAAACAAATGGGTAGGTTGATAGTAGGTAGAATTAAGGAGGAGAAGTCATGATGCGTTGTAATAAAAAATATAGGTTAGTTGTCTTTTTATCACTGGTTATGTTAGCTAGTTTTATGTTTAGTGGTATGCCCGTAGATGGGGCTGATAGGATAGACCCTGTTGAAGAGGGCGTATTTGCTCAAACCCAAAAGGAGGCAACAACTCAACATAGTGAAGTATTAACGGGATTTTCAACAGGAAGTCATATATATCATGTTAAACCCGCAACCCTTAAGAATGGTATTAGAGGTGTTGT
Organism: Vallitalea pronyensis; assembly: GCF_018141445.1. Taxonomy (NCBI): domain Bacteria; kingdom Bacillati; phylum Bacillota; class Clostridia; order Lachnospirales; family Vallitaleaceae; genus Vallitalea; species Vallitalea pronyensis. The sequence goes on along the minus strand of NZ_CP058649.1, from coordinate 5,839,641 downwards.
AGGAGCAGCATATGATGGTAAAGTACTTGGATATAGTGCTGACGGAAAACGCTTATGGTCAAGTCAAGCAGGGGAATCTTTTCCATACGATCTCTTTGTTGATGATATTGATGGTGATGGCAAAGATGAAAGTATGATTGCTTCTAGTGATGGTACATTGTATGTTTTAAATCATAAGGGTCGCTTGTTATGGTCATATACAACCCCTGCACCTCTTTATAATGTTTGCACGGTACAAGGAAATGATGGTAAGAAATATATCATAACCGGTGGTATTGATAAGCATATTTATAAGCTTTCTGCTACAGGCACTAAAGTTGATGCATATGTGCCTGACGATAGTAGTAACAAGCAAGCTGGAGTGGTTCGACATGTGATATCAGGTGATATGTATGGAACAGGAAAAGAATATGTTATTGCTGTTATCACATATTCTGTTAACCGCACCAACCTGATGATGATGCTGGACCCAGATGATATGTCCAAGCCTGTATGGGTAACGGATTTCAACGATTTGGATTTAAAAGCCAAGAAGAAGTTTATTGGCCGTTGTATGGTGCAAGATATCAACAAGGATGGTAAATGTGAGATACTCTTACCCTATTATAGTTCTAAACAGACGAGAGGGGAAATGGCTGTTTTCAACAGTGAAGGTGGTTTTATTGAAAATCATGAATCAACAGCTTTTAACGATCAGCTAAGAAGTCGTGATTATAGAATGGCACAGCTTTCTTATGTGAATATTCCTTCCATGTCCGATGAGTATGTATTATTGTTTTTTGCAAGTGATATTCTCGTTCGAAATTTAGATGGTGAAGTTAGAGCTATCTATTCAGCGCCAGCTTCTTTTGCAGGAGGGGAATTTGACCCTGAAACCAATACCTATTATATGGCAAGTGATATTTCTGGTGGTGATGCAATCTATGCCTTGAAACTAGATAACGACCATTGGGGAGAAGCTTTTGAAAATATACAACAAGTGGGAAGGATAAAAGAGATTCAAGGGAATATACGTACCCTGGATGAACAAATTGATGCATTTGTCATGCCTTCTTATCAACAATCTATTTCGAAGGATCATCTTATTTCTTTAAATCATATTGATCCTAAAATAGAAAGCGCACTGACCAATGATGCCATACATTTTCCTAAAAATTATCTTTGGACAGAAGACTATGATCGTTCATCTTTGTCCGAATATTGGGCTACCCATAAAGATAAGAGGAAAAAATATGACATGACAGCAGAGCAAATTATTGCAGAAGCAACGAGGTTAGAAGCAGAAGGTCAAGATTTTACCGTGTGGGCAGGGCATACAACGGATCCATTTTATTTCTCCATGTCCACAGCAGAAGAAATTTTAAAGGCTGCCCCAAACCATTTTAAGATGTTTATCTTCTCAGAATTTGCAAAAAGTGATGAGAACATGGATTATGCCATTAAGAATCGGTTAATACCACTGGCTGAACTTTGTCAGCAATATGGTACGGCAAAGGTATTCTTCCGAAATAAAAACATTTTTTGGACAGGAACGTTCTACAACCCAATCTGGGCACAGCTCTATAATGAAAAATACAAAGATGTATTGATTATTTCAACAGAAGATACCAACACCAGAACAGCAGAATTAAGCCTCGCTGGCCGAATGGGTATCTGGTTAACGGGAGCAGTTGATAACTGGGGCACCCGAATGGTTGAGGATAATGCATCCTATAATCGCCAATATGAATGGAGTTCACAAAAAACACAAAGTCATTATATGCGAAACATGGTATACCATATGTCCCAAGGCGCTAAATATCTACAGAATTTCGTATTACCGGAGAATGATCAGACGATTCCTATCTACAAAATGATCGATAAAGGCATACTGATAACGCCAGAAAGAGAGGATATATTGTCTATTCCAGATGTTGCTTTGGCAATGAAATCCCCTGATGAAGGTTACGTTGAACATGGTGAAAATGGTCATAATATTGCTCTTTTTGATCCAACATATGATGAAAAATACGTTTTTGATCAACTAGACTGCTATTGGGCAGGGTATCCTACTGCTAAACATGATTTTTCAAACTATGGCTATGGTGTAAAACACAGAATGAGTAACTTTTTGCCCAATACATATTACGGTATGATTCCTATTCTACCTGACGACTATGACATTGAAGGCAGTCGGTTTGTGGATAAGATTACCACAGATGGGAAATACTTTTATGACGAAAATGATACAAAACAAGACCCCGATATCTACAGAAAGACAGTTGTAAAAAAACTTAATCAAGCTAGAAAGCGCATGCCTGTTGTGGTGGAGGGCGATGTAGCATGGACGGTTGTACGTATAGATAATAGTCATTTAAGAATCTATATACTGGATTCAGGTTATGTTAATCCCGAAGAGCGTCAAGCGACCATCAAGCTTCAAAACATGAATGGTACGAAAGCTAAAAATATACTTACTCAGGAAACTTTGAAAATAAAAAACAACACCATTCATGTAACGGTACCAGCAGGTGTATTTAGTATAGTAGATGTGACTTTTTCGAATACAACTAACCATTAACAGTACCAATTTAATCCCCCTTCTATCTACTGGTTTTAGATAGAAGGGGGATAATCTTATGTATAACATGGAAACATGAATACATCTGGTTTTTAACGTTATCCATTCGCTATGTTTATTATTTTCAATAGTCATGATATAATTTTTATAAAAACTGAGTAAATTTCTCTATGGTTAAAAAGGCACTGAACCTGTAAACTATATGGCATTGACATATACTATATAGATATTATTCAGAGAGGATGGTTAAGTGAAAATGAGACTGTATCGGTTTAAGCACGTTCAAACCAAAATGCTGTTGGTTATTCTCATTTTTCTTGTATTGCCTCTATTAATCATTTCTTATCGTTATTCCAAGACTACGGAAGATATTCTTCGTGAACAGATTAAGAAAGAAAATGCTAGAGATTTAGAACAGTTGAACAAGGTCATTGAAGACGAATTGGATAAAGTGGTCAAAGCTATGAACTTTTTTGCCATTAATAAGCAGGTGAAAGAGGTGCTTTTTAATGGAACCCCGTCCATTGAGGCAGATGAATGGGAAAAGCTACAGCACTATTATAAGAATTATCTGGTGATCAATGATAGTTTTAACATCGCTAGAGAAACCATATTGTCGGAGTATAACAATACCCTCACCCTTTTTGATTTTCAGAACAATATATATACATCGCTTCCTAAGAGAAATTCCGATAAAGATATAGCTTGGCGCGAACAAACATGGTTTGCAGATAGTATGAAGGATAAAGGTTACCAGTCTTGGGTTTTTCACTGGGATCATGATAAGCATGTCTACCTCATTACGTTAGCCCGATTGATTAATGAAAGTGCTGAACTGTCTTGGCGGGGTGTCATGACCATTACTTATGAAGAGCAGGATTTGATTTATGACCTGCTGACGGGAGAAAACGATGACAACATATTAGTTGTTGATAAAGGGGGTACGGTGGTTAGTGATGTTGAGCGGGAGCACATTGGTACAAACTTGGCTGCAAAACCCTATGTTAATGCTATTTTGTATAAGAATCGTAATCATTTTAGTTATGAAGAAGATGGAAATCATCAATTCATCAGTTACACAAAAAATAGTTTGACAGGTTGGTATCTGATTAAGGTCAGTAATTATGAAAATCTATTCTCTCAAGTCATTGACCAGAGGAGCAAGAATCTGATTCTCCTTCTTGGTGTATTGCTGATATTTATTATTATCAGTTACATTCTGATTTACAGTATTACCCTTCCATTAAAAAAGTTAATGCTCCAGATGCAAGATGTTGAGCAGGGGAAATTTGATCTGACGGTTCCCGTTAAGGGTAGAGATGAAATCGCTCAGTTGGGAAAGCGATTTAACATAACCATACATCAAATCAATCAATTGATTAGAAATATTCAGCAAGAAAAGGAGAAAGAGAAAGCATTGATGCTGCAAGTGCTGTATGCACAGATTAATCCTCATTTTTTATTCAATACCTTGAATACCATTAAATGGATAGCCGTTATCAATCAAGCCCCTAATGTGGCAGACCTGATTGCATCCCTTGGCAGGTTGCTGGAAATGAGCATAGGCAAAATGAACGAATGCATACCCATTGGTGATGAGATTGAAAATATCAACAGTTATCTTAATATCCAAAAAGCCAGATACAATCAACAGTTCACCATGTCCATTACCTTACAAGAAGGTATTAAAACATGGATGGTTCCCAAACTCATTCTTCAGCCCTTAGTTGAAAATACTTTGATTCATGGTATAAAAGGACAAGAGGAGAAAAACATTCATATTGAGATCAAAGGGTATATAGAGGATGAAAACTTGTGTTTTAGGGTTGAAGATAACGGGGTGGGCGTGGAGCCAGAACATCTAAAACAGTTGGTTGCATCCATGGAAAAAAATGAAACAAAAGGCAGGTATAGTGGTATTGGTCTGGGGAATGTACATCAACGCATCAAATTGATGTTTGGTGAGGCATATGGTTTAAAGCTTTTCAGCCAAATAGGAAAGGGTATCAAAATAACAATTGTATTACCAATCATCAGGGAGGCAGATTATGACAAAAGTGCTGATAGTTGACGATGAATTGTTGGTTAGGGTGGGTATAAAATCATCAATCGATTGGGGGCAACATTATTTTGAAGTCATTGGTGAGGCCAGTAATGGAAAAGAAGCGATGGCCATATTAAGGCAGGAAGAAGTCCATATTGTACTCCTTGACATTGAGATGCCTGTTATGAACGGCATTGAGGTATTGAAGGCGATTAAAGATGAGGCTATCGATGTGAAAGTCATCATCCTTAGTTGTCATGAGGATTTTATCTATGCTCAACAAGCACTACGGCTTGGCGCAGTTGATTATATACTAAAGCTTTCTGTTAATTCACAAAAGCTGCTGGAACTGCTGCTTACTGTACAACAATCCATACGATCCGCTATAGGTGACGAGAAAACAATGAGTCTTCAGGAAGAATGGCAGAGAATTGCCAGTGATGAATGTCCATTGGATTTGGACCTGCTTCAGAAAAAGGGAAGTAAGCTCACGAGCAGTGAAGGGTGTCTTATGTTGTTTACAGTGGATACATGTACGAAGAGAAAACCAGCCAGTTCCCCATCGGATCGACGGCTTTTTGCTCAATCGGTCATGAACCTTACGTCGGAAATCATTAATGACTATGGTACAGGAGATGTGTTTCGTCTGGATGATTTACATTATGTGGGTGTCATGAATGCCAAGGTGATGTTGCAAAATAAGCTTAGTAACATGTTAGAAGACTTGCAGAAAGCCCTTAGTCGTTATATGCAAATCACGGTTTCTGTAGCCTTGAACGCTAGAGCCATAGATTTACAAGACTTTAAAAAGGCTCTAGACGCTTTAGATAAGGTTAATGAGAAACGATTTATTCATGGACCTGAATCCATTCTGTATGAGGCAAGCAGTAAGAAAGACGGTCTCATAGAGCATGATAAATTATTATTTGACACAACAATGGAACGCAACCTTGAAAGGGCTATAGAATACGGAGATGCGCAACAAGCAGCTGATGTCTGGAAGCAATATTTTCATGATGTGTCTGAAGCAAGCATGTCTTTTGTTCGACAAACATTCAATGGGGATCTGGATGAAATGCTTCATGTGTATTCAAAAGAACTGAAATTATATCACCAGCAGTTTCAGGATATAACAGGTTATGATGGTATAGCAGAAAGGTCAGAACTAAGACATTTTGAATACATGCACCAGACAATGGATTGGTTTGAAAGGTTTAACACGTTGTATTTTAAGCATCTCAAGGTAATGAGAGACGATACATTGGACAAGGATATTAAAGGATGTCTTGATTATATCCAGAACCATTATAGCCATGATATAACCGTCTCCTTCTTAGCAGAACGTCTAAACATGTCTGCCAGTTATTTCGGTTCCCTGTTTAAGAAGAAAGTAGGGGTTAATGTGACCCATTATCTCACGGATTACCGAATGGAGATGGCTAAGATTTTACTTCGAACCACGGATAAGTCCATCACACAAATAAGTGATGAAATCGGTTATGATAACATTTATTATTTCAGTAACGTGTTTAAGAAGAAGTTTAACATGAGTCCAAACGTTTACCGAAAGCAATTAAAAAGTAGTTGAATCTTTCATAGGGGTGTGGTTTTATGAAATATGTCAAGGGTGTTATCTTTATGGTGGTGTTCTTTATGGTGACAGGGTGTACGGATACTGAACACCAAGAAACCACAGAGTCAGATTTCCAGAAAGAAACAGAGATATCAGCTAAAAAGGTGGTTCTTAAGGTGCTTTCTACAACGATTGTAGAAAGTCCAGAAAAAGAACTTGAACAACAACTAGCTGAAACATTCATGGCTGCAAACAAAGATATTGTCATCGAGTACATTGGTGTACCCATTAATAATGTTTCCACCCAACTATCCACCTTGGCCATTGAAGATAATATGCCCGATATATTTGTCAATCTCCCAGAATTTCGGAATAAACTATATGACCTTGATATCATAGCTGATTTAAGGCGTTTCTTTGACGATTCTTTCCTAGAACAAATTTATCCAGAATTGATGATTGAAGCCATTCAAGATGAGGAAATGGTTTTTTTACCATGGTCCATGGTATCCATGGGTGTTATTTACAGAACGGACTGGTTTGAAGAAAAAAAGTTAACGGTTCCAAAAGATTGGTCAGCTTTTCTGGAAGTTGCTAAAGCGTTAACAGAAGACACCAATGGAGATGGTGTTATCGACCGATGGGGTTTGGCATTAGTGGGTGCTAAAAATAATTCAGGGGCAGTTCGGTTCACCAATGTATTGAGATCATTTGGAGCTTATGAGCTTCGATACGCTGACCACCAGTGGGTAACAGATATGGATAGTCCTGAAGGTATTGCTGCTTTGACCTATTATGGTGAACTTTATACCAAACACAAAGTCGTACCACCTGGACCTGTTGAGGTCAGTTATGAAGAAGCCATTGAATGGATGAAAAATGAAAAGACAGCCATGATGATAACCGGTTCACACGCCATGGCTTCCATATTGGCAAAGAATCCAGGTTTAAAAGGAAAGCTGGGTAGTTTCTTAATACCCATGGGCAGCCAGCATACATCAACCTTGGGCATTCATGGCTACTCCATTGCAAAAACAAGTCCCCATAAAGAAGAAGCTGTACGATTCTTAAGGTTTCTTCTAGAAAAGGATAACCAGATCCGTTGGTTCGAGCAAACAGGAAGAATACCTTCTACCGTATATGCAGGAGAAGTTGTGTTAGGCAGAGATGATGCATATAGTGGTTTCTATGAAGCTTTTCAATATATTGAACCCTTTCCTAGAGTTAGCTATTATGCAGATATGCCTGATATTCTGGGTCAAGCTTATCAACAGGTCTTAACGGAGAGTCAAGAGCCTAGAATAGCAGCCAAAGAAGCAGCCAATAGAATCAGACAAATTATTGATAATTCCAATATAAAAAATGAACAGGAATGACCATCATATCAAGAACCGCAATCATGTGGTTCTTTTTTTGACCTCATTATAAAAAAATCAAGGTTTTTTATAAATGACGCTTTCACCTGTGAAAAATTATGTGTTTAAATTGAATAATTATAAATAGTGCGACCGTCAACTCATTTATCCGCCATATACTTTCATCTATAATAATGACATCAAATAGATGATAAACGATAGGCCCAGTGATTTAGCATGTCCATGGTATGGCATCAAAGAATGGGGGTATATGGGGGCGTTAAATCATGTAGCATCTATTTTGTATAACTTATTAAGGAGGAGAAGAAAGATGACAAAAGTAAGAAAACAAATATTAAGTATACTCTTAATACTCATGATGGCAGTGTTTCTATTTAGTGGTTGCAGTAATGATTCAGGAAAAGGTAGTAAAGAAACATCGGATGATACCATGAGTCAAGGAGAAAAGAAACCAGGGGATGAACAAGATAAGGCTGAGAAGGAAGTTGTTATCAATATTCTATCAGGAACGATCACAGAAGGTGTTGAGGGCGAACTTGAGCAAGCCATGGCAGACGCTTACATGGCACAACATCCCAATATTAAGATTCATTACATAGGTACACCTTCCAACGAACTCACGAAGAAGATGACAGCATATATTACCAATAATGACTTGCCAGATGCATTTACCATGCTTCCTGACTTTTTCCCAAAAGCAGTAGAATTAGGCATTCTAGAAGATATTCGACCTTACCTAACGGATGAGTACTTTGATGGTTTTCTAGAAAGCGCTCTGGCCGATGTTATGGTGGGTGATGAAATGGCAAGATTCCCATGGTTCTCCGTACCAAGTGCGGTAATCTATCGAACCGATTGGCTGGAAGAGACCGGTATGGCAGTACCAACAACTTGGGATGCCTTTTTAGATGTTTCAAAAGCCATGACAAAAGATACGGATGGGAATGGCAAAATAGATAGATGGGGCTTTAGCATGGTCGGGACAAACAATGGTTCTGGTACGTCTCGATTTATGAACATCGCTAGGAACTTTGGATGTGAAGACGCTACTTATGCAGATGGTAAGTGGAAAACAACCTTAGATACCCCAGCATTTAAAGAAGCCCTTAAGTTCTTTACCGATTTACACACTGTACATCAGGTCGTACCTCCAGGACCAACAGAAACAGGCTATACAGAAGCTGTTAACTATCTGGCAACTGAAAAGACAGGCATGATGATTACCGGTTCTAATGGTATGGGGCTATTACTGAATAAGAACCCTGACCTTGATGGGAAATTAGGTAGTTTCTTAATACCTGAAAAAGAGAATGCCGTTGGCGCTTCAGCTGGTGTTATGGGTTATTCGGTGTCAAAGACGTCAGAACATAAGGAAATCGTTATTGACTATCTCAAATTTATGAATACGTCCAAATATGCTATTGATTTTGCTCAAAAAACGGGCCGATTACCTGTAAGGAAGGAAAGTACATCTGCTCCTATCTTCAACGAACCAACATACAAAGGTTTCATACAAGCCTTAGATAAAGTATACATACCTGAAAAATACCCCATGTATCAGCAGATGATTGATGCGGTAGGTTTGGCGTACACGAATATCATGGCCAATGGTGTATCTGTAGATGAAGCCATAGACTACCTCATGAGCAGAAATGAAGAATTGTTGCTTGAAGTGAATAATTAAGCCTCTCATTTAACGTGTAAAAAGAGTTTGTAAAAGGAGATTTGTAATGGCTATCATGATGAAACAGAAAAGACGGCTGGGCGCGTATGTCTATATTTTCCCTGCACTTTTATTTATGGTTGGATTAAGAATATACCCACTCCTTAGGGGATTGTACATTAGTTTCTACAAGACAGACCTTATCAGCCGTTGGGACTTTATCGGGTTCCAGAACTATATAAAGGTACTTGTAAACAAACAGTTTTATACATCCATATTACTGACATTGAAGTTTACGGTGTTTGTGGTGGCAGGACACTTTATCATTGGATTCCTGCTATCCCATATATTAAACAAGGATATAAAAGGTATTACTTTTTTTAGAGCAATCCTTATACTGCCTTGGGTGATCCCAGAATCTGTCATTGCCATGACTTTCAAGTGGCTTCTTAATCCTTTATATGGCCTGATTAATCAGACCCTCATGAGCCTGTCTTTGATATCGGAACCCATATCTTGGCTAGGGGATGGTGATTTTGCTTTTGTAGCTGTTGTATTGGCTTGTATCTGGAAGGGATTTCCCATGATTATGGTGATTTTGTTAGCAGGTCTACAGAATATTAATCAGGATTTATATGAAGCAGCAGATATTGATGGGGCAACGGGTATGAAAAAGTTCATCTATATCACCCTTCCAAGTCTTAAAGGTGTTATTTATACGGCACTGGTGCTGGATATCATCTGGTGGTTCAAACACTATACCATTGTTTGGGTACTGACTCAGGGTGGACCCGGCTCTGCCACGTCACTTATCAGTATTGATATTTATAAGCGAAGCTTTGAATATTTTGAGTTTGGTGCAGGATCATCGGTAGCCATTGTTGTATTTACCATAATATTTGTGATAAAATATGTGATGGAAAGAGGGTTTAAGATAAATGTTGACAGCTAAAAGGAGTCGTAGCATTAAAAACCTTGGTCATTATACCATTTTAATCATTTTTTCTTTTTTTGTATTGGTCCCTATCTTATGGATGGTGTCTACAGCCATTAAAACAGAGGCAGAAACATTTTCACTTCCATTAAGGTGGATACCCGAGCAGCCGACTTTTGGAGCATTCAAACGTATTCTTATTGAATATCCCTTTGGAACCCAATTCAAAAATAGTTTTATTAACGCTTCATTGTCAACGGTGATTACCCTTATCTGCTCAACGTTGGCAGGCTATGGTATAACCAGGTTTAAGTTTAAGGGGAAAAAGACCTTTATGTCATTTTTATTGGTAAGCCAGATGTTTCCTGCTGTTATGTTATTGGTACCTTTTTACACCATACTTAGACGTTTTGATATGATTAACACCCATGTGGGTATTGTTTTTGTATACATATCCATGGCCTTATCCTTTTCTACTTGGATGATGACCAGTTTTTTCAATGATATACCCCGTTCACTAGATGAAGCAGCTACCATCGATGGGTGCAGCAAATTCCAAGTTTTTTTAAAAGTCATCATGCCTTTAACCATGCCAGGCATGACGTCCGTAGCTATCTATGCATTCATAATGGGTTGGAATGATTTTCTTTTTGCATCCACACTCATTACACATAATCATATGAAGACACTCACCGTGGGTATTGCAGAATTCAGTGGTCAGTATAATGTGCTCTGGAATGATTTAATGGCGGCATCCATTGTAGCCAGTATCCCATTAATTATCATGTTCACATTCTTCCAGAAATACTTTATTAGTGGCATGACAGCAGGAGCAGTCAAGCAGTAACATGTAAAGTTAAAAAAGTTAATCATAACTTAAGAAAGGATGATGTGACTTGAAAATCACCAAACTGGAAACATTTCATGTAAAACCAAGATGGCTGTTTTTGAAAATTTCTACAGATGAAGGTATCGTTGGTTTTGGTGAACCTGTCATTGAAGGTAAAAGCAAAATTGTGGAAGCAGCGGTTCACAACATGGGGAAAATGATAATAGGGAAAAATCCGTGTGACATAGAACGTCTATGGCAGATGATGTATAGGGGTTCATTCTATCGCGGTGGACCCATCATGGTAAGTGCCATAAGTGGTATTGAACAGGCTTTATGGGATATCAAAGGCAAGTATCATGAAATGCCTGTCTATGAGATGTTAGGTGGAAAGGTTCGAGATAAAATACGTGTATACCCACATATTGATGGTGACTATCCAAATACAGGCGATACCAGCACAGAAAAATTCGTTGCATGTGCCTTGAAAAGACAAGCAGAAGGATTCAATTTCTTGAAACTGGGTTTACCGGATCGACCCACTGACTATCTGGAAAGTCCAAAAAGACTAGATGAATATGTAGACAAATTCCATAAAATAAGAGAAGCTGTAGGGGATGAAATGGACCTTGCCATTGATTGTCATGGCAGGATGTCACCTGCTATGGCCATTCGCTTCTGTAAGGCACTGGAACCCTATCATCCAGTCTTTATTGAGGAACCTGTACTGCCTGAAAATGTAGATGCTTTGGTAAAAGTAAAAGAAGCCACGTCCATACCCATTGCAGCAGGTGAAAGACTTTACACCAAATGGGGATTTCGAGAAATCATCGAAAAACAAGCTGTTGCTATTGTTCAGCCAGATTGTTGTCATGCTGGCGGTATACTAGAAGTGAGAAAGATTGCAACCATGGCAGAAGCCTATTACGCAGGGATTGCGCCACATAATCCATTGGGACCCATTTCCTTAGCTGCTTGCCTTCAAGTGGATGCATGTACACCTAATTTTGTCATTCAAGAATTCCCTTGTATGGATAATGGTTGGGATAGAGGCGTAAAATATTTGAAAAAACCTTTTGAGGTCATTGGAGGTTATATGGATGTTCCAAAAGGTCATGGCCTTGGTATTGAGGTGAATGAAGAAATGATTCAGGAAATGGCGTATGATGGTGAATGGGAAAACCCCATGTTTTTCAATCCTGACGATCAAGCGATAGCAGATTGGTAATACAGGTCACCATCATATCAAGCAATAGGAGGTCAAAATATGTCTATATTAGAACAAATCAAGAAGGACAGAATCATTGCCATTATAAGAGGCATTGAACAAGATAAACTACTTGATACATGTCACGCATTGTATGCAGGCGGTATAAGGATGATAGAAGTCACTTTTAATCAGGCAAGTGCTACAGGTAACCAAGAGACCTATGAAGCAATTAAGTCTATTTCAAAAGCTCTAGGTGATAAAGTATGTGTTGGCGCCGGTACAGTCATGACAATAGAACAAGTGGAACTTGCTGCAAAAGCTCATGCAAAGTATATGATATCCCCCAATATGAACAAAACCATTATTAAGAGAATCCTTGAATTGGGAGCAGCACCAATTCCTGGCGTATTGACACCAACTGAGATTGTAGATGCATACGAAGCGGGTGCAGAAGCCGTAAAAATTTTTCCGATTGCTAAGATGGGTGGTGTGGATTATTTGAGAGACATTACCGCACCCCTTAACCATATTCCTTTATTAGCCGTTGGAGGGGTTGACATGGATACCATCGGTGATTATATAGAGGCAGGAGCCATGGGGGTTGGACTAGGGTCTAATCTTGTGGATAAGGCACTGATTCGTGAAAATCGATTTGAGGCATTAACCATGTTGGCAAGAAAATTCGTTGAGCATGCCATGAAGACTTCATGTTAGTGCATGGCATGGATTGAATCATGATAACGTTCAATGAGAAAGAGCATTAAATATGACAAGCTGTTGTCAGATAACATCCATTATAATGTGTTTATAGGCATTACAACAATAAAAAATAGGGCTGTTGTAATGGCTATAACAATAATGGAGGTGTAACATGGCATATGAACGCATGTTAAATAAGTTAAAACAACCATCAGCACATGAAATGGGGCAATTAATAGGAAATCGAGTGAACTTGTGGGAGAATATACACAAGTATGTAAAGGAACACTATGATTTTAAGCCAGAATTATCCTTCTTTGGTAAGAAGCACGGTTGGTCCATACGTTATAGAAAGAGTGGTAAAACACTATGTTATTTTTTTCCTGAAGAAAATGCTTTTTCTATATTAATTGTATTAGGTGCAAAAGAATCAGCCAAAGTTGAAGGGGTTAAACAACAATTAAATGAATCGGTTAGGGCAATATTTAATCATACAGAACAGTTACACGATGGAAGATGGATGTGGATTAGAGTTCTGGAAAAATCGGATATCGATGCATTCCTTCTATTACTTCATGCAAAGAAAAAACCAAAGACGACTTTAGCGTAATCGTTCATATCATGAAGGGTAAAAAAACCTAGGTTAATCAATTAGCTTGTATTGATTAATCTAGGTTTTTTATTTTATAAAGACCCATCTCATTAATTTCATCAACCATTTAAATAGGTGGACTATAGACCGGCTAAGGTAACACGGTATAATCAATAAATGGTATATCTTCACAGATTGAGGATAAACGAGATAACCCTCAGAAGGTTTAAGCCTTTACCAACTGAGAAATCATCTTAAATTTCTCTTCATCAACACCAGGTGGACAACTGTCACTGTTAGCCAGTATATAACGACTGCCTTTCATGGCAGATAGCAGCTCAGTTACATATTGTTCTAAGGCATTCATAGGAAGATTCAGGAGTTTGGTAGGCTCAATGCCCCCAATGATAGCTATATGATCTGGTAGTACAGCCCTTGCATCAACAATCTCAATATCGCCTGTTGGTGGTGGACTGATGGACTCGAGCACATCAATGTTTGAGTCTGCAATATGTGACATAACACCTTTTAGATGACCACAGGCATGATGTATTAATAATTTATCATGAGCATGAATGATATCACCCCACTGGTCAATTTCAGGTTTAATGTATTGCTCAAATATGCTAGGGCTAATGTTGGTTGTTGATGTATCTTCATAAAAGATAAAGCCCTCAGCTGATGATTTGCTACTTAATTCAACCATCTGTTTATTCTTATGGTTCATAGCCGATAAACACGCTTCTACGATATCTGGATAGTCAAAGGTTGCATAAGTTAAGTCAATGGTTCCACACCAGTGTTCCAGCAAAGATTGATAAGAGGTTTTTGCCATAACCCCTACAACAGGTAAATATAAACCATCATTTCCCAAACAAGCTTTATCTTTTTCAAAGGCAGAGATATTTTCTTCAAAGGTGATATGCTCGTATATATATTGCAGTGTTTTAAAATCCTCCTGTGATCGAACGGGATGAGTGGTGAGATACCATGTATTCCCCGTATCTGAATAGGTATGTAATAATGTTAGAGTACCTACAGGGGTGGTGTAACGGGTTTCTTTCATGTTACCTTTTACATTGGTACTTATGTCACAATGTTGATAGATGGGTTTGGCTAAGACATGAGAACCCCGAAAAAGCGGGTCAGCTCCAATGGATTGGTAATAGTTAAATTGACCCTTTTGTTTGATTGCTTCGTCTAGAAAATCCCAGTAATAGGCTAAAAAAGGCGCCCAGGGAATCCGATCAACCTCTTTTCCATAGATACTGTTGAGTAATCTCTCTTTTGGTTTCATGTGCATAACCTCACTTTCTATTTTAGGTTTATTGTACATGATGATAGAAGCTAAATACCATTTACAATATCATGATAAATTTGTATAATATCACCATAATGGATCCTCTAGATTAACCAGTAAGATTCTAGGTGGAACAAATAAAGGGTTCATGCGTCTAATAAGGGAAAGTCAAGGTAGGAGGGTTTTACATATGGAAGTGAAAGGATTATGGATGAAGTATATGTTTTTTGCATTAGTATTATCACTTAATATGTTAACAAGAGATGCATTGCCATTAAAGAGTACAAGGAGCCCTAATGTTCATGAATTAATGCAATCAGTACCTATGTGTACCATGTATTTCAAAGGGTCTGACCAGCATTGGAAAGGGGAGTATCAAGTCATAAATCAGGGAAAGCATAAACGGACACAATTACATCTCTATCGCATGTTTAAAGGTAGCAATACAGGCACTTTTAAATATATCATTGAAACTCCAAAAGGACCTATTATGGGTGAAAAAGCATTGACAGAGGGGAATAAATACACGGTTGAAGAGCTTCTTTTCTTTGAAAAGGATACTGCAATAAAAGTAGTGATTGAATGGGAGCATAAAAGATCAACATTGATATTGACAAATAGAATAACAGATGACGTCATCTTACCTGAAAAAGCATTGCAAAATTTTATGGATGCATTTGAAAATATAAAAGATATATCAAAAATTGATTTTTCAGATTTTAGAGGGAAAAAATGGTATGTTTCTTATTGGGAATCTAATGGTTTAGGAGGAAGCTCCTGTACAGTTCCAATCGATGCATTAACAGGGGAAGTAGGGCATCCCATGTGCACACAATAAACCATAATAAAGTTATGTTAATAATGGTTCATACACGCATATTCGTCAGGAATTAATATTTCTACTGAAAATACATTTACAACATCAACCTTAACTTGTATAATATCACCATGAAACGTTTTTTGAATAATAAAAGATGGGATATTATTGTCTCAAATAAAGCGGAATGTATGCCAGAATGGGACTGGTATACCAAAAAGAACAATTGGATAGGGTATCACTTATGGTACGTTGAATCAGGAGAAGCCACTGTAGAGACCAATGGTCGTATTACAAAACTGCTAGAAGGCGATGTCTATTTGTTTAATCTATTACAGGCTCATTATTGCCAACACAACCCGGATAAGCCATTAACGGTTTTAACCGTTTATTTTAGAGAAAGCGAGGGATTGCACCAGAATTATGGCCAGCATTTGGGCTCAACAAAGCTGATATACGATAATCCAATGTTTGTAAGAAAGCTGTTTGAGAATCTTAGAGCTGATTTCAAATCCGGTAATAGAGAAGAAGCATTAATCTGGCTTAATGCCATATTAAGTGAGCAGCTGCTCCAATTAAAAACAAGTGAAGTGAGCCGGATTAAGAAAATCGTGAATAGCATTAACAACAAACCAACTTACCCCTATACGCTGAGTTACTTAGCCAATCAATGCGGCTATTCAATCAATCACTTCTTACGATTATTTAAACAGGAAATAGGTGTTACACCTATGACTTATTGTCTTCAGGTGAAGATGAATTTGGCAAAACACTATATCTTATATAGTAATTATACCATCAATGAAATTGCAATCTTATGTGGATACAAGGATGTTGCCTATTTCTCAAAGCAATTTAAACAACTATCAGGTATGAGTCCATCGGTCTTTAGAAATGCTTTTATGACCCAACCAGATCAAACGAAATGATCATTAAGAAAAAGCATAAAAATTTACAAAAATTTATAAGAAAGACTTTTGACAAATTTTGTCTAAGGTGATAAACTGTTATCAATAAAAATGAATAGGGAAGATTTTATGGTGCTCATCATGAGAGAATAGGGAAAAAGGTGTAAGACCTTTGCAGCCCCCGCTACTGTAAGCATGACGAAATTCGTATACCACTGTCTGAGGATGGGAAGGTGAAGAGTAGGGTGATTGTAAGCCAGGAGACCTGCCATAAATGGACTCATACAACTTCGGAGGGAAGTCTGTTTGCTTTATGCGTTCTTCAGGTATATGAACTTTAGATACTCGATGTTAATTGGAGCATATACATATAAGCAAGGGATACTTTTGTCAAGGGTATCTCTTTTTTGTTTAGAAAAATACCCCATATCATGTCGTATTTGGTGTAAATAATAAGAAAACGGTGGAATGAGCATGAGAAAATACATTATAAGTAGAGGCATACAACTCATAATCGTGATGCTGCTGGCATCTTTTATTACCTTTTTATTGACATATATCAGCCCAAGTGATCCAGCTGAAATGATGTTAACGGCTCATGATGTTATACCAACAGAAGAATTATTAGAAAAAACGAGAGAGGAAATGGGACTTAATGACCCATTTATCGTACAGTATGGCAATTGGTTGATTGGTGTATTAAGAGGCAACTTAGGTTATTCATCTTCTGAAAGAGAACAAGTAGCAGTGGTCTTAGGTAGCCGGATGTTAATGACCATCCGGTTAGCGGTAGCTGCTATCGTGTTGTTAATTGTTTTTTCTCTTTCATTAGGGGTGTTATCTGCAGTTAAAATTCATACGTTCATTGATCAGGTGATTAAGGGCATTTCTTTTGCAGGCATATCCATGCCAAGTTTTTGGTTAGGGTTGATATTAATCTATTACTTTGTTGTGAAGCAGCGTTGGTTTACCATAACAAATCCATACGATCTTAATAGTGTTATACTACCAGCCTTAACGTTAGCGATACCATTATCTGGACGCTACATTCGCCAAATCAGGGCGGCAGTATTGGAACAGTACACAGAAGATTATGTGGTGGGGGCAAGAGCCCGAGGTATTCATGAAATGAGAATAATGAAGAAGCATATATTACCCAATGCCCTAAAGAGCATCATTACCTTACTGGGCTTATCCATTGCTGTTCTCTTAGGAGGTACCGTTATTGTTGAAAATATTTTTTCTTGGCCGGGTCTAGGTTCCATGGCACTTAATGCCGTCACCTATAGGGATTACGCCTTGTTGCAGGGTTATGTATTATTTATGGCATTTATCTATGTAAGCATTAACTTCTTAGTCGATGTGACAACACAGTTACTTGACCCAAGAGTTCGGTTAGGAGGCTATCAAGATGACGTTTAAAAGAAAGAAAGTCTTTTTTGTGATGATTGCTTCCATTGCTGTTCTAGCCATTATTTTTTCAATGATTGCACCCTTATTAGCACCCAATGACCCATTAGCAACGGACTTTGCCAATATCTTACAGGAGCCCAGTGAACAATACCCTTTTGGGACAGATCAGGTAGGAAGGTGCATTTATTCAAGAATCTTACATGGTGCTCGTGTATCGCTTGGAACAACGATTTTATTATTGGGTATTATCTTCGTTTTAGGTTTAACCCTGGGCATTGTTTCTGGATTAGCAGGAGGATTTGTGGATACAGCCATCATGCGGATGGCTGACACAGTATTGGCATTTCCTGATATTGTGTTTGCCATTGCCATTGTAGGTGTATTAGGACAAGGCATGAAATATACCATCATAGCGCTATCCATTATCTGGTGGACCAAGTATGCACGATTAACAAGAACCCTGGTATTGGATATAAAAGATAGGGAGTACATACATGCAGCTGTGATGGGTGGTGCCAGCAAGTTGAAAGTGATTAGGGTCTACATCTTACCTAATATAATATCCCCCTTGATTGTGAAGTTTGCATTAGATATTGGTGGGATGATGTTATCCTTAGCAGGCCTATCCTTTCTTGGATTAGGTGTTCAACCCCCAACACCCGAATGGGGAAATATGTTAAATGAAGGCAGAGACTACCTGCAAACAGCATCGTGGTTGTTAATCTATCCTGGATTAGCCATCTTTATCGTGGTTTCCATATTCAATATGCTTGGGGATGCCATAAGAGATATCTTAGATCCAAAGCATGTATAAATGACCAATATATAATCGTTTAAATAGGTTTATCATCAATAAGTGATAAGAAGGAGAAGGAAATGAAAAAACTAGTAAGCATCTTGATCATTATCAGTGTCCTATGTATGGGATGTACAGGACAAAGTCGTCAACAACAGGTCAATCAAAATGGCGCAGGTGAAGCCGCACAGGAAAAAGTGTTGAACATGGCAGTGTTTTGGTTTGACAGTAATCTTGAACCCACTGAAGGCTGGAATGGTTGGGCGTTAACACGATGTGGTATTGGAGAGAACCTGGTTCAAGTGGATGAAAACCTTGAATTCAAACCCGTTATTGCTGCATCTTATGAGCAAGTGGATGAGCTGACAACCATCTTTCAGATAAGAGAAAATGTCACATTCCATAATGGTCATGTGGTGGATGCCAAAGCTTGTAAGGCGTCTATTGAGAGAGCTTTAGACATATCCGATCGGGATGACGTAAAATTCCCTGTAGAATCCATCACCGCAGAAGGGCAAACATTAACCATTAAGACCACTATACCCTATGCAACCCTCATTAACAATTTAGCAGACCCGGTTTTTGTCATTGTGGATGCATCAGTGGCTGATGATGAGCAGTTTAAATTCAAGCCGATTACAACAGGTGCATTCAAAGTAGAGACCTTTACGCCCAGTGTTGGTATGACGCTCCATAAGCATACATCCCATTGGAGTGGTGATATTGGTGTGGATGTGGTCAATGTGAAATACATACAGGATGCTTCAACACGTACCATGACATTGCAATCTGGTGAAATTGATTTAGCGACTCAAGTGAGTCCAAAGGATCTGGCTTTATTTGAAAACGATGATCATTATGTGGTCCAAAAAGGACCCAATCTAAGGGTGTTCCTTTTAAGAATTAATATGGACAAACCCTACATGAAGCATTTGGCGTTTAGACAAGCACTATGTTACGGTATCGATAAAGCCACCTATGCAAGTCAAATCGTTAAGGGTATTCCAGCTAAAGGACCTTTTAATGATATGCTGCCTTTTCATGTGAAGGAAGACGATGCCTACCCTTATAATCCAGAAAAAGCAAATGAACTATTGGATCAATTGAACATGGTTGATACAGATGGGGATGGTATTCGAGAAATGAATGGGGAAAACATGATCCTTACCTATATATCAAGATCAAATCATGGTAATGATGCCAATAACATTGGTATGGCCATGCAATCTCAATATAGGGAAATTGGTCTAGGTGTGGACATTGTTCAAGTAGAGAACTATGCAGATATAGCCAGTTCAGGCGAGTATGATTTATTATGGGAGCGATGGACTTCTGCCCCTACGGCTGACCCTCAATATTTTCTGGAAGCCAGCTATAAAACAGACAGCTCAGGCAATTATGGACATTACAGCAATCAAGACTTAGATAAGGTCTGTCTAGCACTGGATAAGGAACTGAATAAGGATTCAAGACATAGGTTGGGTGCTGAAGGTGCTAAGATTTTGATGGACGATGTGGCTTCTATTTTCTTATATTATCAAGAAGGAACCATTGTGACCAACAAAAATGTAGGTGGTGTTTACCGATTTATTTCAGAAGTCTATTATATTGATGACCGGGTAACCATGGAATGATTGGGGTTAAGACAAGATGAGAAAACTACTTGAAGTGAAATCCCTCACCGTACACTATCCTGGCGAGGGAAATGTCATTGAAGACATTAATTTAACCATTGGTTATAAAGAAATTATAGGTATTGTTGGTGAAAGCGGTAGTGGTAAAACAACGTTGGTTCGAACCATCATGAATCTGCTGTCACCTCTAGCAGAAATCCGATCAGGGGAAATATATTTTGAAGGGAAGAATATCCGCCATTACAATAAAGAACAGTGGCGAAGCTTACGTGGCAATGACATGGCTATGATTTTTCAAAACCCAGGTTCTTACTTTAATCCCATTATGAGGATAGGCAAACAATTCGTCGAATGTATTCAAAGCCATAAAAAGCTATCTAAGGTAGAGGCGTTAGATTTAGCCAAAGAAACATTAGTGAAAATGAATCTTCATGAGACGGATAGGGTCATGAATGCTTACCCATTCCAACTAAGTGGCGGCATGAAGCAGAGGGTTGCTATTGCAATGGCTTTAGCTTTGGAACCCAAATTAATATGTGCAGATGAACCAACCAGTGCCTTAGACGTTCTTACACAAAAACAGATCATGGATGAGTTAATGCTTCTGAGAGAGCATTTTCATACCAGTATTATCATGGTAACCCATAACATGGGTGGTGCAGCTTATATGTCTGATAAAATGATGGTGATGCGCAATGGCAGCGTGGTTGAGCATGATAAAACAGACAAAGTCATGACACAGCCAAGCACAATCTATACACAGGAGTTATTGGCGGCCATACCTCACATGAAAGGATGATGATATGAAAGAAAATGCGATTCTTGAGTTAAAAGGAATTGGTAAACAATATCGAGACCATAAGGGTGACTATGTAAAGGTGGTTGAGGACGTTAACCTGATAATTAAGCCAGGTGAGTGTATCGGATTAGTTGGCGAAAGTGGTTGCGGGAAAAGTACATTGGCAAGAATCATATCGCATTTAACCCAGGCCTCAGAAGGTGCTATGTTTTTTAAGGGAGAAGATATCACCCACTTACAAAGAAAAAATCTAAAACAATATTATAAACAGGTTCAAATGATTTTTCAAAACCCATTGGATACATTTAGTTCAAGGATGACCATGGGGCAATATTTAGCAGAACCTTTTATTAATTTCCAACGCATGCCTAAACGAGAAGCCTATGCTCATGCAAAAGCATTGCTTCAGATGGTTAATCTTGAAAGCCATTGCATGAAGAAATACCCTAATGAACTCAGTGGAGGCCAACTGCAAAGAATTGTCATTGCTAGGGCAATGGGTATTAAGCCAAGTCTTATTATATGTGATGAATGTACATCGGCCCTTGATGTATCCATACAAAAAGACATCATAGAACTGCTGTTTGATATGAAGGCGCAGCAGAACTATGCCAGTCTTTTTATCACACATGATATAGCTCTGGCTGAAAACATCTGTGATCGCATATATATCATGTATGAAGGTAAGCTTGTGGACATGCTAGCAAGTAAAAACATCATGGCAGAAGCCAAGCACCCATACACCAAAACACTCTTAAATTCTGTACTTACCCTAAATAATTATACGCAAAAAGTAAAGGTATCATAGAGGAGGACATGATGAAAAAAGGAATATTAGTCGTTAGCTTTGGAACGTCTTATCCAGCCACAAGAAAAAAGTGTATTGAATCCATAGAAAAAAAAATTGAAGAGAGCTATTCGGATTATCAGGTAAGGCGTGCTTTTACATCCAACATGATTATTAAAAAATTAAAAGAACGAGACGATATCCATGTGGATACACCCCTAGAAGCGCTGGGAAAAATGGTTGATTCCGGCATGGAAGAAATTTATGTGCAGCCCTTACATATTATTCCAGGTTATGAATACGAAAAGGTGAGAAATGCTGTGATTCGTATGCGGCATCGAACGAAAGGAAAGATCAGCTTAGGTCTTCCATTATTGTATGAAGAAAGGCATTATGATGAAGTCATTGACGGGTTATTGAATACTTTACCAGAAGAAAAAGAGCATGAAGGTATTCTATTCATGGGTCATGGTACGGAACATTTTGCAAACGCCTGCTACAGTATGCTGCAAAATAAAATAAAGGATAGAAGAGATGATATACTCCTGGCCAACGTAGAGGGCTATCCTGAAATAGACCATGTGATTCATAAGATAGAAAATACATATAAGAAGATGACATTGGTACCCTTAATGATGGTAGCAGGGGATCATGCCATAAACGATATGGCAGGGGAAGAAGATTCCTATAAGGCATTGCTAGAAGAAAAACATATTCAGGTAAACTGTCAATTAAAAGGACTTGGGGAGAGAGAAGAAATACAGCATATCTTTCTTCAACGTATTGCCGAGATGATGGGATAATACCCACTTGTAATGAGTATTCCCATGTTTACCTTAAGGTCCAATCAATGAGTGGTAAGTTCATTGGGTGTACAAGGCGTTGTGGCATTATGTTTTTCTAAATACGTATTACCCCAATCCAGCATGGCGGTTAAGATTGGCGTGATGCTTTTCCCAAAATCTGTCAACGTGTATTCCACCTTTGGGGGGACAACGGGATAAACCTTTCGGTTGATTAAGCCATGAGCCTCTAATTCTCTTAATTGCTGTGTAAGCATCTTGGGTGTTGCCTGTGGAATAAGTTTACTTAATTGATTGAAACGTAGGGTTTCATTGATAAGATGCCATAAAATAAGGGATTTATATTTGCCACCAATAAGCGCCAAAGTGGCTTCAATGGGACAGTTAAAGTTATCCATGGATTGTTTCATCGTATTCTTACCTCTTTTCTTTACAGTATCATTTTGGGTAGTATAGCACTTAAAAGTGCATACTTGAATAAATGATAATTATAGTTATAATAATACCATAGGTTGATAAAAAATCAACCATACGTAAAA
The DNA here is from genome assembly GCF_018141445.1 of Vallitalea pronyensis. Classification (NCBI taxonomy): domain Bacteria; kingdom Bacillati; phylum Bacillota; class Clostridia; order Lachnospirales; family Vallitaleaceae; genus Vallitalea; species Vallitalea pronyensis. The sequence continues at coordinate 5,816,365 of NZ_CP058649.1, read as the reverse complement.
AATGGAGAATGAAGGGAAGGAAGAATAATGGATTTTTTAGCATTAGCAAAAAAGCGATATTCTGTAAGAAAATACACATCCGACAAAGTAGAAGATAGTAAAGTGGCTACAATTTTAGAAGCCGGTCGGATTGCACCAACAGGTGCTAATAAACAGCCACATCATCTTATTGTTCTTAGGAAAGAAGAAGGATTAAAGAAGATCAGCAAAGCTGCCAATGTCTATGACGCACCGCTTGTCATCATGGTATGTAGTCATAAGGAAGGATCATGGGTTAGACCATTTGATGGGAAATCATTGATGGATATTGATGCAAGTATTGTGACGGATCATATGATGTTGCAAGCAACAGCATTAGGGCTTGGCAGTGTTTGGATTGATTATTTTAAACCGGATGTGATTAAAGAAGTTTTTGACCTGCCAGATTATCTAGAGCCCATTAATCTTCTTGCTATTGGTTATGCAAGTGAAGAACCACTATCACCAGACCGGCATCAAGAGACCCGTAAGCCTCTGGATGAAATCGTATCCTATGAAGGGTTTGAAAAATAAAATAGCCATACATGAATGATGGAAACAGTTAGTTTTAACGTTGCATGTTAAACTAACTGTTTTTTATAACCGTTAGAGAAATATTAGCTATCACAATCAAAATGTGATTTGAGAGCTGGTTTATCCGATTGGAAATCTCTAGGCGCATAGCCTGTATAACCTTTAAAATTCTTAACAAAATGAGGTTGGTCATAATAACCGTTTCTATACGAAATATCTGTTAGGCTGGATTCATTACCAGATATAATATCTCTAGCACATTCTTCAAATCTTACGATATTCATAAATCTTTTAGGACTAACACCAATATATTTGCTAAATAAACGCTCTAACTTTCGAGTGGATAACCCATTCCTTTCACAATAAGTCTGAATATGTGGCAGATCGGATGCCATGAAATTTTCGATGATGCTACACTCATCGAGTTCTTCTTCTGTAGCACGAACACTTTTCATCAAGGATTTTTCCATTTGCTTAATAAAGGATGAGGGGTTATGAAATTGTGCAATATGAGCAGACAGTTCTTGGCAAAGCATGGTGTTTGTTTCTCTTAAATTAACGATGCGATCAACATATTGTCCCATGGGTTTTTTCGTAAAGAAGTAAAACCCCCATGGTGTATAGGTAATACCAAACGACCGTAGTCGTCCCCATTGGGTAATTTTTGACGCATGCTCCCTGATGCCATGAAAATGTATGTTTTCTGGCTTACATAAGTTAGGATCTTCCCCATAAATACATGGATTTCCTATGTTCATAATTAAATCAACATGATCCATAGGGAGCAATAAATTCTGGCTAATGGTTATGTTTTCATCATTATTCACATACCAATAATGGCGAATGAAAGGCTTGAGCGATGGATCCACCTCATTAAAAAATCGTATCTTAAACACCTGTAGCTCCCCCCTTTTATATTTCAAAATGAAGCATCTATCATGATATACCTACAGTATAACATGAATGAAAGGATTGTGCTGATCACGTAACATCACAATCTTCTATAAACAGTATCTGTTATGTCAACTTCACCCTATATGTATACCAGAAAAGTAGAAATAGCCATTTTATCATGATAGAATAGCTGCTCCTACTTTTTAGGGTTTGAATTACTGGGTTATCTTATGCATCTATTATTTATGCATCTCGGATAGTTGAACACCACCAACACCAAAATTATCAGCATCTCCTTCGGAGATAATGACAGTAAAATGTTGTTCAGGTATGTTGGTTGTTTCACTCATAGCCTTTGTTACCTTCTCAATGAGTTCTTTCTTAACTTCTTTTGATGTTAATCCCATATCAATTTTTATAACGGGCATATTCACATAACCTTCCTTCTATTATTTTATGGATTGCTGGGTATCATAGGGGCATATCATCTATCCTCTTTTTTGGTGTAAGGAACACTTCCAAAATAGGATAGTTTTATTTTATAGGATGATGAGGTATAATACTTGTAAAAACACGACGGCGTAACATGATGATTAGCATATTCATCATGGAAAAAGGTATGTTAGGACATGCTATGAGAATGATCATTTAGTATTTTACAACGGTTAGATGATGACATACAATAGAAAGGTATGGATTTTATTATAGCGTGACGTCAAGGAGGCAATATGTATGAATGAGCCAGATTTAATATTAGATTTAAAAGCAACATTAGGTGAGGGTCCATGCTGGGACCATAAAGCTCAAGTATTGTATTGGGTTGATTGTTTAGCCAACCACATACATCAGTACAATCCAGAGACGACAATCAACACCACCATGATAACGGGTAAAAACGTGGGATGTGTTGCTGTAGCAAAATCTGGAGGTCTTGTGGGAGCTCTTGAAGATGGGTTTTACCATATTGACTTTGAGAAGCGTCATATGACACATCTATTAGACCCAGAAGCGCATTTGCCCCATAATCGGTTTAACGATGGAAAATGTGATAGTGAAGGACGATTATGGGCAGGAACCATGAGCAAAGATGAACAGGATCAAGAACCTCGTGGAAGTCTTTATGTACTGAATATATCCTGTCAGGTGCAAAAAGTCCTCGACAATGTGAGGATTTCCAATGGTATAGCTTGGAGTCTTGATAATAAAACCATGTATTACATTGATACACCCACGAAGAAAATAGCAGCCTTTGATTTTGAGGCTCAATCGGGTCAACTAAGCAATAAACGTTATGTTATTGAAATACCAGAGGGAGCAGGACACCCAGATGGCATGTGTATGGATTCTGAGGGGATGCTGTGGGTAGCAATGTGGGGAGGTTATGCTGTAAACCGTTTTAATCCCTTTACAGGGAAATTACTGGAAAAAGTTCATGTACCTGTGTGCAATGTGACGTCCTGTGCTTTTGGAGGTAAGAATCTGGATGAGCTTTATATCACAACAGCCAGCATAGGTGTAGATGAGCATGTAAAAGCGAAACAGCCATTTGCAGGTGGGTTGTTTAGGGTTAGACCTGGTGTTAAGGGTTTACCAATGCATACATTTGGGTAGTAGATAGGGCATTAATAGCTGGATTTTGAGATCATCTTCGTTACGAATAGTATCATGTAGAGCCTTTATATAGAAAAGAAAATAAGGTATAATAACCATAAAAAAGTTGCGCGATAATACGTTGCAATTTTAAAAAGGAGGCAAGCTCATGGAGTATACAAATCCTATTATATCTGGATTTTATCCCGACCCTAGTATCTGTCGTGTGGACGATTGGTATTATTTAGTAACCAGTACTTTTGAATATTTTCCAGGTGTGCCGTTATTTAAAAGTAAAGATTTAGTCCATTGGCAACAGATAGGTCATTGCCTAACAAGAACATCACAACTTAATCTAACTAAAGTTAGAAAATCAGCAGGAATCTTTGCACCTACTATCCGACACCATCATGGACGCTATTATATGGTGACAACCAATATTGGTAAAGGTGGTAATTTTTATGTGTACACCGATGATATTCATGGCGAATGGTCGGACCCTATATGGGTAAACATAGGTGGTATTGACCCCACATTATTTTTTGACAAGAATGGGAAAACCTATATCGTCACCAATGAAGGTACAGATGCTTTTTTTGGACATATTGTTCTTGCTGAGATAGATATTGAAACTGGGACATTATTAACAGAAACCAAAGAGTTATGGACGGGTACAGGTGGAGCATATGTGGAGGCTCCTCATTTATACTATCGTCATGGGTGGTACTATTTAATGGTTGCAGAAGGAGGTACTTCGTATGGCCATATGGAGACCATAGCTCGATCAAAATCCATATGGGGACCCTATGAAAGTTGTCCTCACAATCCCATTATCACTCATCGGGAATCAGCAGGCAATCCTATTCAAGCAACAGGTCATGGCGATCTTGTTGAAGATAATCATGGTAATTGGTGGTTTGTTTTTCTCGGTATACGCCCAACTGCTGAAGGATGGCATCATCTTGGTAGAGAGACTTTCTTAGCACCAGTTACATGGACCAATGACGGATGGCCTGTTATTAATGAAGGTAGAGAGATTGACATACATATGACTGTTGAACGTCCATTTACAGAAGTAATACTGGAGAATGAACCTTCAAGAGATACTTTTAAATCTTCCAATATGAAGATGTATTGGAATACTATTCGTAACCCCCAAAAAGCCAATTACCAGTTAAATCATGAGCAGGGTAAGCTAATTTTAACAGGTACACCTGTCACACTAAGTGAGGTGGATTCACCGACATTTTTAGGGAGAAGACAGAAGCATTTTGACTGCTTAGCCATGACATCAGTAGAACCAGGGACAATGAAAAATGGCGATGAGGCAGGCTTAACTGTTTTTTACAGCGACGAACACCACTATGAGATTGCTATCGTGCAATGCAACAATCAGAGATATCTACAGATCAAAAAAACAGTTGGTGATATCTTTGTGGTTGATTACCAAGAAGAAATCCACATGAAAGAAGATCAACCAATTGTTTTGGCTGTTAAAGGTGACAAACACCATTATGCTTTTGGATGGGGGACCTCAGAGACATCAATACAGTACGTTGGAACAGGACGTACGCAATTAATATCTACAGAAGTAGCCAAGGGGAAATTTACTGGAACTTACATGGGCATGTATGTGGTATCACATGCAGAAACAAAAGTGTCCTTTAATTGGTTTGACTATCAACCCATTGAAAAAAAACTTACTTAACAATGGGTAAAACGTAACTTTATACATAATAAATAGAACATGAAAACGAGAAAAAGCTGTCTCACTCAATGGATATTTAGCTTAAAGGAGTGAAATCATGATAAGGTTTATTGAAGAATTATCCATGAATGCATGGCCATCTTTACACACATATGTGTATGATGGATGGGTACTTAGGGTTTCAGGTGGCTACACAAAGCGAGCCAATTCAATTAACCCGTTATATCCTTCCCAGATAGATTTGAAGGATAAAATTGACTACTGCAAAAGGTTTTATAACGAGCTTGATTTGCCCACAATATATAAAATGACAGCAAATAGTCACTTAGTCAACTTGGATAATACACTAGAAGCTCTAGGCTATAATAAAGTTGATGATACAGCTGTTAGGGTATTAGACTTGGAGGCATGTAACCCTGTGATTCAACCAACAACAGATGTCGCATTTTCATTAGAAAAAGAATGGGTTAATGGGTACATCAAGAATACAAATATTCAAAAAGAAAGTACCAAGACAGTATTAAAGACCATGTTGAATAGCATTATCGGCAAAACCATATGGGTGCTACATAAGGAAGAAGGAAAAGCTGTGGCTTTTGGGTATGGTGTTGTGGATAAGGGGTATGTGGGTATTTTTGATATTCATGTGAATATATCTTATCGAGGTAAGGGTTATGGGAAAGCTGTTATGCATAAACTCATTGCGGAAGCTAAGAGATTAGGGGCTAATCATGCTTACTTACAAGTGGTTGTAGGTAATAAGGTTGCTGAAAACCTATATGATCAGTTAGGATTTAAAGAGATATACCGCTATTGGTATAGAAAACTATAATGGGTCCAATGAAGAGACATATACCCAACATACTATCAGGACTTCGCATACTGTTAGCCATCATGTTAACGGTAATAGAACCATTTAGTACCGAGTTTTGGTTAACCTATGTCATATGTGGGCTTAGTGACATGGTTGATGGCTATATTGCCAGAAAAACCAATACAACCAGTAAATTAGGCGCCTTACTAGATAGTATTGCTGATATGCTATTACTAAGTGTCATGCTCATCATTTTTGTGCCCCTATTAACCCTGCCAATAGGCTTAATTGTATGGATTGCAGCCATAGGTGTCATCAGGTTGGTGGCGGTGGTTACTGCTTATTGGAAATATCATACATTTGCTATCCTACATACCTATGCCAATAAATTGGTTGGCTTACTGTTATTCATATTTCCATTTCTGTACAAGATAATGGATGTGACGATTTTAGGTACGATTATCTGTATCATAGCAAGTATTTCTGCTATTGAAGAACTGGCTATACATGTGACATCGGATACGTTAATTAGGGATATAAAAGGTATTGGTTTAATGAATCTCGATATGAAAAAGAAGGGATAAAGGAGTATCCAGTAGACCATGGATACGCAAAATATAATAAGCATCCTTTGTTATAAAAAACCATTTGACAAACAAGTGGTTTATCCTTTATAATAAGTATACGACCGGTCTAATATTAAAAATATGCGGAGGACAAATTATTATGAGAAATAAGGTTAAGGATATTCTTGAGCAACATGAACTATTAAGATTGGCTACTTTAGATAATAGCGGATTCCCTAATGTAAGATCCGTTGATTTTGCTATTGACCAAGAAAATGAATCACATATTTATTTTACGACATTTAATAACACCAGAAAAGTTGCTGAATTAAAAGAAGATAATCGTGTATACGTTGTGGTAGATAAGCCAGCTATGAATATCCAAGAATTAGCACAAGTGAAATATATAAGAGCCAATGGTAAAGCTTTCAAGGTCGAGCAGCCAGAAGAAATGCAAAAAGCTATGGGTCTTTTAATGCAAAAATATCCATTCCTACAAGAGTTACCTGGTGACCCATCTATGATGAGCGTCTATCGCATAGAATTGAATGAGGTAGAAGTGACAGATAACAGCTTAGGTTTTGGTCACGTGGATAAGTATAATTATTAAAAATTGACAAGTGGAAATCTTATTAGTTATAATAAACACCAGAGAAAGTGTATGGTGATTATATGAATAAGAGAGAAGCAATTATCATGACGGCAGCTCGTTTAATTCATGAACAGGGCTACCATCATGTAGGTATAAAAAGTATATTGGATGAACTATCCATTCCTAAGGGCTCTTTTTATCATTATTTTAAGAGTAAGGAAGAGCTAGGCTTGGCGATTATTGAGTTGTATATTAAAGATACCTCTTATGGCATGAGTCAAAGTGATAACACCATTGCAGGCATAAAGCAATTTTTTAATATCTTTTTTAATCGTTTGGTTGAGCTGGAGCTTAAAAGAGGATGTCCCTTTGGAAATCTGGTTGTGGAGTTATCGGATGAGAATGAATCCTTTCGGTTGAAGCTTTTGGAGCTATACAACGTGATGACGTCTTGGATAACAGACATATTGAAGGGTGAAGCCATTGAATATCCTGATGAAAAAGCAAAGGCACTGTTTGCTGCTTTTGAAGGGACCATGTTGGCATCCAAATTAGAGAAGGATCCCATTCATTTTGAGATATTTAATCAATACACGTTTCCTGCAATCATTCAAGCAAAATAAATATAAAACACGTAACGAGAGAGGTTATGCATACATGTATAAACCTCTTTATCGTCTTATAGATAAGTCTTTAACTTAGCATGTTAAGTAAAAGCATTTTTATATGCGTCAAGGACACTTTCTTAACACAATAACTTGCTTCCCAAGACGCCACATAGTCCCTTTGTTTTTTAGATGTGTGGTATAATAAAGTCAAGCAATTGTGAAGCATAATAAGAATAATGGTCAACGAGAGAGGAGAAATGGTGATGAATATCAATAAGCTAAAGGAAGCAGAAAGAACATTTTTCATGGAATACCCACAGGGCTTTGATACACCTGAAATGGTTGAAATGAGCAAGAAGCATAAGATGGACAAACTTGTGGATTTTGCGAAAGAGAGTTTTAAGCCCTCCGCATTCAATCAAGTAGAGGAAACAGCAGAAAACATGGTCAAAATGGTGACTCGTTCTTCTATGGTATCACTGTTTGAAAAACCTAAGTTTCGTGATGCAGTAAGAGGTATGCGTATAGATAACAAAAAGATTCTTGTTGCAGGATTAAAAGAATTGATTCATGGTGATGAAGAGAAGGGATTTAATCAGCTTCTTGACATATTGTCTGAATATAAATTAGCGAAATGGACCTTGTTAACCGTTTTTCGCTGCTATTATTATCCAGACAAAGATTTATTATTCAAACCAACAACCGTTAAGAATGTCATTAAGAAATATGAGCTGGAGGGGCTTACTTACAAACCAAGGCCAAGTTACGATTTCTTTGTGACATATCGTGAGAACATTAATGCTATGAAACAACAAGTAGATGCTTCATTAGCACCTAACAATGCTGCATTCTCAGGTTTTCTAATGATGACCATGGGAACAGAATAAGATGGTAATGGATAAGCATGCAAATGTCTGTTGCAAACATGGTTATTATAGGTGGATATTTGCTATGGACATGTGTTGCATGGGGCTGTCACATGAATGAAATTTTACTGGCTAGAGGTTTTTGGAAACGATAAAAGCTTAACCTCTTATCATTTCCTACACATTGACGTTATTTTGTTTTCGTGATAAAGCCCCATGGTTTAATGAGCTTCTATATATTGATTCAATTCTTTATGCCAAGTGTCTGGCTCAAAGGTACCGATGGTTGTGGGCATGTTAAATAATAGATCAAGTATATGGCGAGGTTTTTTACCACCGATATACATGGATTTAATGCAGGAAATACAATAGACAACCACATGATCACAAGGCATGTTACGTGCTCTTTTTTTCATTTGTTCCTTCACATGGTCAACTGGGATTTTTCCATAAAAGCTGTCACCACAGCAGATAGACTTGGTACCTGTGTTTTCGGGTTCGATTACTTGGATATGCATTTTTTTCAGTAATTTTCTTATGGCTCTATGTACTCTTTTCTCTGAACGGGTAGGACAAGCATCTTGAATAGACATTTCTAAACCTTTATAATCTGGAAAAGGAAATGTTGCACTTTCAGCTAATATTTCCCATAGAGTTATGGTTGTTATACCCTCATAAAGTGTTCGAAATCTTTTATCACATCCTGAACAGGTGTTAATAATCAATGTATCTTTTTCTAAGCAAGGGTTGTGTTTGCAGCATATATGATGTGCTTGAATAGGACCTCTTGTGGAATTTAAAAAGGTGTGTACTTTCTTGGCAAGTTCCGGTTGGTAGATCATAAGCCCACAACCAGGCGCATAGACTTGTTTCATTGGTATACCTCCCTATGTTTGCTCCTTGGTAAGATGTTATCATCATATACTAATCTTAGGTAAATGAAAAGCGATTTTCGGTCATGACATCGTATATGTCGTTAGTAAAGCGATTACAGCTTATGACGTCTATACAATATGTACACAATGGATGGAACTTTTTTGTCAACCATAGCGTCTCATATACATAACTAGAAAAAGCCTAAGCAAAAGGAGTATGAATAAGATGAAGAAAATAATAACAATAGCATTGATTTTATTCGTTGCATCACAGATATTAACCGGGTGTACACATGATAAAGACAAAGCCAATGAAGGTAATACTTCTACACCTGATTCAGTCGACAATCATGGAGAAAACGATGCATCAACAGACTTGAAGAAGTATGACATTGTCGGTACAATTCATGCAATAAGAGAGGGGACAGTATCCATACTATCAGGTGATACCATGAAAGACTATACCCATGTGGAAGGCATTGAAAAGTGTTATGTTGGCGAAACAGTAGGTATTATAAAAAAGGACAAGGATTATACCGTTGAAAAAATTAAGATGGACTTTACGGTACGGCATACCACCATGGGAGACACCATAAAAAGAGTAGAAGGCACCATCAAAGAAATGACAGATCAGCAAGTAGTTATCGCATCTACGGATGGTGATATAACACTTACTATCAGTGAGCCATTAACAAGTAAAGTTGGCGATCGTCTTATGGTTGACTATATCGTTAATGGTGACAATATACTCTACCATGTATACCTGAAAGATTCAGCTATGACCTTAAATGTGGATAAAATTGACCGCATTGATGCAACAGGTGAAATGATGCTCATGACAAAAGATAAGGACGGTATGGAATATCATGTAATCATTCTATCGAGTACGGTTGTTGATTTTAATCTTTCTGAATTGGAAGCTGGTGATGTCATAGATGTATATGCTGAAGTCATTAGGGAGAAGTATCCTGCTGAAGTGGATGCAAAGATGGTTATGCGAGTAGAAAAAGAAGAATAATGAATAAAAACGCTGATGATATGGATAGCAATAAGGAATAGTTCGGGGAGAACTATTCCTTATTGCTATTTGTTAGGGTGTTTTATACTGTATAGCCTACATCGGCTACATATCCAATAGAAAGTCTATGACTTGCTGATTGAAATCTTTTGTTTCTTCGTAAGCACCGTGACCAAGATCTTTATAGATGACTAATCGACTACCTTCTATCTGATGAGCCATTTCTTCAGATGAATTTTTTCCAACAACTTGGTCGCTATCACCGCCGATGACCAGTGTTGGACACGTAATTTTAGGAAGTTCATCATAAGCTTGATGGTGCATGCAAGCTTTTGCTTGTATTAGAAAGCGATCATAAGCTTTTGGCTTGCCCATCCTGCTGATAATGGGGTAAAAAGGTCTGTATTTCTTCAGATGTTTATCGGTAAAGGTTTTCTCCATGGTGTCAATCATAAGGGACTGATAGTCACGGTTTTCAGCCATTCTAATCCAGCTTTTTACCACACCCTGAAGAGTTTCATTTTGATTTGAAACAGATACTCCAATCACAAGCTTTTGTACGATTTCCGGATAGTCAATGGCTAAGTGCTGAGCAATCATGCCGCCTTGGGATACACCCATGAGGTAGACATTTTTAAGGCCTAGTTTTACCATGACTTGATATTGGTCCCGTGCCATATCCCGTGTGCTGTATCCTTCTTTTAGATGATTTTTTCTGCTGAACACATAAACGGTAAAATCTTTGGTAAATTGCTTGTAATAATTGGCGAGTACGAATGCTTGACCTTTTACGGTTTTCAGCCCGTCGCTTAGCCCTGGAAGAATAATGAGTGGCGTTTGTCCACGTCCAAAAACCACATAATCCATATGGGTATCACCCATGTTTATTTTTTTCCCTTTTCCATGGTAGAACATGATATAACCTCCTTATTCTTTGCATATGCCTTCTTTTAATATGGTCATGTATTCCTGAAGCTCTTTTAAATACCTATCTTTTATAGAATCAATCCCTTCATTACCTGCTATATCCTTCATAAAGGATGCATTAAAGCCTTCTAACAGCCACCTTAACATATCAAGTATTTTATTCTTATTCCATTTGTAGCCGTTCATGTTTATATCTTGAAATAAGGTGTAATAAAAGCTGTTACCCATTACTTGATATTTTTTAATGGTCTTTTTATAGATGTCACTTTGGTCGTCAATGAAAGCTTTTTTTATCAGCTTATACGCCATAGGATGATGCATATACCAAGTGAATTCAATGTCAGCATAGGTGGCGACTCTTTCAAAGAAATCATTAGGAAGGGTGGTTATTGCTTCTTTGGAACTATCTAAGAAACGTTGTATGCTATCATCTAGAATATAAAAATATAAATCTTCCTTGTTGGTAAAATATTTAAAGAGACTGCCTTTACTTATACCAGCTCTTTTCACGATATTATTGGTGGAACTCTCGGAATAACTATTTTCTGCAAATTCCTGAAGGGCTTCCTGGGTGATTTTTAATCGTTTTTCTTGATCGAGAGCGTTAAAAAGTTGTGTTGGCATGTCTATTCCTCCTTAGAGACCAGGTGGTCACTGATTGTTGTGAAAATGGTGACCAATTGGTCACTGACGATATTATAGCATAATCATTCTTCTTTTTCAATAGCATTTTTATGTAAATAAGTCATGTTTAGGATAATTTTTGGATATGCTACATAATATAAACTTAATATTATAGTGATTTACATTCCTAGTGTAACTGGGTTATAATAGAATAATGAAATATTTGGAAAAAACTTAAAGGAGGAATGGTCATGGGATTCATAAAAAAAGCATTAAAAATTTCAGCTGTTGCAGGAGCATCCTATGGAGGATTTAGAGTCTTTAAAAAGTATCAGGAATTAAAAGAGAATTATAAGGAAGTCTTTTTATTCAAAACAAAAGAAAAAGCTTATGAAGAAGATGAGTATGAAGGCGGTTCATATGCAGCCATGTTCTCAGTTCTTGAGATGGACTTATCCGAGGCTGTCATTGAAGAAGATGAAATTACCATTGATATCTATGGTCTATGTAGTGTCATAGAAATCAAAGTTCCAGAAGGCTGGCAGATTGAGATGCAAGGTTCCAGCAGTAAGGCTGTAGTTGAAAATGGACTTTCATCAGATGAGCCAGAAAGTGAAGAAGAAGAAATAGAAAAAATTGTGAACGATTTAGAAGATAAACCAACGGTGTATATCAATTATAAATTAACAGGAGCTGTACTTTCTGTAAATGAAAAGAAAGAAGAAGCAGATGAAGATTACGAAGACTTTGAAGTTGATGATGAAGAGACAGAAGAAGTTATAGAAGATGAAGATACGGATGTAACCGTTGAAGTGCGTAACGAAGATGAAGGTTCAACGGTAGAAGTTATTGTAGAAAAAGATGAAGAAGAAAAAGAATAATTCAAACATCGTATTGTTGACCAATAGATTTTAATTGAATCGCAAAAATAGGAAGTAAGTTGAATGTCCAAAGAGGATTATTCAACTTTTTCTTTGCATTTTAATAGATATTTTTAAAACAAATCTGTTTGGAACATCCCCCAATAGGTTTCAAAAGAATGATGTGCTATGGCATAAAAATCATTGCAAATTTCATTACAATCCTTTATAATGGAACATATGTTCGTAAGCGCGGTTGTATTTTTTGCTTGACAACTTAGCAAAGGTAGTGCATGATATATGGAATACACTTTTTTATCTTACTAGGAAATGCCCATGAAATGCATATGCAAGGTATGATAACAATACCGAGTGGAAATAGTAAAGGGGAATATGGAGCTGCGAGCCACGGACAAACGGCGCGTTCAGCATGGGTTCAAGCAACTTTTACAAGTTGCACTATTAAACATGGACGTTTAATCTGCTGACGTAATATTCCCCTTTACTATTGGAACGACTGTTGTTACGTTTAATTTCGTGGAAAGTCCTTGAATTTAGCCTATGAAATAGAAGTATTTTCAAAGACATTAAGGATACGTTTCTTAGACAGTGGATTAGACATAGAAGGGGAGGAGACGTAACATGTTTAGAGTATTTATTAACTCATTCACCCAGTACAAAGGCTTACCAAGAGAGGTATACATACTGGCTATACAACGATTTGTTAATTCCGTTGGTGGCTTTGTTCATGCATTCCTATTGATGTTTCTAACCAAACGAATAGGTCTTGAAAAAGATGCTGCTGGTTTATACATGACCTTTTCTGCTTTTGCAGGTATACCAGGTACCATCATCTCAGGTTTTCTTGTAGACCGTTATAGCAGAAAGACGATCTTACTTGCATCAAGGGCAGCCTCTGCCATGATACTTTTTTCCTGTGGTTTTCTTGGTAACAGTATGATGATTACCTATTTAATCATTGCTTCCAGCTTTTTGTGGAGTTTCTCCGCTCCAGCAAGTTCTGCTATGGTAGCAGATTTAACAACACCTGAGAACCGAAAACAGAGTTTTTCATTATTGTATTTAGGTATGAATTTAGGCTTGGCATTTGGATTTATGTTAGCAGGGTTTTTATTTGAGAATTATACGAGCTGGTTATTCTGGGGTGATGGTCTTACATCCATGTTAAGTTTATTATTGGTTGTCTTTTTTATTAAAGATACGCGACCAAGTAGAGAACAGATTGAAGCCATCAATAACTCCAAACGAGAAGGGGAAAAAGAAGAAAAAAGCAATATTTTTGTTGCGTTAATTAGAAGACCTTTTCTTGTTGCATTTGTGATCATTAATTCCATTTTAGGGTTTGTCTATTTTCAACATGGTTTTGTTATGCCCCTTCACTTAGAAGAATTATTTATTAATCAAGGTACGAAATTATTTGGAAGTGTGATGACAGCGAACACCATCATTGTTATTCTATTTACACCTATACTGATGCATCTGACAAAAAATATAAAACCCATCATTAATGTGGGTATTGCCGCTATCACTTACATCATTGGATTTGGTATGCTAACATTTTCAACTACTCTATGGCCTTTTTATGTAACTGTGTTCATATGGACATCTGGTGAAATCATTGCCACGGTGAATACAGGTGTCTATATATCCAACCATTCACCCGTTAACCACCGGGGCAGATTTAATTCCATGATTGGTTTTATACAACATGCTGGACGGGCATCATCACCTGCACTTATGGGCATGTTCCTTGTAGGAAAACCCAGTGCCACAGGTTGGGTATTAACTGCAGCTGTTGCAATCATTGCACTGGTACTGCTAGCTATCTTGTTTATCAAAGAGCAACAGTACAAGCATAAGGCCAATAGATCATTGGCATTTAAAGAAGAGGATGTAGCATAACGTACTAAGAAAACAAAAAAAGAGTTGACCTTTACGCCACGTAAGGGTGTACCATGTTTTTAGAGAGAAGGAGGCATAGCTAATGATGCAGATAGGAGAAGTCTCCAAGACTTATCATATATCTAATCGGACTCTTAGGTACTGGGAAGAAAAGCGGATATTAACAAGTATTCGTAAATGTAATGGATACAGATATTATGATGATGTTTGTATTCGAAGAATTAAGCAAATTTTATTCCTAAGAAAATTGAAAGTGCCCGTACAAGATATTGAATGTATTTTTAAGACAAAAGCACTTCATGTGGCCATTGAAGTGCTCACAAAGCATCTTGAAGAAACCCGAGAAGAAGCAAAGTCTTTGGAAGCTTTAAGTCTTGTTTTAGAACGTTTAATTAGCATGATACAATCTCAGCAGGATATTAAAGGTGCTCTTGCTTATATGGAAGAATCGGAAGACGGTTTAGTAACTGCATTAAAAGATGCTCTCCAAATATCCCTCTCTGAAAGGATGGGTATGATGAATCACATAAAACCCAATGAAGCACTCCACGTACGACTTGTACAATTACCAAGGATGATCTTTGCAGCATATCAAGTAGAAAGTAATCATCCAGAGGACGACTGTACCAAAGTCATGGATGCCTTTATTCAGAAACATCAACTGGACCAAAAAGTGGGTTTTAGACATTTTGGATTTAATAATCCTGAGCCAACCAAAGATAATCCAGTATATGGTTATGAGATGTGGGCGACCATACCAAGAGAATTGGAAGTGCCATCACCACTTGTTCGGAAAGAATTTTCTGGTGGACTCTTTGCTGCTATTCCCACCAAAATGAATGAAATTGGAGAACGTTGGGGGCAGTTGTGTGAATGGGCTAAACAGAATGAGGATTTTGTAATCGATTGGTCACCAGAGTATGATCGAAGAGGTTTGGAAGAATGTATCGACTATGCTTTCTTTATGCGAGAGGATATTGATTTTAGCCTGAAACAGTTGGACCTATTATTGCCTGTTAAACGGAAATCATAAATAATGACGAAAGGTAGTTAAACATGTGTTTCATTGGCACAAAAGGATGGAGGGGTGTAAGATGATTGAACTAGAGGAATTAAAAAAAGAAGACTTACCAATGATGACAGAAATAGCCATTAAAGCATTTCAGGATGATAAAAACACGTATGGTGATTATCCACCGTTAATTGATATGGAGCATCATACGATACGTTTTATTGATAACGGCTTATCCTTCAAAATATTAAAAAAAGGTCAAGTAATTGGTGGGATCATGGTTTTTAACCATCACAATGGCACCTATACGTTGGGCTCTATTTTTATTGATCCTGCATATCAGAATAAAGGTATCGGTCAACAGACTATTCGTTTAATTGAAGCAAAGTGTCCAGATGCAACCACATGGAAGTTGGATACGCCTTATCGTAGTTACAGAAATCATCATGTATACGAGAAAATGGGGTATGTGAAGACGGGTGAAGTCATGCCCAATAAAAAGAACCCTGAATTCAAATTATTTTTGTATGAAAAATCAATGTGATCAAGAAAGATGTAACAGGAAGACGCCTCAGTATGGGATATAACCTACTGAGGCGTCTTATTGCGCTTATTGCGTATGGATTAACGATTTACTTGGTTTTTTCACGTGCCTGTTGTTTACCCTTCATTTTGTTTTCATGTGTTTCTTTATGGGATTCTTTGTGTAATAATTGCTCTTTAAAGGCTTGTAAGTCAGCGGACATGTTGCGGTTATCCGAATCATGATGATCGTCATCAAATTCCTTAGCCAATAGAAGTGTGATAAATGCTTCCAATGGATTTATGTTGCCAGAACCCTCTCCGCCCATGTTTACCAAGGTATTTGGTACAACTTGTATGCTGCCATTCTCAATAGCTGCCGTATACTTGGTGACAATATCTTGTAAGACTTGATATTTTGGTCCACCATATGCTTTAACTTGTTCATGAATAGCGATGGCTTTACCAATACCCATCTTAGCTTCTTTTTCGGATTCTGCAATGGCTAAAGCTTTAATTTTCTCCGCGTCATGTAAGGAACGTTGATAAGCGGCTTTACCAGCATTATCTTGAACTTCTATGTTGATTTCAGATTGGGTTAAGGCTTTTTGTTGTTCTGCCTTTGATTGAGCTTCTTTTAATTCACGTTCTTTCACAGCCGCTTTTTGTTGTTGGTTATAGGTTTCTATCTGTTCCATAGCCACTTGCCGGTCTCGTAATTGATCTAAAATAATCTCAATTTTATTATCCTTTTTTGATGAAGAGGGGGTACCTATGAGGACCTCTTCAAGCTCAATGTTATAATGCTGGAATTTAACCTTCATCTGGGTAGCAGCCATGTCTTGAATCTCGCTTCTTTCCTGTAAAAGTTCAATTAAAGTCTTACTTTGACCAATGTTCTTAAAGTAAGCCGATACCATGGGGTCTAAGGTTTGATCAACCAGCATTTTAATGTCCCCGAAGCGTTGAATCACAAAAGGTGCTTTCCGATAGTCAATATGTAAGACTACAGATAAAGGTAAAGATGGTTCAAAAGCATCCTTGGTAATAAGATTAACCTCTTTTAGGTTAGAGTCAAAAAGATGTTCCCCGCCTTCATTGGAAATCCACTTTAAGATGATGTTGGTAGTAGGTACTTCAACAATTTTACCTGCATAGGTATTAAAAGCGTATTTACCTGGTGTTAATGGGTCTTTCCATACACCTCTAAAGCCTTTTTTAACCAACTCACCGTGTTTATATTCTTCTCCAGATGCATCTTCACCATGTTCCCCAATATAGGAGATAACCACACCAACACTACCAACAGGTATCACCGTTTTGTCAATTAATTCAATGGTTGCAAACATCCGATTAATAAAATAAGTTCCCTCGGTCAAGACTTGATATTGACGACCTCGATAACCACCAGCAGCTAGAAATTTTGTGATATCTTGGAAATTATTATGATAGGTGGCTGTTTGCATGCTGTCATCCCCTACTGTTGGAGCAACGATGTGATCTTGGGAGAGGGATGGTCCATCGTGCACGGTGACAATACCTAGCATATCGTCGACACCTTTAATGATAATGGGTGTAAAGCCTTGACGTTCATGAATCTTGTCAGCCATTTTCTGAATGGTGGCAGCATCACTCTTTTCAAGTGGAAGGCTGTAAATATGCTCTTTTGTAATGATCACAAACTGAGCTAAATTAAAAGCATAGGTACCTTCACGGATAATGGAACGTTGAATACCTTTTTGTCCACCGTGATTGATAAAACCTATAACATCTTGAAAGTTATTGCATGCATCCACCACACGGCCTAGAGTCTGTGTCTCAGGCAAAGGTTCACCATCTCTTGCAAACACATAAGCGATCTCACCTTGAGGTACAGTGACCAGTGGACAGATATGCACCCGATACATCAGCGGTGTTAGAAAATGAACACCACCACGTAACACATAAGGTTGAAAACCTGCTTCTTTGTTCAATGCAATAATTTTCTCATCCAATGATCCACTTCGTGACCACCATTTTTCTACAACTGCTACCCGGTTATTGGGAATTACTCGAAACCCAATAAGCCATAGTGCACCTAAGATAACCACTATACATCCCACAATTATCAATATTGCTTGTAACATATTACCCCTTCTTTCCTGGAAATACGCCCCTCATCCATCTATCAGGATGCGGCTTCTCATCAAACAGAATCACGCTTTGATCGTTACTTTGTCGTTATTCTCTATATAAAATAATCTAAAAACCCTGCCTAATGAAGAAGCGTTAAACCTTAATGGTGCGGTTGTCGTACTTATTATAAGTTGAAGACTATTCCCAATGGAAAGAACTCAACTTACGGAATCAAGGTAATATGTTAAAGCCATAGCTTTTAGGTTATGGTTAACATAATAGAGTAAAAAAAGACAACAAAAAAACTCTAAGGAGTACTTAGAGTCTTGGTAAGTCTTTATGATAGATTCCAATAACAAGCGTACTCTCTTTCAACGCTGACGAGGTTAGCTGTCGGGCTCGGACTGAAAGAGTATCCTATCCATTATACAATGGAATTCGCCCCAAAAAGGTGGGTCCCCCGCTTCTTACGAATTAAGCATGTGCTATTAAATTATGACTTAATAATACTCCTTTGACAAAAAAGTGTCAATGATAAAAACTAACAATCATAACGTAGTTTATTACATATTAAATGAACAATATGCACAAATGATGATTGGGGAAATCGCACATTTATGGCTTTAAAAAAAAGCATATATATGATATGGTAGTAATGATGAAAATGGAATTATGGGAGGTTATACGATGAGCCCGAAAAGGGAGTATAAAAATCAAAGAAAACATTATGAAGAAGTTTTAGAAGAACTAAAAAAGAGAAGTAATCGATACAGTAATATGCGTTTAATCCTATTACTTGCAGGGATTATCTTTGCACTTTGGATGTATGAGCAGAAAAATTATGTTTATGTTATTGCGGGGCTATGTGTTACCCTTGTTGTATTTATAGGTTTAGTGGTCATGCATCATAAGGTTAATCGAAAAAAAACATTGGCCCAAGCCATGTACGATATTAACGCTTATGGCATAAATCATATCATTGGTCAATGGGGTGACAATGAGCTATCGGGAGCCATGTACGTGGATGAACATCATGCTTTTTCATACGATCTTGATTTGTTTGGAAAACGTTCGTTGTTTCAGTGGATGAATCATACCAACACGCCTATTGGAGAAAAAAAATTAAGGGATGCACTTGTTCGTCCTCATAAGACGAAAGAAAACATCGTAAAACGCCAAGAAGCTGTAACAGAACTTGCTTCGAAGATGAAATGGGTCCAGAACTTTCGTGCTGTGGGCATGATGGAAAAAAAGAAGCCCATTGAAGATGAGACAGAATTGATTAAATGGGGAAAGAAAGTGGATGCATTCTACTTAAAAAAACCTTTAAAATGGTTCATTAGGTTAATGCCTTTTATCACCATTCCTAGTATTATCATGGCGTTTATCATACCGGGTATTATGAAACATGTTGCATTTATTGCCTTTCTGATACAAACGGGCATCGTGGTTTTTCATTTTTTTACAAAAAGCAGTCCTTTAATTGCCGTTGGGAACTATCGAAAACAAATACAGGTCTATGAACAGATGATCCGTTTGTTTGAGGAAGAAACATTTGAAACACCTTTGCTGCAAGACTTAAAAAGAAAATTAAAGTATCGAGATAAAAAAACCGCATCCATGCAAATAAAAAAGCTGGACCAGATTATGGATATGATTAGTTTGAGGTATTTCCAATTTTATCTTTTATTTGATATATTGACTTTTTGGGATTATCATTGTATGTTTGCTCTTGAAGGATGGAAGGCAAAATATGGACAGGCATTGGATCGATGGTTAGATGTGCTAGGCGAGCTGGAATCTTTATGTAGTATTGCCACCATTACCTATGAACAGCCCCAATGGGTGATGCCTACCATTTATCATAAGCGTGAAATCATGGCAGAAGCCATGGGACATCCCCTAATACATGAGGAAGAACGTGTATGTAACAGTGTTATTTTTGGAAAAGAGCGCACTTCTTTACTGATTACGGGTTCTAACATGTCAGGTAAAAGTACATTTTTACGTACCATTGGCATCAACATGATACTTGCTTATGCAGGAGCACCTGTATGTGCTCAATATTTTCATTGTCCTATTATGGATATATACACCTCCATGCGGGTAAAAGATGATATTGATAATAAGGTATCTTCTTTTTATGCGGAGTTAATACGCATAAAAAGAATCATCCAAGCAGCCAATGAAGGTAAGCATATCTTTTATCTATTGGATGAGATTTTCAAGGGTACCAATTCAAGGGATAGACATATTGGTGCTAAAACACTGATTAAAAAATTAGCTGAAGGACCTACATTAGGCCTGGTGTCCACACATGATTTGGAGTTAGCGGAATTAGCGGATGAACCCCATTCAAAAATAGCTAATTATCATTTTCAAGAGTTTTATAAAGGGGACAAGATCTATTTTGATTATACCTTGTATCCAGGTGTTTCGGATACCTTTAATGCGGTTTATCTCATGAGACAGATCGGTATTCATATTACAAAATAGATGCTCATAGAATAACTCTTTAACAAGGATGGTCCATGATTGTTTTCTTTGTAGGCTTTGCAGCGTAATGAGGAGAGAGCATGAACTTAGATGCTGGTGTGAGGAGAGGGTTATATGATTAAAGGGATAAAACGTATAGTTGGGGCTATAATATGGACTGCTGTTTTGTGGTTTGTGCTACAAATTGCACATGGTATCACCGATACAAGAAGAGACATGGATGATGTTGCTGGGAATAATCCTACGGATATAGAAGTGGAGAGTATGGATACCCTGCCTGTTGCTGAGACGGTTCCCCATGCATTAGCTAAGCAATCACGGGAGAGTAAACAGGTTAAAGAGAATGAAATGGATGCTCAGGAACAGCATCAATATGCAAAGCAGTTTCTTTCTGCTGACGGCCAATTGGTTTATAATGACTTATTCATCAATATCTTGAATCATAACACAGAGTCTTTTGAAGTGGCTGTTGTTGGAAAAGATGAATTTACACAAGCTTACACAGCGTTAATGCATGATGCACCAGAGATTTTTTATGTGAAGTCTTTTGTGTATTATATGGATAAACATGACAGGATACAGTCGGCTAGGATTATCTATAATGTGACGAAAGAAGAACGTGAACGAAAAGAAAAAGAAATGGAAATTGTGGTGAATGAGCTCCTAGGAAAAGTCCAGCATAAATGGGGAGATTATGAGAAGGTTAAATATCTCTACGATACCATTATCCAAAGAACAACTTATGATCTTAACGCCCCTGATCATCAAAATATATACAGTGTGTTAGTGGGGCGTCGTTCCGTATGTGCAGGTTATGCCCGGACATTACAATATCTTATGCATCAACTGGATATGGTATCCATCTATGTAACAGGTTTTGCCCTAAATACGGACGGTAGCAATATCGGTCATGCATGGAATTTGGTAAAAATGGATGATGAGTACTATCATGTAGACGCTACTTGGGGTGATCCCATGTTTCAAATGAAACATGCCCATAAAGATTATATTGGGTACGCCTATTTTGGTATGTCGTCGGAGGATTTGGCGAGAACACATGTTGTGGATATGGACTACCCTTTACCCCCAGCAGAAGGCATTTTGAACAATTACTATGTTAAGGAAAAACTACTCGTAGACCAGACATCAGCTGGTGGGTTTCTATTACAGGCACTTATCCATGGCAGCGGTGTAGGGCAGAGAGTCTATTCCATGAAATGTGTGGAGGGTTATGATACCATTATTGAAGATATCTTTAAGAACGGGTACATTAACAAACTCATTAGACAAGCTAATGACTCTGTTTCTAGACCTTATGCGGATGTACAAGCCATTTACCCTTCCCCAGAAGCCAAAATCATTGACTTCATCTTGGATTTTAAGGATGAAACACCGTAAATGTGTGCATTAAACGTATTGCTTTACACATTATTTATCCATTGCTTTGGTTTCAAGTTTTTTGTATAATAGAATAAATATCTTGACGACTGATGGAGAGGAGAACAGCATGAGTTTACAGACCTATGGTGTGTTAAAGTGTAAGGTTATTGCCACAAAACAGGAACGGGATAAGAAACGTCCCCATTATCAAGTGCATGTACGAGCTGGTCAAGAAGATTATCGTATATCCGTTAATATAAAATCTTATGATGTGTTATCAGAAGTACTTTTTTATACAGATGAAAATTTTACCCATGAGGTAACACAAGAGATTAAGCGTTTACCTTATGGTTTTTTTTATAGTCAGTATTGCACCATTGATTATGTACGAAGTGAACTTGGGTTCACCCGTGAATCCATGAAAAATATTCCTCATGATCGACATGGACCGAATAATGACTTAAATGAAAAATTAAATCACTATGTGATCGATGCCATTGAAAGGGATGCGGACCTTTACGTCTTTGGCACAAGGTGGAAAAGCAATAATTATTGCAAAGAAGATAGGATTTTTCGTTTTCAGCCTGCTATGGGTATGCATGATATTCATATGAATCAAGGCAATGTGAGGCATTGGAAAAATGATGATGGTATATTTCAAGACGGTTGTTTATTATTTCATTATCCCAGTCGTGATCATTGGATTGGCATCTTTTTAGCCTTTCAATCACAATCATGGGACACGGATGACTGTATGGGTCATCGCTTAAAAAGGGCTAAGAAACACATTAATTAACCCATGTAGCATGTGGTGGATTTATATAGATTTTGTAATAAATAAGAGGTTGCTTAACGCTGGCCTCTTATTTTGGTTAATGATTCATTCTCTATTTACTTTACGCCACCATACGATATGAAAGGATTACGTACAATAGCTTTTATGGTTGTTATGTAAGTCATCACAAGGTCTCTTATTGTCCACACAGTAGTTTAGATAGAAATGATGTCCCCTGTGTTCATGACATGAACAGGGTAAGCAGCCTTATCTGCAAAGGCATAAGGGTCAGCCTGAATGGGTGGAAAGGTGTTATAGTGCATGGGTATAATGGCTTTTGGCTGAACAAAGTCAGCAGCTCTTACGGCATCGTCCATATCCATGGTAAAATTACCGCCAATAGGCAGCATGGCTATGTCAACATGCTCCATTTCAAGTAGCTGCATATCCATTGTTAGACCTGTATCACCAGCATGGTATATTTTCTTATTGTCATGTTCAATGAGAAAACCACAAGGTGTGCCGCCAGAATAGATCTGGCCTTCTTCCGTCATGATACCTGATCCATGAAGGGCAGGTGTCATTTTGATAATAACCCCATCAACGATAGCCCGACCGCCTATATGCATAGGATGGACAGAAATACCGTCATGATGCATGGTCAAGTAATTAGCCAGTTCAAAATTGGTCACAATTTTAGCACCGGTTTTTTGAGCTAGTGTAACGGCGTCCCCTAGATGATCCCCGTGTGCATGGGTTACAAATATATGTGTCAGGTGCTCAAAGCCATCTAAACCTATCTGGCTTGCAGCATTACCCGTTATAAAAGGGTCGATGATGGCTTGATAATCGCCACTTTCAAGATAAAAGGCTGAATGCCCCAAAAACGTTATATTCATCCTATCTCCTCCTTATTTAGATAACATAGGGTTTATTCATAGGTAATAAAACTGTCATAGCCAGCACTTTTTAATGCATTCTGTTTAATGGTTGCATTTTTTTTCAATGAATATGTACCTGTAATTACCCGATAACCGCCATTCGTAGCTGCAGCATAAGCGTCAAAATCCTTTTCTTTTAGGGTTTTAACCATTTTATCTGCATTAGCTTTATTGGCATATGAACCAGCAATAACCCGGTAATAACTTTTGGATTTGGTTGTTTGAGACGTGCTTGTCTTAGTAGTCGTCTTCGTGGTCTCTGAGGCAGACTCGGATGCCTCCTCTTTCTGTTCATCTAATTGGGTTGTTAAGTCATCAACCTTCTGACTTAACGTACTAATTTCTTTATTGTTATTATCCAGTTGAGATTCTAAAGAGTCTATTTTGTCCATGGCGTCAGCTAATTCTTGTTTAGTGGTGTCATCTACATTGTCCACGGTATCACCAGTTGTTGGTTCATTTGGTATGTCTGACTCTTTTTTTGAACACCCTGCAACAGCTAATGTACATAATAATAATGTAATTATCAATCGTTTCTTCATCATTTAACTCCTCCTCTTTGAGTAAATAATTAATAGGTTGGTAGATAATGGTACATCTTAGATTATAAAGCAGTAGACTGTCGATTACAATAATAAGATAGTCTTGTTTAAGAGAGGCAAAGAAAAATGCTGTATTTTGACGATGTATGACGATGGAAACTACTTAGATAGAGTAACAATGAGGATATATGTATTGTAATATGCATTTTATCCTTTTATATGTGCATTCTGTCAAGATTTATTGAACAAGTTGTGAAAATAAGATAACCTGATGATAGGAATAATAATAAAAGTTAAACGAATAGTCATATCATCAGAAATATGATAAACTATAGGGGAGGTTAATATGTCTGAATTATTCATTAGATTAAACAGGGTGCAAGAAAAAGAGAGTAAATTATTTGGTATCGCTTCCAACATATCAAGGATTCAAAATGATCTTGTATCAGTAAGAAATGGCCTATCACCAGAGGTTATACAAAGATTAACGATTCGAGGACAGTTTCAAAGGATAAACCACCATCTAAGTAGACTTGAAGTGGATATGCATAAGGTAGGAAATTTTCTAGGCGAGTCGGTTAACCATTACATAAAAGCAGAAGAAAGACTAGCATTAGAAATGAAGCGACTGTCAATGGTTGGGCTGAATCATACCGATAGTATAAGACCAACAATGATGAATCATAACCAAGTATATGTCAATAAGAAACAATCTGGTTTTCTCGACTGGGTTGGCGCTGGTATTCAGTCGGGTATTGACCATATTGGCGATTTCTTTAAAAAGACTGGTCAGGTCATTAATAACGCATGCAAACAGGCGGAAGATTTACTTCAAGATGCCACAGAATTCCTTAACTCAAAAATTGAAACCTTTGCCGCCTATAGTACGGAGATATATCTAAAAGCGAGAGATACATGGATATCATGGAAAGACGATGTAAGTGATTTCTTTCAAGAGAATTGGGAAAGTCTAAAAACCTGGGCAAGTGGTGTTGAATGGGGAGAAGTAGGGATTGGTACACTACAGTTGATTGGTGGTGTATTAGAGACAGCAGCAGGACTTACCATTGCCACAGCAACTTCAGCAACAGGCATCGGTATTGCAGGGGGGCTTTATATGTCTGTTGATGGCGTAAGTAATGCTTCAGGGGGTTTTACAAGGATCATTAATGGTTTTAAAGGAAACAAAGATGGAGATACAGGAAATTTTATGAAAGCAGGTTATAAGCAATTAAGTTCTTTTTTAGGCTTTAAGGAAGAGTATGGCGAAGTTTTTTACAATGGAACCCAGCTCGTTATTGGAGTGATTTCATTGGCATCAGGTCTGAAAGACTTGCCTAAAGCTTCCATTGATATGTATAAGAGCTTTATTGGCTATACAAAAGTAAGCCAAGGTGCTAAGACTTTTTCATATTTCACCAGGGAAGGCAGTACGTTAGCCAAGTTTGTGTATACAAACGGTGGATTGCTGGTAAGGTCCACCAACATATACTTGGATAAATTAGCATGTGGTTTATCGCTTATTGGTGTGGATATTTTTAATATTTCAACGTTATTTAATCAAGATCAAGAGGAAAAAGATGATGACATCATCATCAACGAAAGGACTATTTTATATGAGTAAGAAACGCTTGACATATTTTCTAATAGCTTATGTATTGGGTTATATCATGAGCTTGTTAAACTCAGGGGTTCCTAACCTCTATTACTTGATACCCATTAAGCTATTTTCAGTAGTGATGATGCTTGTATTTGGTCATTTGTTTTACTTCATCTTGGAAGAAAAGAGCCAGATTTTTGCAGCAACTTTTAGGTGCATTAAATATGTTGTCATAAGTGTGGTGTTGATTCTTGCAGTGACGTTATTTTCAGATTACATGTTAGCATCTCATCATATAGATATAACACCTTTTATAGGCATATAAATTCGCGTAAAATTATATAAGGAAAAGGCGAAACTTGACAAACACATAAGATATGCTTATGATGAAGTGTGAAATTGGTGCATGCATGTGATAGTTTGGACTTTTAATCACAAGAAAATATATGAAATTGACAAGTTGATGTTTACTTTTTATGGATATCATGGTTTAATGTAATAAATAAATAAAGCGATAACGTAGTAAACAAGCGAATCAACTTGATATGCTTGATACATATAAAACAATGTTAAACATGACAAGGAGGCAACATGAAACGATTAATGATTATTAACGGATATGACTCATTAATGAGTTTAATGGAAACAGAAATTGCAATTAAAGAGACAAAAGACTATTTTGAAAAAGCTTTAGCCCGTGCATTGAATCTTACTCGTGTATCGGCACCACTTTTTGTTTTACCTGAAACAGGACTTAACGATAATCTTAATGGGTTTGAGCGTCCTGTAAGTTTTGACATACAAGAGACAGGCAAAGTAGCAGAGATTGTGCATTCCTTAGCAAAATGGAAGCGAATGGCTCTGTATCGATATAAAGTTCAACCGGATAATGGAATCTACACGGATATGAATGCCATTCGCCGTGATGAAGAGCTGGACAACCTGCATTCCATCTATGTGGATCAATGGGATTGGGAAAAGGTAATGACCAAACAACAACGCCATGAAAGTTACTTAAAAGAGGTTGTTAATAGAATCTATGGTGTATTTCGAGATACGGAGAGCTATCTCTATGAAAAATACCCTTTCCTTGGTAAGCATTTACCAGAAAAATTGACGTTCTTGACCACCCAAGAATTAGAAGATAAATATCCTGATCTTACACCTTCTGAAAGAGAAGACAGGGCTGCCAAAGAACATTTCGCCATATTCATTATGAAAATAGGAGGGGCATTGAAGTCAGGTGAAAAACATGATGGACGAGCACCAGATTATGATGATTGGGAGCTTAATGGTGACATTGTATTCTGGAATCCTGTTCTTAACCGAGCCTTTGAACTATCATCCATGGGTATCCGTGTGGATGAAGATGCCCTTGAAAAGCAATTGGTGATGGCAGGAGAAGAAAAACGAAAAACATTAGCTTTCCACTCTATGATTCTTGATAACGTATTACCTTATACAATCGGTGGTGGCATCGGTCAATCAAGAATGTGTATGTATTTCTTGAGAAAAGCCCATATTGGAGAAGTTCAAGCAAGTATCTGGCCTCAAGAAATGATAAAAGACTGTGAAAATGCAGGGATTAATTTATTATAAGATATCAAGTAAGATAATGGCACAAAAATTAAAATAGTGTATGCATTAGATATTATAAGAAAAGGGAGCTGTCTCATAGAAGCCATTCTGTTGGCTAGTAGACATCCCCTTTTTTCTTGCCCAGGCGCACCTGTTTATGAACTTATACGTATAGATACATGGAACGATGACATCATGATTACGAGTAACAAAAATGATAGACTTACTTATAATGATAGTAAGTCGTAATAATGTTGTCTGGGAGAGATGTATATGGATATGTTTGATTGTGGGATTTATTCCTTTGTGAATACGATGACCATGGATACCATGAAGTATTGGGCTAAGAATTCCTATCAACACATTGATGTTCTATTATATTCTGCTATGCCATATGATGCCGCTTTATCGGAAAGCTACAATAAGGAAATGAAGCGATTACATGATGCCTTTCAAGCCATTCATGAAGAACTGAATCCTGCTAACCGAGAAAGAATTATCTATCATATGGTTAAAAGATTCTTAACACTTAATGATCATTTTGTGACCCTGCTAGAGCGGTTAAAATTTGAAGGGTTTAATGGTTACCCCATTTTATACCAGCTGACATACCATATTTTATATGAACAAATGTATGTGAGCGAAATTTTTAAACCATTGTTGAATACACGCTATGTTCAGCCTCAAGATGTCTTAATTCATGCTGACTTTAGAAGAGGAGGATTAGGTACCAATCCGTTACAGTGCATTTATGGGCAACTGTATTTTTGGAGTATCATAGGTGCTGAGCATCCTTCCATTATCATGAATATAAGTCCAGCTGAAATGAGGCAATTACCTGAAGAAACCATAGATGAATTAGATAACATGACCCATCTGTTTAATCGCATCAACTATAAACTAACGCAGATATATCCAAAACTTAATAAAGAAAATTTACGTATGGTAATAAAGGAGTTTGATACACTCAACAAAGAATTTTTGAAGATATTAGAAAAGCTTTCCAAGAATAACCGCTATTTACCTCAGGCCGTTAGGAAACGTCTTCCTGACATATTCTTTGGTATTTTGGAACACATTATCAAGGAACATGAGTATGCAGAAGACCTATGTGATAGGATTCTGAAAGGTATATACGGTCACAATCATTAATGTAGAAGACATATCTTCTGCATTTTTTTCGTTTTCTAAGAAAGTTCTCCTGAATTAAGCATTTGAAATAGAAGCGGTATTAACCTTTATTTTTAGCAGCAAGAGTGTAAATCCTAAGAGAGACTGAATTGTAGTTGTCACAAATAAGCTAGACTTTCCTATAATAGTATTAAGTCTATATATTGTTGTCATAGGAGAGATGCTTATGGATATGTTTGACTGTGGGATATATTCTTTTGTGAACAGTATTACCATTGAGACAATCAGATTTTGGGCCAAGAATTCTTACGAGCATATTGAGGTCTTATTGAATTCTGCTGAGCCAAACGGTGCAATTTTACAAAAAAGCTTTGAAGATGAGATGAAACGCCTGTTTACATCCTTTCAAAGTATTTACAATGACCTTGGGGAGGTTAAACGAGATACCAATGTCTATTACATGGTAAAAAGATTTCTATCTGTAAATGACCATTTAATAGCATTACTTGAGCGGTTGAAGTTTGAAGGTTATAATGGGTTCCCGATACTCTATGAAGCTACATATCATTTTCTGTACGAACAAATGTATGTAAAAGAAATATTCAAACCACTCATGTATACGCGAGATGTTCATCCACAAGATGTGGTGATGCATGCAAGCTTTAGAAGAATGGGACTGGGTACTAATCCTCTACAGTGTATTTATGGACAGATATATTTTTGGAGTATGATTGGAGCAGAACACCCATCTTTGGTTATGAATGTGGCGCCTGATGAAATGAAACAATTACCTAAGAGTACCGTTAAAGAGTTCAAACACATCACCAATAGATTTAACAACGTAGCTTATGCATTATCATCCATCTATCCCAAGCTCAATAACCAAAATCTGTTGGCTGTCCTAGAAGACTTACGGGTACTCAATCGTGATTTCTTAAATTTTCTTTCGAATTTCAAGAATAATCCTCAGTACTTACCGCCATTTCTAAAAAGGCAGCTACCAGAATTATTCTTTGGTGTGCTTGAGCATATTATTGATGAGCATCAATATGTTGAAGGATTGGTTAAAAAAATCATGAAAAGTCAGTACGGTCAAGATGTATAAGGATATAAAAACACGGATTAGTGAAAAACCGTCTTCTCTTAGATTCTAGGGGATAAAGACGGTTTTATTTGCATGTTACAAAAGAGTTAAACCAATCGATTCAGGTCACTTAAAACATCTTGATACACATGAGGCTCTAGCTTTTTCTTTAAAATCTTAATAAAGCTTGAAAAACCTGTCAGGGACATTGTATATAGCGTCATTTTGGTTACGTCTGTATGCAAAAATAATCCAGAAGAAAATCGACCATACTTGATTTTCTTTATTTCTTGCCACCGGATTACTTTTTCTTTACCAAATATGTTGTAATGGGTAATAACCTCCTCGGTAACTTCCACTTTATAGTTTTTAACCATTAATAAAAGTGGAATACTCAGTGTAAAGACAAGCACATTAATACCTAGAATATTAAACACCTCTGATTGGGATGTGATATCCGGTATATCCATGATTGTAGCGATAACAGCTAATACAATAACAATAACTGCTATAATGCCATATAATTTGTTGACTCTTAAAATGATGGTATTGTCCTTAATAAGTGGTTGCTTTTTATTGGATATTTCCAAAAACCTCATCATTAAAAAAAGAAAAATTATCAATAAGATAATTGAAACGGGATTATCCATCATGATCCTCCTCATGTATTATTTATCTATACGATTACTTGTCTAAATAGAATACCAATTAAAAGAGCTTCATAACACTTTACATAGCTATAGTATAGCCTAGGAAAGGGTATATTATCATGTAGATGGTTGTATCTGTTTATTAATTCCTCTTTTTTAACTTTTATTTTAGGGAATTAGCGCGTATAATAAGCATAGATAATCATCATAAATCAATGGGATTAATGTGTCAGTATCAGAGGCAATTTTCATGTTCTTTATGAAAAAGGCAAGTATGTGACAATTTATGGATGAACAGCATGCATGGCTTTCTTGATTAAACCCATGCATGATAAGATTAAACACCAATCATATGAATAATTAGGTGAAAGGGGGAGTATCATGGATGTTATATTGTATAATGGAGCCGTTTTAACTATGAACAAAAATCAGCCATATGCCAGTGCTGTATCTGTATTGGGCAACAAAATTGCAAATGTAGGCGACGATACATCTGTATTAGCAGATCAAACAGCCGACACACAATTGATTAACTTGCATGGTAAAACGTTATTACCTGGATTTAACGATAGTCATATGCATTTATTGAACTTTGCACATGTAAGCGATATGTTATCACTTGTTGGGGTAACATCTATTGAAAGTATTATTCAAGAAGGGAAGCAATATGCAGCCCAAGCAACACAATCAGAAGGGTGGATAAGAGGTCGAGGGTGGAATCAGAATGTATTTGATAAACCAAGATTATTAAACCGTCATGATTTGGATCAGATTAGTAGGGACAGACCCATCTGTTTCGTAAGGGCTTGTGGACATGTTCTTGTGGTTAACTCCTATGCGTTAAATATGCTTGGCATTAGTGGGCATACATCTCAAGTAGAAGGAGGACATTTTGATCTTGACGAAACAGGCCAACCAACAGGGGTATTTCGAGAAAATGCCATGGGTTTAATCTATGACCACATGCCAGCACCTTCTGTCGAAACCATTAAAAACATGATTGTTAAAGCTTGCAGGTTAGCCATAAAAGAAGGGATTACATCCATTCAAACCGATGACTTGGATACATTCTCTCATCAACATACATACCAGGTGCTTCAAGCTTATGAAGAATTGAATCAGGAGAATCGACTTCCTGTAAGAATATATCAGCAGTGCTTACTTGGCAATTTAGAACAATTTCAGACCTTTTTAGAACGGGGATATCGTACGGGTCAAGGTGATGCATTCTTTCGCATAGGACCCCTTAAAATCTTAGCAGACGGTTCTCTGGGGGCACGAACGGCTTATCTATCACAGCCATATGCAGATGACCAGGGTACTTATGGCATTGGTAAGCTGACGCAAGATGAACTAGATGCCATGGTTATGACTGCACATGAACACCATATGCAGATTGCCATTCATTGTATTGGGGATGAGATCATGAACATGTCATTCAAAAGCTTTGAGAAAGCATTAAAGAAGCTGCCCAAACACAATCATCGTCATGGGATTGTACATAGCCAGATAACAACAAAGGCATTATTAGAAGCATTTAGGGAACTAGATGTACTGGCATATATTCAACCCATCTTTCTAGATTCAGATATTCCCATTGTAGAAGAACGCATTGGTAAGGAGAGGGCTAAGACCACTTATAATTTTAAAAGGATGTTGGATATGGGTGTTCATACACCCTACAGCTCGGATTGTCCGGTTGAACCTTTTGATGTGTTACCTGGTGTTTATTGTGCCATTACTCGAAAAACATTAGATGGGTATCCAGAGAATGGATGGTTGCCTGAACAAAAAGTGAGTGTAGAAGAAGCACTTTATAATTTCACAAAAGAAGGGGCTTATGCGTCTTTTGAAGAGCATATGAAAGGTTCCATTGAAAAAGACATGTTAGCAGACTTAGTTGTACTAGACCAAGATGTGACAGGGGTACCCGATGAAAAAGTTAAAGATGTAAAAGTCATCTTAACCATGATAGATGGTAAGGTGGTCTACGAATACAAGGGTAATAGATAATACTCATGGACGTAATGTAAGCGTTACACATGAAGCGATACAAAAAATAATATCGTATAAATAAGACGTAAGCTATGCAAATCTTTACCGTAGCTTACTTTTTTTGTTGAAATATCTAATGATAGGACTTTATGCTTGGTAATAGGTCGGTTCTATTCATCTTAATCCTATTCATGATAAAGTGAAAGTATAAATAATGGTGATATTGAGCTTGATTATTATAAGAGGTATAGATACATGATCTTAATAAGTTTGTAATAATTGATGTGGATAAGACAATACATTTGCTTGATTACATCTTTGTAATATAACTAATGATTATATAAAAAAAGATATTATATGATAAAAAATATCTTTTTTTTATTATAAATGATCATGAGTAAAGTTATTTTTCTATGTTAATTCTACAATTAAACGCTATTTTATCGTAATAATTACTTAAAGATTGTAAATAAATGTTAATATAATAAGAAATACTGTAATAATTAGTTAACAATTTAGTAATAAATTAAAGGGGAATGTATGCTATGATGAAATTGTCTTTTTATTCCACTTACACAATTAACGTATTGAAGAATCATGCATGATAAGATGTACTCTAAAGCCAGCTTTAGAAACCAATCATCATGAAATGACTCAAACAACACAATGCATGATATTGAAGGGAGGAATAACATGGTAAGAAGGCATGGTGTAAAGGACATACGTGTTTAAAACGGTGATTGGAATACAAACTCGTTACGGTATCGTGTATGACTTTAGTGCTATGTGTCGTAATTCATGCACAAGTTGTCAACGTGCATGGCAGGGGTTTATATCGTGTAGATGATAAGGTTATTGTTAACACATATTTGAGGATAAAGTTTATTGAGGGATAAGTCAGTGCGTATAACTTAAGCCACATAAAGTTATACATATAAAGAGATAAAAATAACCCTGATGCAAAAAAGATTGTATCAAGCGGCGGGTTAACTTGTAGCAAACAGATAACCAAATGAATGCTATCTACGCTAATTGCTCAGCAATTAGGCTTATTAGAAGCCACCAAACCACTATTTCCATATACACCGTCTTATAGCCCATCATAGGGTAATGAGTATCCTCTACCTGTTAATGGAAATAGTGGTGGTTATAACAATGGTCCATAGGACCATTTACCAAAGGATTTAATTATGGTTGTCCATAGGATAATCGTAATTAATGTATATAAATAGATCAATAGACCAGAGAACCCATGACAGCCATATCATGGGTTCTTTGGGTGTTGCTTTCGATAAGTAGTGGGAGAGACACCTACTACTTTTTTGAACACTTTGGAATAATAAGTGCGATCTGTAAAACCGTACATTTCTGCTATGGTTTCAATGGCATAATGGGTGTTGGTCAGTAAGTTTTTGGAGGAGTCCACTTTACATTGGCGAATATAGGCTTTGAGGGTTTGCTTACGCTTGGACTTAAAGAGTCGTGTTAAGGTATCAGGGTGATAATGAAAATGCTTTGCTAATTCACCAACAGTCATATGACGATAGATATTTCCTTGAATGTACTGCTCTATACGCATGATAAAGTCTTCTTGTTGACCGTCATGGTAATCGGATTTGTCACGTTTGGATAATTTGGCGATCATGTCCAAAATCAGTGTTAGAAGAATCTGTTTGCACTGTAATTGCCATCCATAGGGTTTCTTATCATGAAACCTATATAAGGAACGAAATAATTGTAAGGGTTCTATAAGAGGGTCCACATGAAAGAAAGAGGGCAATGTATAATGAGGCATAATTTCAATGACAGGCCTTGGAATAGAATAAAGATGCATATCCGTCATGGTACTTAGCCAAGGTTTTTCATGAACAATGGCACTAATTTTTTGCTGATAAGGGTACTGGACAAAATCAAAGTGTACCCAATATGCTTCGACGTGACGCGTAGGAACAAGAAATCGATGAAGGGTATCTGGTGGTATAATAGCTACTTGGCCATGATTGATAGTAACGGATTTATTGGGATAATCAATGATAAACTGTCCAGCCTCACAATAGATGAATTCATAATCCAGAATAATACGGTAAGGCAAGACATCCATAGGGGCTTCCTGGATACCAGCTTTTCTTATTATGGGGTTAATATCATTAATGGCAAGAACATGTTTCATGGGCTAACCTCCTTATCTTTACTATCTATTATATCGGAAAATGGCACATTTGTATCGAAATAATGGGTAGTTTTTCATTTGTTTTTTTGATACGCTTAAAACAACAAAAATGAAAGTATTCATAACTTGAAAGGTGGTCTATATGGAGAAGAAACAAATAGTACTGATTATGACGGATACCCAGCGGAAAGACATGCTTAGTGTTTATAATAAGCAGGAAGATATGCATACACCCAATCTGGATAAACTGGCTAAGACTGGAAAAAGGTTTGAAAAGGCTTATACCTGCCAACCTGTGTGTGGACCAGCCCGTTCAGCTTTATTTACAGGTACATATCCTCATACCAATGGCATGGTTGCCAACAGTATGGCATTTAATGGCCATACTAGGACCATAGGTCAACACCTAAGTGAGGCGGCAATTCATAGTGCTTATATAGGAAAATGGCACTTGGATGGGGGCGATTATTTTGGTGATGGCGTATGCCCTGATGGTTGGGATGCTGACTATTGGTATGATATGTGTAATTATCTAGAGGAAATGAATGATGATGACCGTTATCGTTCAAGACAATTTGGCACTTGTTTTGAAGGTGAGGGTATTCAAGAGACCTTTACCTATGCCCATAAATGTACGGAAAAAGCCATGGATTTTATCAAGAAGAATAAGGATAAAGACTATTTTCTTGTGGTTTCTTATGATGAACCTCATCACCCATTCCTATCGCCACAAGGCTACTTTGAGCCCTTTGAAGGTAAGTCCTATTTAGAAAAAGCAAATCAAGACATGGATTTATCCAGCTTGCCGGAACATGTTCAAGTATGGGCAAAGTCCTGTGGTGGAGGTAAAGGTGATGTGCGTGGTTTGTTAGGATGTAATGCCTATGTGGATTATGAAATTGGTCATTTAATGGGTTGCATTGAAGACCATGCAGAGCATGCCATGGTCATCTATACGTCAGATCATGGTGATTCATTAGGTTCTCATGGCATTAACAGCAAAGGTCCAGCTATGTATGATGAAATTACCAATATACCGTTTATCATGGCGTGGAAAGATAATATTCCAGAAGAAACCATCGATGATTTGCCTGCGTCTCATATTGACGTGGTACCTACGGTATTGGATTATTTTGATATTGAGAAGCCTCTGTATTTAACAGGGAGTAGTTTAATACCTCGGGTATTGGGTAAAGAAAGTAAAGATACCAAAGCATTCATTGAGTTTACCCGGTATGAAATAGACCATGATGGATTTGGTGGTTACCAGCCTATTCGCTCAGTGGTAGATAAGCGTTTTAAGCTTGTTATTAGTTTAATGACACAAGATGAACTCTATGATATGGAAAAGGACCCACAGGAAATGCATAATCTTATTGGTGATCCTCAATACCATGGGATTCGTAATGAGCTCCATGATGCCATTTTACAATGGATGGATGAAACCAGGGACCCATATAGAGGTTATTATTGGGAGAGACGACCTTGGCGAGAAGATGCACCTGAAGCCACTTGGGATCATCATGGCATGACAAGGCAACGGTATACGCGAACAGATGAAGTGAGGCAGTTGGATTATAGTACAGGGTTAGCAATTACAGAATTTACACGTCCAAAATAAACCTTACGTGAAAAGGCTATCTATGGGAATTCATAGACAGCCTTTTCTTTGGGAGATTGTTGAGATATTCCAAGAATATACTCATATATATGTGACTCGGTATAAGCGGATTGCGTGTTTCTTATAGAGAAGTACGCGTATCACAGAATTCACATTTATATTCTTTTTTTTCTGGGTCTACCAAGGTAAAGAGTATGTTGTCAATGTGTTCAATGGTGGATACACACCTTGGGTTTTTACAAGTGAGTATGCCTTCAACTTGTTCAGGAACGGATAATTTAATTTTATCCACTACCTTTTCATCTTCGATGATGGTGATGGTCAATCCTGGGTCAATAAGCCCAAGAATATTTAAGTCAAAATCAATGACATTATCAATTTTTATCAGGTCTTTCTTACCTAGTTTATTCGAACATACATTTTTAATCAATGCCGTTGTGTAATTGGCTTGGTCTAATTTTAATTCTTTATAGATTTTGTAACCAAGACCTGCTTTAATGTGGTCAATGACAATACCTCTTTTTATACCGTTTATTTTAAGCATGCAAATCCCCTCCTAAGCCAAGTAGCTTCACAATCAGTGCCATTCTTACATACATACCATATTTTGCTTGGTTAAAATAGATAGCCCTTGGATCTTGGTCCACTTCTGTATGGATTTCATCAACACGGGGTAATGGATGCATGATGATCATATCTTCTTTTGCATGCTCTAATTTCTTTTGATCCAATATATAATAGCCTTTTAAGCGTAAGTAATCTTCTTCATTAAAGAAACGTTCTTTCTGAATACGAGTCATATAGAGGATATCAAGTTCTGGCATAGCGTCTTCTAAACTTGACGTACGGTCATAAGGATGGTCACCCAGTTCTTCAATGATGTATGGTGGGATTTCCAGTTCAGGCGGCGCAATAAATACGAACTTCATATGCTCATAGCGGGATAAGGCTTTTACAAGTGAGTGTACCGTTCTTCCGAATTTTAGATCGCCGCATAACCCAATCACATTGTTGGATATGCTTTTTCGATAGGACCTGATGGTGAGTAGATCCGTTAAGGTCTGAGTAGGGTGTTGGTGTCCACCATCACCAGCATTAATGACAGGAATTGTTGCGTGTTTAGATGCTAATTTAGGAGCACCTTCTTTTGGGTGGCGCATCACAGCAATATCTGCGTAACAGCCTATGGTTCTAATGGTATCACCGATGCTTTCGCCTTTTGATACAGATGACGAGTTTGGTTCAGAAAAACCAATGATTTCGCCACCTAATCGTAACATAGCAGCTTCAAAGCTAAAGCGTGTACGTGTGGATGGTTCATAAAAGAGTGTAGCTAATAAGTGACCTTTACATGTATCGCTATATTTTTTGGGATCTTGAATGATGGCATCCGCTAATGTAAAGATCGCTTCTAATTCCTCAATGGTTAAATCACCTGGTTCGATTAAATGTTTTCCTTTCAACATCTTATAGCCTCCTTTTTAGCATCACGGTACTAGATTAAAGGTTGTTTAGATTCTACAGGCACCTAAAGGATAGCAGAACAAAGCAACGACGTCGCGTTCTACAAAGTGGATTTATCCGTAGAAAAGTTTCCTTGGCACAAACGAGACGCTCCTAATCTCATGTGTTAAATTTCCTATAGGATAAAAAAACCTTCCTCATAGAAGGAAGGTGTATCATCATAATCTAAGTTAATAGCCATATAAAATCTGTATACGGTTACACAGCATACAGTTATGTCTCATTAACCACTTTATGTCACCTTCCTAGTCTCTCTTGGACTAGATTAAAGATACCTTTTCAACTACAATAACATGTATCAAGGGGTAAGTCAAGCAATAATTCTTTAAGTTTTTTAGGAGGATATATGTCAATAAAAAAGCCTAAAAATACATGTTGCAACCATGTCTAGTCTTGCTATTGCATAGGCGGTCTAAAGCCACTAATTTTTCTAAATGAACAACTGGTTTTATGATGTCACTTTTTTTGTTGAAAGGCAAGAATAAATAACAAAAACTTACATTTATCTATAGAAGGCAACCAAAATGATATAGATTAATTGAAATCTATGGGAAGGTAGCTTATAATTGTAACATGTGAGTATAGAAGGGTGGGTGATAACGATGCTGAATCGTAAATATTGGGTATATTACTTCATGCATATACCGACAATCATCATATTCTATTTTGCTTTTTCATATGAGGATGCTAGAGGAAGTCGATACAGTTTATTGCTGATTCTCTTTGGCGTTTTTATTTTATTATCCATTCTTCAGAAATTTTGCAAGACAAAAGTAACCATTTTTATGTTGCTCATGCTCAAAGTCGTTATGATAGCCCTCATTGAATTGAATTCTAAATTCGCTATTAATTACTTCATACATGCACTCTACTTAAGTGTGATGATTGAATCCACTTTTTTTCTAACATTGAGAAAAGTTCTTATGATTGGCGGTCTGGTTTTTATAGCATCCATGTACAAATTTGTAAGTGTACTCATGATTAACCCCAGTTTTTCCAATATGTCTCAGATGTTTTTATTTGCACTCATCAATATTCTTGTCATGGTGGTCATGGGATTTGCTAAATATCATAAAGAAGAAGAAAAAAAAGTGCATGAGCTCTACCATAAACTCCTGGAGGCCCATAAGCAATTGCAACATTATGCAGACCGTATTAAGGCGTTAACCGTTGTAGAAGAAAGGAACCGTATTGCGAGAGATCTTCATGATACATTAGGGCATGACTTGACGGGTCTTATTATGCAGCTGGAAATGACAAGTACTATGTTAGAAGATGATGTGGATGCAGCCAAAACACTCATGGAACAATCAAAACATACCTCCAGAGAGAGTTTAAAAAAAGTAAGGCAAATCGTTCATACCTTTAAAGAAGCCCATAAGGTGGATAGGAACCTTGATGAAATTCATGGTCTGGTACAGGATTTTGCTTCCAAAACAGGTGCTGCCATAAACCTTCATATAACCGGAGAAAAAATAACCTTGTTACCTGAAGTGTATATTACATTGTATCGCATCATACAAGAGGCCATGACCAATGCCATAAGACATGGAAAAGCAGACATGATTCATATTCGTATTCATCTTGATGATAAAAAATTGACGTTTCACATAGAAGATAATGGCAGAGGATGTAAACTGTTAGAAGAAGGCTATGGTCTGCAAGGCATGCGTGAGCGGGTTGCTTTATTAGGCGGTACCCTAAGTTATACCCATAAAAAAGGTTTTGTCATTGATGGTACATTATTATTAGAGGTGTACCAAGAAACAAAAATGATTAACCCATAAATAGGATAAAACAACAAAGGCAAGACATTATATGAAAGGGAGGAGGTATTGTTATTGATTAACGTATTATTAGTAGATGATCAAGATATCATACTACAAGGGCTTAGCATGATTCTTGGAAAAGCCAATGACATGACCATTGTAGGAGCAGTTAGAAATGGCCAAGAAGCCATTAATAAGTGCAAAACCGAGAATGTGGATATTGTTTTAATGGATATACGCATGCCTGTGGTGAATGGTGTGGAAGCAACCCAATCCATCAAGGCATCTAACCCGGATATAAAAGTCATCATGTTAACAACCTTTCAAGACGATGAGTATATCTTTAATTCTTTGAAATATGGTGCATCTGGCTATCTATTAAAAGATGCTATGCCAACAGAAATTTCAGAGGCCATACGAACGGTTTATCATGGGGGTACATTAATTAACCCGACAGTGGCAACGAAGATCGTGAATCAGTTTAAAAAAATAGCAGGGGAAGAAGAACAGGCGTCTTCAATGGATATCGAACAGCTAACAATACGAGAAAAAGACATTTGTAAATTACTTGCAGAAGGGCATAATAACAAAGAAATAGCTAACGTTCTTTTTTTGAGTGAAGGAACAGTTAAAAATCACATCACCAATATTTTATCCAAGCTACAACTAAGGGATAGAACCCAATTGGCCATATTCGCTGTTAAAAATAAATTGTAACAGGCATCAGGATATAAAATATGCAAAAAGTCATGGGTGGTTATGACAAAGGTGACATGTCATTTGCACACAAATAAGGTATATTCATTATAGAGCCATTCAACCAATGTTTTCCAAGGAGTAGGGATAAACATAAATGTTTGTATTAAAAATGAGGAAGGTGTTTATAATGAAAAAAATAGTTGTTGTCATGATGCTGATGGCGGTCATGTCGGTCACAGGATGTTCTCAGAAGGCTTATGAAGACTATATAAAAGCATCAGAAAAAACACAAGCATATAAAAGCGGCAAGACGTCCATACATGTATCCTCCAAAGTCACATTTGGCGAAGATCAGTTGAGCATTGATGAAATTGCAGAAATGTCCGAGTATAATGACTTACGATTTGATATGACCCTGCAATATAATATGGATGAAAAGAAAATTGCTGCAGATATGTATACCAATATTGGCGGAGCAGGGATGGATTATCATTATTATCAAGAGGGTGAAAAACGCTATGTGCGTTTACCCATTATCAAAAAGTTTCTTATTGTTGAGGAT
The DNA here is from genome assembly GCF_018141445.1 of Vallitalea pronyensis. Lineage (NCBI taxonomy): Bacteria > Bacillati > Bacillota > Clostridia > Lachnospirales > Vallitaleaceae > Vallitalea > Vallitalea pronyensis. Next base: position 5,775,782 of record NZ_CP058649.1, on the reverse strand, counting down.
AATGCTAAGCAGACCAGTAACCCTTTTGCAGGCATATCCAGCAGATGGTTAAACATGTTAGAAGAAGAAGATGTGGTACAAGGTGAAAATACCATTATTGATTCTGCTGAAGGTCAGGTAAAGGCAAAAGTGGTGACCATTTCTTTAACAGAGAACCAGTTGAAAATCTTTGGTAATGAAGTGATAACGTTATTGATGAGCGACGGCTTTATTGAGAATTATTTGGAATCTAATATGGATAGAGAAGAACTTGTCAGCATGATGAAGTCTGGTATAGAACATACAGACATTAAGGATTTTCAATTGACCATTTATATTGATTTTGATGGTTATGTGATTAAAGAAACATTATCCATGTGTCTTGATATGGAAGAAATCTCTAATGGGAAAATGGAAACCATGGATATTATCGTAGAAAAGCAAAACTGGGAAATAGGAAAAGAGCAGGACATTGTCTTACCAGAAATGAAAGAAGAAGACGTCATTGAAATGGAAGGCCTAGAAAGTATGGACGACATACCCTGGTCATTAAAAATAGGAGGCAAGACATGGGAATTTTACAAGTACGAGAAATAAAAAAGTATTTTAAGCAAATCAAAGCAGTAGATAATATTTCATTTGATATTAACAAAGGTGAAATCTTAGGACTTCTAGGACCTAATGGTGCTGGTAAATCCACCACTATTTCCATGATTTCTACGCTGATTAAACCCGATAGCGGTACGATTTTGTATCAAGATAAGGATATTATTAAAAAACCACAGGCCATACAAAAAAAACTGGGTTATGTACCCCAAGAAATTGCACTATACCCCAATCTTAATGGTCGAGAAAACCTTGAGTTCTGGGGGAGAGCATATGGTTTAAATGGTAAGCTTCTGAAGCAAAGAATTAAAGAAGTATCAGAAATTATAGGCATTACAGAACGTCTAGGCAGTAAAGTGGATAATTACTCAGGAGGTATGAAGCGAAGGCTGAATATCGGTGCAGCACTTCTTCATAAACCCGAACTCATTATTATGGATGAACCTACCGTAGGTATTGACCCTCAGTCAAGAAAACATATTCTTGATACGGTATTAGCATTGAATAAGGAAGGCATGACCGTCATCTATACCAGTCATTATATGGAAGAGGTAGAATACCTCTGTAATACCATCTGTATTATGGATAATGGAAAAATCATTGCAAAAGGTACCAAAGAAGAGTTAGTAGGGCTCATTAATGATGAAAAGCAGATTCATATTAAAATTGATACCATAAATGAAACGTTGTTGCAATCCATAAAGGACATAGAAGATGTCAACGATGTAACGACTCATGAAGATACCATTGTGGTAAAAGTTCAAAAAAGCAAGCAGGTCTTTAAACGTATCATTGATGTACTGAGTCAAACCAGTACAGAAATCCATGCAGTGGACATAAAGGAACCTAACTTAGAGGCAGTCTTTCTCCATCTGACTGGAAAAGCACTAAGGGATTAGGCACAAGAAAGAAGGTGTATACGTATCATGAAGATAGGCTATATTCTTCAAAAGGATGTTAAGAAAATTTTATATGATAAAAAGTTACTCATTATTATACTGATTATGCCTATTGTGCTGATGACCATCTTGGGATTTTCCTTAAATAGCATGTTTGGTGTAAGTGAGCGCTCCATCAGTGGTATCAAAATAGCAGTGGTCAAGAATTATAACCCAGAGGTTGACCTAACACGTTTTGAAAAAAATATACAATCAGGTACTATTTCTATGGGAATAGATGATGACACAAAAAAGTTATTATTGGAAGCCATGGATGAACTTGATCCGGAAGAGATTTTCTTTCAGTTTTTAGAGAGTGATAATATCAAGGACATTATGTCCTATACCATTGAAAATGAAACCACAGCCAGGGAGATGTTGAAAAACAAAGAAGTAGATGCAGTGGTCATACTTCCAGATGGCTACCTCTATCACAGCTATATGAATTTTTTGACACCCTCTAGAAATATTGTGGAAACCCAGGTACTGAAACGAACCAGTAATCAGTTAAAAGGTGGTATTGTTGAAGCACTGGTAGATGGATTTGCACAATCTATGAACAACAATGCGTTAAGCAAAGTCATCACAATGGACACCATATTAGCGTATACAGAGGAAGATAAAATATATGAAGTAGCAGCAGATATTGCCCAGAAAACCATGATGTCTGTCATCGATACGGATATGGACATTAAGCAAGTGGGTATCGAAGAGAAAAAACAGCTGACCAGTTTTCAGTATTATGCAGCAGCCATTATGGCCATGTTTATACTCTATAGTGCAGGCTACGGCGGCCGTCAAATCTTAGAAGAGAAAAAAGAGATTACGTTACAGAGAAATCAAGTAGCAGGTGTTTCCTTTCAGAAGATCCTCACCAGTACATTTCTGATGATATGCATTGTAGCCATATTACAATCTGTTGTGATGATTGCGTATTCTAGATGGGTACTAAAAATCTATTGGGGCAATTGGGGATTAGTCGCCATAACTGTTCTGTTAAGCAGCTTTACAGTAGCCAGTATTGGTTTACTAGTAGCCGCTATAACATTTAGAAGCAATAATTTTCGCATTGCTAACATCTTTGAATCGGCAATTATTCAAGTCATGGCATTGTTAGGTGGCAGTTTCTTACCTGTTGAGATTCTACCAAAATTCATGCAGGATCTATCCTATCTTGCCATTAATGGTATAGCCATTAAAATGTATACAGGGATTATGGAAGGGGCATCACTTCACGATTTAACGCAATACATGGGTATACTGGGTGTTATGAGCCTCGTATTCCTTGTCTTAGCAACAGTGGTCCTAAAGAACCGAAGGGAGGCTATTTAATATGTGGGCAATGATACGTGTTAAACTCCTGGATTATAAAAAACAATTACCCATCTTACTGGGCTTTGTTGCCATGATGCTTATCTTTACTGCTATTTTTGGTATTGCTTTTTCCGGTGGCCAATATAGGCCCCAAGCTTATATTGTCAATCAGGCAAGTAATGAAGATGCTGCATTATTAATCGAGCGGGTACAAGAATCACCATTGATGGCATTTACGGTACTATCCTATGATGATGCCGTTCAGAGGTTAGAAAACTCAAAAGGGGTAGGCGCAATACTCATCGAAGATACAGACCAATTTATTCAAGTTGGTATTATATCAACGAAACCAAGCAATGAGACGGTGATGTTACAGAACATTCTAAGAGGTCAGATGAGTACATTGGTGAACGATATACAACTAGGTGATAACATCTATAGCTATTTAATCGATAAAGGTGTAGCGGTTCAGAAAAATGTGCTAAAACAAGAGGTCAGTGGTGAGATGAATACCCTACGAAACAGCAAGGTTTATTATAAAACCCAAACATCCTTTATTGATGGTGAAAATACAAATACAGGGTATAGTAATTTGAAGCATTCCTTAACAGGTTTCACCATATTCTTTTCCATGTTTCTCACCTTTTTCGGTATAGGTAGTATTGTGGATGAAAAAGTGAATTTTGTATGGCAGCGACAGTTAGTTTCGCCTATAAGCCATCTATCTATACTAGCTGGCAATCTGGTGGTGGCGTTACTGGTGGGTATGGCCAATGTGTTTGTCATGATTTATGGTGGAAAATTTGTCTTCAAAATGGATTGGGGAAACAGTGATTTGGGTGTGGTCCTTATCCTAGCCGCTTTTGTTTTTGCTTCCACTTGTCTGGGGTTAGTCGTGGCTTCATTGGTTAAGAATATGCAGCAACTATCCTCCATCACACCTGTTATCATTGTCAGTACTTCTATGCTAGGTGGTTGTATGTGGCCTCTTGAGATGATTCAATCCAAGGCATTGTTGACCATTGCTAATTTTACACCTCAGAAATGGGCTGTAGAAGGTATAGAGAAAATGATTATGTATGGCCGGGGCTTTGATGTGGCCATCTTGCCAATTGTCGTGTTGTTAGGTATGGGCTGTGTGTTTTTAGCCATAGGTACTTATTTAGTAAAATTACAGCGCTAGATATTGTCTGTGTAGATGGTGATACCCTGTATACATGACATGGTTTTTTTATAGTAATCAAGGATGTGCAGCATCGTGAACATATATTCATGATGCTGCATTTATTTAATTTGAACATGGTTTTGAACATATTGCTTGGGTGATAAACCTACAATTCTTTTGAATTTCTTATAGAAGTTTGAGTAATCATTAAAACCCACTAAATAGCATATTTGGGTAATGGGAATACCCTCAAGAAGCAGGTGTTTTGCTTTTTCTAACCGCTGTAAATGCTGATATTCCAAAATGGTCATGTTAAACCTCTTTTTGAAAGCATGGCAGAGATAATATTTATTGATAAAGTATTTTTCGGATAAAAAGTCTAACGTAATGGTTTGTTCCATGTGGTTCACAATGTATTTCTGAATGGTCCACAGTAGTTCATTCTCTTGGTCTAGGCTTTTTTGTTGTAGGTGCTCGTGTTCATGAACAATATTGTTCAGTTGTGTAATCAATTGCAACAATAAGGTTTTGACCATGATCGTATTGGATTTTGGGTAAGGATGTCCATAAAAACGATCAATTTCTTTAAAATAGTGGATAAGATCATACTGTAGAACATCATTGGATTTAATGATATTATGGTGACCTGACTGCCGACTGTCAAATAAATCCATAGGGTGGTCTTCACCAATAAAAATGTCTTTTAGAAAGTCTTTTCTAAATTGAATAATCTTCCGTTCATAGATACCATTTGTTCGGGTAGACGGCTTGTGGGCTTCATGTTTATTCGTCATGACTAAATCATACTTATGAAGTTCATAGTGATGTCCATTAATGATGTAATTGATATTATCCGATACGCAGAGATAGAGTTCATACAGATTATGAGTATGTACGAATATCTTATATTCCCCAACGGATTTTGAATGAAAATAGATAAAATCCGGTTTTTGATTGGTTTCTTGATATTGATTCATCGTTCACCCTCCTTTACACATCACCTAAATATATTATAAAGCAATATTTGCAATATGGAAAGCAAAAATGTCATAGAATTATAAGGTATTATATACTATGATGGGGTTGTAAGAGAAAGGTATACATCAAGTATGTGTCTCAATAGAACAACACAATCGTGGAGGGAAGCAAATGGAGCAGCATATAATGGGCGTAGCGGTTATTGGATGTGGTATTATCGCCAATAACCATATACAATCAATCTTGGAAATGGAACAGGCAGAACTTTTATACCTGGTGGATGTTGACGAACCAAAAGCAAAGGCTTTGGCCAAGACGTATGGATGTGACTATGGTGTGGATATAGACGAAGTATTACAGGACGATAGGGTTCAAGTGGTGCATATTCTAACACCTCATTATCTTCATTATCCTATGACAAAGAAAGCAATTGAAGCAGGTAAACATGTGGTACTGGAGAAACCCGTTACCATTCATGTTGAAGATGCAAGGGATCTGGAGCGATTAGCCAAAAGACATCATAGGCAAGTGGCTACCGTGTTTCAGAACCGCTTGAATCCTTCTTCAATAGAAGCAAAGCACTTGATTAATTCAGATCAATTAGGTGCTATTAAAGGCATAAAAGCTGTTGTAACATGGTCACGGGATAGTGCTTATTATGAGCAGGCAGATTGGCGGGGAAAATGGAAAACAGAAGGAGGGGGACTACTCATTAACCAAGCCATACATGTCCTGGACCTTATGCGATGGCTAGGTGGTCCTATGAAGAAAATAAAAGGTCATATGGATACACGCTTATTAGAAGATTACATTGAAGTAGACGATACAGCAGAGGCTACCATTACCTATGACAGTGGAGCTGTTGGTATTTTTTATGGCACCAATAATTATGTGGACAATTCAGCAATTGAAATGGAAATTCTGGGAGAAAAAGCTAAGCTCAGGTTGATGGATAATGGATTATGGTTAGACAAAGGCCAAGGTTATAGACAGATCATACATGATGAAAAAGTAAGAAATGGAAAATCCTACTGGGGTAATAGTCATGGATTATTGATTAAGAAGGCTTATGAGGCTATTGTGAAGGGGGACAAAATAGCTACAGATATCTCAGAAGGTTTAAAGACCTTGGAAATCGTTCAAGGCATCTATCAGTCCAGTAAGACTGGAGAGGACTACTATTTTAAACACTAAACAATATATGCAATATATAAATAATATATAAGACAGCATAATATGTATAAAAATCCAAGGAGGAGATCATGATGAGTCAATTTATACTATCAGGTTTTTCAGATGAAGCATCCAATGAGCTAGAAGGACAATTAGAGGTATTAGCATCCCATGATATGGAATATATGGAGATGCGGGGTGTAAATGATAAGAATGTAGCGGATCTAACTTTAGAAGAGGCGAGAGCTGTAAAGGGTGAATTAGATGCCAGAGGCATTCATTTATCAGCAATAGGGTCACCACTTGGCAAGATTAAGATTACAGATGACTTTGAACCTCATTTAGCTTTATTTAAACATGTCTTAGCATTGGCAAAAATTTTCGAGACAACATACATCCGTATGTTTAGTTTCTTTATACCAGAAGGTGAAGAGGCTGATCAATATAAGGATGAGGTTATTGCTAGATGGCAAGCTTTTTTAGATGCTGCAAAAGGTACAGACATTGTTTTATTACATGAAAATGAGAAAGACATCTATGGGGATACAGCAGAACGTTGTTATACGTTAGTGAAGGCTCTTGGTAGTGACCAGTTTAAATTAATCTTTGACTTTGCTAATTTTGTACAATGTGATGTGGATACCCTTCAGGCCTATGCATTATTAAAAGATGATGTGGTCTATTTCCATATAAAAGATGCCTTATACGCAGGCCATAAGGTTGTTCCAGCAGGCTATGGTGATGGACAGGTAGAAGTTATTCTTCGTGAAGCTAAAGAAAGAGGATTTCAAGGATTTTTATCATTAGAGCCTCATTTAGGTAATTTTAAGGGGTTTGCAGAACTTGAAAATAATCAAGTTGAAGAAGCCATGGATGAGAGTGGACCAGGGAAATTTGGTGTAGCTGTTACAGCTTTAAAAGAATTATTAGAAAGAGTATAAGGCTAGCTGTTTGTACATATAAGGGATACATGAAAATAATGGAGGATATGACATGGGTAAAAAAGTTCGTTTTTGCATCATTGGGTTTGGTAACATGGGGACGGCACATACGTCTAATTTATATCATGATAACGTACCAGGAGCAGAAGTTTACGCAGTATGTGACAATGATCCTGCAAAATTAGAGAAATGTAAAGACTTGTATGAGGACATTATACGATACAGTGATTATCATGAGATGTTAAAAGATGATAACATTGATGCTGTTTTTGTTGCAACTCCTCATTATGACCATCCAGTTATAGCTATTGATGCCATAAAAGCAGGAAAGCATGTACTGATTGAAAAGCCAGCAGGCGTTTATACAAAAGCTGTTCGTGAAATGAATGAGGTAGCTGAGGCAAGTGATCGGGTGTTTGGCATCATGTACAATCAGCGAACCAAAGGGTTTTACCGTAAGGTGAAAGAGTTGGTAGACAGCGGTGAGTTAGGTGAGATTCGACGTGTCAACTGGATTATTACCAATTGGTATCGCTCTCAGAGTTATTACGATTCTGGTGGCTGGCGTGCCACTTGGGCTGGTGAAGGTGGAGGGGTTCTATTAAATCAAGACCCTCATCAACTAGATTTATGGCAATGGATATGTGGTATGCCCAAAAGGGTTCGTGCTTTCTGCCAGTTTGGTAAGATGCATGATATTGAAGTGGAAGATGATGTCACTGCCTATATGGAGTATGATAATGGTGCTACAGGCGTGTTCATTACATCCACAAGTGATACCCCAGGTACCAATCGATTAGAAATTACTGGTGATCGTGGAAAGATTGTCATTGAAGACAATAAGGTTACTTTCTGGCGATTAAGAGTACCCGAGAGGGAATTCAATGAAACTTTCACAGGTGGGTTTGGTGAACCAGAGTGTTGGAAATGTGAGATACCTCCTGCTAAGAAAATTGTTGAAGACCATGTAGGTATCCTGATTAATTTTACAGATGCCATCTTAAAGGGGACAACATTACTTGCACCAGGGGTAGAAGGTATTCACGGTCTAACCTTATCTAATGCGATGCATCTCTCGAGTTGGATTGATGGTTGGGTTGATTTACCAATGGATGAGGACCTCTATTATGAGAAATTACAGCAACGTATTCAAGATTCTAAGTTTGTTAAAGAAGCTAAAAAGGTCACGTTAGATGTGGATGGCACTTTTTAAATTGCCTAAGTAGGCAGGAATAAATAGTCTTGTTGATTAGGGTAATATTTTATAGATGATATCCATAAAGAAATCAAGGAGGAAAAGCAGATGAAAATAGCAGCACAATTATATTCTGTTCATCAATATCTTGGCAACAAAGAAGATATGCGCATGACCTTTAAAAAGGTCAAGGAAATGGGCTATGATTATATACAACTTTCAGGTGCAGGTTATATGGATCAAGAGAAAGCAGACTATGTGGCATCATTATTAAAGGAATATAATCTGACAATATGCGTTACACACATGAGTTATGAACAACTGGATCAAGAACTTGATAGCCTCATTAACTACCACAAACTGTGGGGCTGTAATTACATAGGTATTGGCTCAATGCCAACAACATATCGCAATAAAGAAGGCTATAGCCATTTTGCCACATGGGCAAATAGCATTGGAAGCGAATTGGCGAAGCATGGCTTAACCTTTGTCTATCATAACCATCGTTTTGAATTTGAACGCTATGACGGTAAAACAGGATTAGCTATACTGGCAGAAGGGTTTAATGACTATGTACAGTTCTTACTGGATACCTATTGGGTACAGGCTGGAGGAGCTAACCCTGTAGAGCTTATTAACCAGCTGGCAGGCAAAGTGGATGTGGTTCATTTTAAGGACTTTGGTATAGTCAATGATAAAGCCATTTTTGCCGAAGTCGGCTCTGGCAACTTAAACTGGAATAAAATCATAGAAGCCTGTCAAAAAGCCGGTGTTAAGTATGCCGCAGTTGAACGAGACTCTGGCGAAGTGGATGCCTTTGACAGCCTAGCAATCAGTAGAAAATATTTAAAAAATACCCATAATTTATAAAGTTGTTGACAAATTCCTATTTTTGTGGTTTTATATATAACGACCAGTAACATAAAAAATCCAACCATAAAAAAGAGAATCCTGTCTAACCACCACGATTCTCTTTTTTTATGACAAGGGGACGTTTCGTTTGTCATATTTTTACTCTATAGCATTTCAAGTACTGTCTTTAACCTATTATGTTAATACATGCATTTACTTATTCTAGGTATTACTTTGTATTACTATATAGTGAACGGTAACTATTTCTTCTTTATGATTTTTAATTAATCCAATAACTATTAGTTGACGTAATGTATATGACAAGGGGACGTTTCGTTTGTCATATTTTTACTCTAGCATTTCAAATACTGTCTTTAACCTATTATGTTAATACATGTATCAATTTATTCTAGGTATTATTTTGGTATTACTATATAGAGAGCAGTAACTTTTTCTCTTAATTAATCCTATAACTATTAGTTGATTCATTAACGTAATGGTTGACTTGACTTTATTTAAAACATGACAAACGAAACGTCCCCTTGTCATTTGACGGAAAACATATAGTGTGTTAGCATTGTTACAGTGACAATGTTACCAGATAATAGATTGGAGGAGCATATTTGAGTAGATATGGAGAAGATAAAAGACGTTTGGAGTTTTTAAAAGTTATATCCAATTATCTAGAAGAGGTTGGATTATTAGAGTTCAGTTTTAGAGGTGCAGCAAAGGTTGCAGGTGTATCACCTATGACATTAGTTCGCTATTTTAATAATAGAGATGGTTTACTTGATGCGTTATTGGAACACTCCGTTGAATCCTATATTCATTATGCAGAGAACAGCTGGCCAGGGCAATTAATCAATAGCCCAATTGAATCGGTGCGGGAGTTAATATCCGATTTAGGCAGTGACATCTATGACATCGAGAGTAAAAAGCTTTGGATTCAGTTAATTTTACTTGCAGAATCGCCTAATGCACCTACTGTAATGAAAAAAAGATACTTGAATCTTTATTACATGAGTAGGGACTATATTATAAAACTTCTTGTAGCCCAAGGATTATCAAATGAAAGAGCAACCCAAATAGGCAGTGCCTTAAATAGCTTTTCAAATGGCATCTATCGGGATTACTATATCCACAGAAACAAGGAAATGGCTCGCTCAAGTTTTAAAATAATGCTAACTTGGCTCCAACAAGAAATATGACAAGGGGACGTTTCGTCTGTCATATTTCTCGTTAATCAATTTTTCTAAAATGATTAGTACATTAAAAGAGATGTTTAACTTGATGTCTTTTTGTAAGCTTTTTCAATAATGCCCCTTCCGATACCAAGAATTCTACTCAATTGTCGTATGCTGACATCTGCTTCTTTTTTTATATCAACAATTATCTTATCTCTGTCGCTTTTTGGCAAATGACTTACTTCATTTAACGCATAACGATTTTTTAGTAATTCAATGATTTCTTTGTCTGTGTATCTTATTTTTTGATTAAAGTCTAAACATGTATCGTTATTAGGCTGAAGCATATAGGTCTTGAAACTCTTTTTATTCATAAAATACTGTCTAGTAATGTCTGTTTCTATGGCTACACTTTTGCTATCATAAGCATCAATATACAGATTATAGCTACTCCATGCATATTGTGATAGGGTTTGGAGAGACATTGCTTTCATAGGGTTTTGATGAATATATCGAAGCACGACAAGAAAATATGCTTCACTTTCAACCACTTCGCTTGTGTATCTGTTTTGGAATAGATGGCCTGTTCTACCATATTTATTGTTGTGCCATTGTACATAACTAACTGTTATACGCTTAATACTGGTGCCAATTTCTTCATTTTCTTTGATTAAAAGGTGCACGTGATTATCCATAAGACAATAAGCATATAAAGAAAATCCCCCTGATTCTTTAGCTTTCATAAGGGTTTTTAAAAATTTAGTACGATCATCATCGTCGATAAAAATATGACGTTGGTCTATTCCGCGTAACATAATATGATAGATACCCGTTTTACTTTTTCTACGTTTTTCTCTTGACATTATTCATCACCTATTAAAAATGTAACATGATTGTTAAAATATGTCAAACAAAAGATAAACATGTCACTCTTTGTCAAGCAAATATGACAAGCGAAACGTCCCCGTGTCATGAAAATATGTCAAACAAAAGATAATCATGTCACTCTTTGTCAAGCGAATATGACAAGCGAAACGTCCCCGTGTCATGAAGGAAATATGACAAACGAAACGTCCCCTTGTCATGGGGATGGAAAAATTATAGAGAAATGTCACATGTTGTAGCATTGACACATGGTGGGGGTTCATTTAAAATGATATTATGGTAGTGGTGTGTTATTTTTTGTATGGAAAAGTTGTAAGGAACATAGAAAAATAGCTTAGAAAGGGAGAACATATGAAACTCATATCTTGGAATGTAAACGGTATAAGAGCCTGTGTCAGAAAGGGTTTCTTAGACTTCTTTAACGATGCAGATGCGTATATTATGTGTCTGCAAGAAACCAAAATCTCTGAAGGACAAATTGAATTAGAATTGGATGGGTACCATCAGTATTTTAACTATGCCGATAAAAAAGGTTATTCAGGGACAGCTATCTTGACAAAAGAAGAGCCTATTCAGGTTACCTATGATATTGGTATTGATGAGCATGATCATGAAGGACGCGTTATTACAGCAGAATATGATGCTTTCTATTTGGTGACAGTCTATACCCCTAACAGCCAAAGAGGATTAGCAAGGCTTGATTACCGTATGAAGTGGGAGGACGATTTTAGAGCTTATATATTAGGTCTAGAAGACAAGAAGCCTGTGATTATTTGTGGTGATATGAATGTGGCTCATGAAGAAATTGATATAAAAAATCCCAAGTCCAACAAAAAAAATGCGGGATTTACCATGGAAGAACGGAATCAAATGACCAATCTATTAGAAGCAGGTTATATTGATTCGTTTCGTTATTTCTATCCGGACCTAGAAGGGGCTTATAGTTGGTGGTCGTACATAGGTAAGGCCCGAGATAGAAATGTGGGATGGCGTCTTGATTATTTCCAAGTGTCTAAAAAACTTGAAGATAAACTAGAAGGAGCAAGCATTCTATCGGAAGTGATGGGTTCTGACCATTGTCCCGTTGTATTAGAACTTAAAGCTTAGCTAATTTGGAGATTTTATAAAAGATAAGGGCATTATGCGTCATGCATAATCCCTTATTTTTTATCTTATAGGCTATTTCTCTGAATATAGCATATGAAATAAAAGCGTTTTCATATGCATCAAGGATACTTCCTATCAGAAACTACTTGCTTCGGAAGACGCCACATGAGTCCCTTGGTTCATAGCTTTATTTCTCGGGAAATACTTCAGTACCTTGCTTAAATTGTGGTACAATAGTTTTTATCTATATTCTATATGTACTTCTTCATAAGGATTATGGTTTTCCAAAAGTGGTGCATGTTCTCCTTTAAGATGTTTATTAAAAAATGAAAGAATACAGTCATTCATGATGGTTTGCATATGATAGCCATTGGTATCACCAAGAATGCCCATCCACTTGTAAATTGGCGAATGGATAGATATATCCGTAAAACTATAGTGTTGTGTACCAACAATCCTCACATTATACATGGGTTGGTCTGGGTGATAACCTACAAGGAGGGTCTCACTACTGAAGGGGGTATGCATAAGCATAAAAGGTTGCGAAATGACATGTTCCCTTATATCACCAAACTGTCCACCATCCATATTAATACCTGCTTTAAAGCGTTTATCCATGACGAGGGTTTTACCAGCAGTAGCCCCTCCAAAAGAATGCCCAAAGATACCCAGTCTATCCATATCTAGTTTATGTTGGAACATATTCTTTATATCACCTCTATTTAATTTTTCAAGCTCATTGGTAATGAAAAGGGTGTCATTCGTCCATATGTCAATGCGCTCATGACTAATGATACCGTTATCAAGTAATGAACGAAAGCCAAATGCTTCCCCATGTTTATCAATAATCTCTTTGTCCATGAAGCTGCTTAATTCTCCATAGAATAAATCCGTGTGTTTTTTGCTTAAGGGTATAATCTGATTATGAGGAAATTCCACAGAAACGGCTTCGTAGGTATGACCAATACTGAAAACAATATAACCATGACTTGCAAGTTCTTCCATCTGAATGGTGTTTTGTCTTGTATTACCTGTATACCCGTGAGAAAATAGTATCACAGGATATTTATCTTCTTGCCTACTGATAGGAGCATCCTGATAACTATGTGTATCAATAAGGGTTAGATAGTTGTGACCAAAGGGCATTGGTATTATGTGCTGTAATGTCCCAGCTAATTCTTTATTCGGATAATATTTCACCGGTTTCTGGCCATCAACTGTTTCAGCAGGATACCATACTTGTACAGAAAGCTCCCGATAATCTGATGGTTCATCCGTCAGTGTTTCAAGGCGAGAGGTATCTATAAAATGCAATAACGTTGTTCCAATGGCATATGAACCTGTAGGCTTAGGCATGGTGAAAACAGGTATGCAGAGTGGGGGTAAGAGAGAAACAATCAAAAGAACCACCATCACAACCATCCATGTATATTTTAGTTTTTTACTTTTATTAAAGGCTTTTTTTGCAGCTGGTAAAAAGTACATACCCATCACAACACCTGCAAAAATATATGCTGGTAACATCTGCATACGATAACCTTCAATGACAACACTCAGTAAGCAAAAGAGTAGGGTGACAGAAGGTAATTGCCATGTTACTCTTTCTTTTTTTGCTAGAAAAAAGTTCATCAGTGATAAACCTATGAAAATAAGCGTACATATTTCAAATAATCTCATGATACGGCCTCCTTCTATAAAAAGTTTTATTTATTATAGGTAGTGAAGTTAACTTCATGTCAACAAGAAATATAAACTTTCTATCGTAGATAAACATAACCTTATATGAACCCTTGTTCTTTTGCTGTAATTATGGGTATAATTATACAAGTATGACTAGTGAATTCTAGATATGCATACATGATATAAAAGAGTAGGATGCTATTTTGCATAATTGGAGGATACAAAATGTACATAGGAGAATTCTCAAAGAAACTTGGTGTATCTGCCGACACGGTACGCTATTATATAAATATAGGTCTTTTACTGCCTCAGAAAAGAAACCACAAGTATTATTTTCTAGAGGATAATATAGACGTCATGAAAGAAATACTACGCTATAAACGTTTAAATTTTACACTGGATGAAATTGGTCAACTGTTGCATATTAAGAATGCATTCTTCAACATTAACCAAGCCAATCAAAAGTATGTTTTAGATCTTCTTATGGATAAGCAACAAGTTATCAAAGAGGAAATTCATCAACTTGAGAGTTGCTATAATAGCTTACAAGAAAAAATAGATAAGGTAAAACAAGTGGATGTAACAGAAGTGAATTCCATAGGTATACCTGTTAATTTTATTCACAATTTAGTTTGTCCCCATTGCGGTAAGTCATGGGATACAATTGAGAAGGATAAAACACCTTATATCCATCATGGTGCTCTACAATGTTCATGTGGTTATGCTATGCAAATAAAGGATGGCATCATCATCACACAGCCCTTGGAAGATGTCACTGAAGAAAACCATACAAACATCATAGACAACATGCAGCAGCATCTAGGCGACTATTATCAAAATCAAGATAGTGGTTACCATAAAATAATGAATCAAATGCAAATAGTCACCAATCAATGCTTACTTGAGCATATTAAGCATAAAAAAGTAATCGTAAGTATGGGGATTAGCCCTTACAAAATCCTTAAAAATATCGTGGAAAACTTAGACCAAGATGCTTATTATATTATCCTTGACCATCGTTACCATTATTTAAAGTACATAAAGCAACATATAGATGTTATGGAGCATAGACATCATGTTATTTTTATTTATGGTGATAGGGAAAAACTACCTTTAAAACACCATATAGCTGATCTTATGATTGACTTGTTTTATACGGATGTATTAGCTTTACATACACATTATCGAGATCTTCATTTGTGGAAAACCTATTTACACCCTCAGGGTACTTATTACACATATTATTGTACCATCAAGCCACATACCAAAACGGCATGGGTAAACCAATGGGATTTGAAGAAGAATTATCTGCTTGAACACATAAGAAAAGAATTTAGAGATCATGGATTCAAAGAAAATGAACGTACGCATGTTTGCTCACTGCCATTACAGTCTATTTTTTATGAAGGGATTTCAGACATTGAAAAGGAATTGATCCATACCATCAATCCAACAGATTCTGTTCACATCTATTCAGATGTCTATACTTTAGAAGCATCATGTCCATCCACATAAAAAAAAGTAGTATTAGGATTGTATGACGAAGTCAATGTATGTATCCTGACCCGTAAACAAATCCTATATACTACTATTACCATATATTTATTGGGATGGTTAAATGGTTAACGTTAGGAAGCGCTTAATGCGCTGTTAAGTGCCTGTACAAGGGTGTCTTCTGTAAAGTCTTTAATATGTTTCTCATAGATAGCACCATCTTTTGTAATCACGACAGCTGGGAATTCAGTTATATCTAAACAGTCTGAGATACCTGTTGATTTATAAACATCCACGCGATTAACAGCAATCTTATCACCAAAGAAAGCTTCAATCTTTTCAATTTCTCCTAAAAATTCTCGGGATGAGGCATCAATAGCATTGTAAATGTAGTTCAAGCCAGGTTTTTCATCCTGCATAATGACACATTCAAATGTCTCATGTTCAGCAATGTATTTTTCAGCGGCATAACCAGCAATCGCACCATCACCTACAGCTGTAGCCACTTGTTTTAACCATTTTTCTCGCACATCACCACAAGCAAAAACACCATCAATGTTGGTTTTCATTTTCTCATCGGTTAAAATATAGCCTTGCTTTGTTAAATTGATCTGATCTTTGAAAATCTCTGTATTGGGAATGTACCCAATGAATTCAAAGCAATTATCACATGAAACAGGTATTAATTCACCTGTTTTAAGATTCTTCAGCATAACCGTATCCAGATGATCTTCTCCTTCAAAGGAATCCACAACCGTATTCCAGATAAATTCCATTTTAGGATTTTTAAGAGCCGCTTCTTTAGCAATCTCATTACAATCCATGATGCCTTCATTATGCATAACGGACACAATCACTTTACTGGCAAACTTGGTTAAGAACATACCTTCTTCAATGGCTGCATCACCACTACCAATCACCACAACCACTTTATCAGTATTTGCTGCGGCATCACATGTTGCACAGAAGGAAATACCTTTGTCAAAGAGGTAATCTTCTTCATTTTTTGCTTTGGTAATTCTTGGACGACCACCTGTTGCTAAAATAACTGATTTGGCGATAAATTTATTTCTAAACGTTTCAACAACCTTTTCATCACCTTCAAGGTCAACACTTTTTACGTCGGTTAACTTGAATTTTACGCCCATTTTTTCAGCTTGTTTCTTCATTTGATTTGTAATGTCTTCACCTTTTGGGCTATTAGGGAAGCCAGGATAATTTTCAACTTCATTGGTGTAAGTAGCGAGACCACCCACTAGAGCTTTTTCAATTAAAAGTGTGCTTAATCGAGCTCTTGCAGAATAGATGGCAGCCGTAAGACCTGCTGCGCCACCGCCAATAACAACAACATCATAATTCTCTACCCGTTTCTCTCTTGGCATGACCAATCCTCCATTTTATATCTGTTTATCGAAAGCTAAGTTTTTATGTAGCTTACTACATGAAAAACTTAACAAGTAATTTACTACCAACAACAGCTCCAAAAAACATAGCAATGGCAAATACCCATCCAGATAAGGAAAGTGAAGCAATACCGCTGAATAAGGCACCAATGTTACAGCCAGCGGCAATACGCGCACCATAACCCATTAGCAGACCACCTATGATGGCTGCAATCACTTGTTTTTTAGATTTGATTTTTTTGAATTTAAATTGTGATGCAAGTAGTGTAGCCAATAATGCACCAAAGATAATACCAACATTACGCATGGTACCTGGGTCATTTAAAAACCCGTTATTTAGTGTTGCTTGAGCACCATCACTACTGAAATAGTACCATTTATCAACGCTGCCACCAACAGCTTCATAGAGCCAAGCACCCCAGTTAGCAAAGACACCGGATACACCCCATGGGTTACCTGTGGTCGCTAAGGTTACGATTTGGAATAATGAAAGTAAAATAGCACCTGTTAGGTATGGCCAAGCATCTTTCAACCATTTTTTATAGAATTCATTCTTACTTACTTTTACAAAGTATTCTTTAAAAGCACTCAAAATGACACCTCCGTATAAGGCTTTGTTTTCTTATTTTATAAATGCGTGCAGCTCACATAATAATGAGCCATTTATTAGTGGGTTTTTTCAATGATAACTTCCCACTCACCGTCATCTACTTCTTCAACTTCCACATTGTGACCATCTTTACGGGCCCACTCTGGAACGTTTTTCATGGCACAGCTATGGTCGATTTGTACAATGAGTACATCCCCAACAGCCATTTCTTTTAATTTATTTTGAGCCTTTACTAAAGGCACTGGACAAGCTTCACCTAGACAATCGATAACAACTTCATTCATAATATGTTTCCTCCTGTATTGTTTTTATGATAATAACATGATGTATGACTATGATAACCATACATGGATATAGGATAAGATACGTTGATTAGTGAGTTTTTTCGATGATAACTTCCCACTCACCGTCATCTACTTCTTCAACTTCTACATTATGACCATCTTTACGTGCCCACTCTGGAACGTTTTTCATGGCACAGCTGTGGTCGATTTGTACAATAAGGACATCTCCAACAGCCATTTCTTTTAATTTATTTTGAGCCTTTACTAAAGGTACTGGGCAAGCTTCGCCTAAACAATCGATAACAACTTCATTCATAATATGCTTCCTCCTCATTGAGATTTATTTTTATTCGTTATATATGACATAAGTGTTGCAATAAACATTACTGATTGGTTTTCGCTCTTTCATATTTTACGGCAGCTATGTAAAGGAATAAAATCACCAATAACTGCACCACAACAGCACCAAACCAACCAAACACGTCTGGTAAGAAAATACGAGGACCTTTGCTGATAAAGAATTCTTTCCAAAAACCAAAATGATTCGCACCTAATAGTGAACCAATGACGAAGAAGGAAAGTGCAATTAATTGCATCCAGAAACCTTCACCAACACGCATAAGCGTCCCAGAAGCACAACCGCCTGCAATGACCATACCGATTCCAAAAAGAAAGGCGCCAATGACAGTTGCTAAACTAATGGGTGCTACATACCCCATACCTGGAATAGGCAGACCGCTTCTAAAAGCACCGTATTTAATAGCTGTAAAACCAATGGTTGTAATAGCAAAAGCTATTAAAACAGCTCGTGTAATGGATGTACTACCTGTTAGGTAGGGGTCTCGCATAGAAGCTGTAAAACAAAATCTAGCTTTTTGTAAAATAAAACCAAATGCAATCCCAGTCATCCAAAATAAAAATGTATTATTGGTTTGTAAACTTAACAGTACACCAATAACGGCAATAACAATTAAAACAAGAATACCAACAGGTATCTGATTTTTCTTTGGTTTTCTCCTTGCTCTTGCACGAGAAGAAGAAGGACTTCTTTGAATAGAAGAAGCTGTTCCATTTGCGCTCATGGTAAACACTCCTTATAATTGTTTTATGAAATAAGATTGTTGCGTTTTTAACAATTTCCCAATTCCTATAATAGCATAAATATTTTCACATGTAATATGCACTTTACTAATACAGTATTAATAATTTTGATAGCATAGAGGTTAATTATTATGTCCAACTATGTTAAAATAGAATATATTACAATACAAGTGAAGATTTTATACCTTTTGAAGGTAATGGAAATGCAATAGGAATGAGGGATTCCCTTAAAAACATGGTAAAAAGGTACCAGTAACTACCATGGTTTGAACATGGATAATCTTATTGCAAATTTTTGTTGTGTGTTTTATAGTAAAGCATATAGTTATTAGTTAAAATGATAACAAAGTGATGGAGGGATCATATGCATTTAGAGTCCTTAAAGTATTTTAGAGAAGTTGCATCGGAAAAAAGCATTTCAAAAGTTGCAAAGAAATCCTATATTTCTCAGTCAGCACTCAGTCAACTCATACAGAAACTAGAAGAAGACTTTGGCTATAAACTCTTAAATCGAAGCAACAAAGGGGTTGCCCTTACGGAATTGGGAGAAATCGTACTAAAATATTCCAACAACATTATCAGAAACTATGAAACCATGGTGGAAGAACTGGAGACCACTGTGAAACAGCATAATAAAGTGAGAATTAATGGGACATGGTCTTTGGTTACCTATTCGTTACCATGTGTTATTTATAAAATTAAGAAAAAATATCCCAATCACCAATACGAACTCATAGCAAGTACTAGGGAAGATACCATCACGGACGTGCAAAACGATATATGTGACTTTGGTATTATTAATGACGCCCTAGACCCTGAACATAATCTGTTTACGTATCCTATGGGTAAAGAAAAAATTGTCCTTATTGCTCCTGGTAAATATAATATTCCACAAAAGATAAAATTAGAAGACTTATTACATTATGATATGATTATGTGTAACAGTAATAACAACATTCATAAAAACCTAGAAGAAGCTCTTAAGACCATCGATAAAAAAGTAGATGATCTGAATATTATTTTCAATGCAACAACAGATGGAGCTGTAAAATTGGCAGTAAGCAACGGCTACGGTCTAGCCTTTGTGCCCTATGAATCCATTAAACATGAGCTCTACGAAAAAACCGTTAAGGTCATTGATATTGAAGATGTGAGCCTTGATTACGACTTGTATTTAATCAGTAAAAAGCTGGGTCAGTTATCCAAAGCAAGAAAAGAATCCATTGAGTATTTTATTGAAATTGGTCCAAAAAGCTTTTGCTAAGGCTTTGTAACGGTGATTTCCCATACACCATTGATGACCTCGTCGCAGATATAAGAACAATCGGACTTACCAAAGTAATCTTTGAGAGATTCAATCACACAGCTATGGTCTGTCACCAGCATAAACGATTCTCCAGAGGCGATCTGTTGCAGTTCTTTTTTCGCTTTTAATAATGGAATGGGGCAATAATCGCCAAAACAGTCTATTTTTTCCATGGGATTCACTCCTTCATGTGTAACATGTATAATGAGATTATACCACATAACATGAAAAATCTAAATATACCAATAAGGTGGTAATTAATGAGAGTTTTTTAAGAACTTTACAACAGTAATAACCAAGTGATGACCACCAAAATAATTCCCATACCTAAATAATAATGACAGAGGTGACAAGCAACATGACGATATCTTTTCATGAACCTTACAAGGCAGGTCAAGCATTAGACTATATAAAACACGTGATAGAGAGTGGTAAAACAAGTGGTGATGGTAACTATACCTATAAGTGTCAAAGCTTATTAAAAAAGAGGTTGAACGCACATCATGTCTTAATGACCACTTCTTGTACCCATGCAATGGAAATGGCGTTGCATTTGATTGGTCTTCAAGAAGAAGATGAAGTGATTATGCCCTCTTATACCTTTCCTTCAACAGCGAATAGTGTGTTGCTGCAGAAAGGAAAAGTGGTATTTACAGAAGTGAGTCGTGATGATTGTTGTATGGATGTTAGCCGTATAGAAGAGAAAATAACCCCCAAGACAAAAGCCATCATGGTGGTGCATTATGGCGGTAACGCCTGTGATATGGATACCATTATGGGAATAGCTAGACAACATAACCTCTATGTGATTGAAGATGCTGCTCAAGGCTTTTTGAGTACCTATAAAGGACGAGCTCTAGGAACCATTGGTCACTTTGGCTGTTATAGTTTTCATGAGACGAAGAACATATCAGCTGGGGAAGGTGGGGCATTAGCTATTAATACCCTTGCTCCAGATGTCATCAAAAGAGCAGAATATATACGTCAAAAAGGAACCAACCGTCAGGATTACTGCCTAGGTGAAGTGGATTTCTATCAATGGGTGGATATAGGGTCCAGCTTCTGCCCATCAGACATATTAATGGCTTATCTCTATGCACAACTGGAGCAAGCAGATGTTATACAAGCCCTTAGAAGCAAGGTGTTTAATGCTTATCAAAAGTTACTAGAAGAGATTCATTCCGATAAAATTGCCCATTATGCTACAGGTAATGCATTTGGTGAATCCAATGCACATATTTTTTATATCATCTTTAAAAAGCCCACCTATGCTACATTTTTTATAGAACATTTGAAAGAAAAGGGCATACCGGCCTATACCCATTTTGTACCATTACACGCAAGTCAAATGGGCCAATCACTGGGTTATCAACCAGATGATTTCAAATTAGAGATAGCACTACATCAACAGTTAGTACGTTTACCCCTTTATCCAGGTATGACAGAAGCAACGCAACACCATATAAAAACTGCTGTAAGGGAAGTACTGGATGCACTTGATCATAGAGAGGATATGCCGGATGATATCAATCGTTATTCCTGTATATAACAGTGAAAAAACCATTACCAAACTATGTCAAAATATTATCAAAGTCATGACAGACCACGAACAGGCTTTTGAAATTGTACTGGTAGATGATAGAAGTCATGACCAGAGTTATCAAAAGATGCTGGTTTTATCAAAAACCCATCAACAGATTACCAGCATAAGGCTAAAAGAAAACTATGGACAGCAGAATGCATTACTCTGTGGTCTACGTTATGCCAAAGGGGATTATGTGGTCACCATGGATGATGATTGTCAACAGGACCCTGAGGATATCATCTTATTATTAAATATGCTGAAACAAGGCTATGATGTGGTCTACGGGATTCCTTATGAAAACAGTAAAAAGCAGTATCGGCATAGGGGTACACAATTGAAAGAATTTATTTTTAGAACCCTTTTAGGCAAGCCCAAAGATATCAAATTAACCTCTTATCGGATCATGAATAAAGATATTGTGGAAAAAATAAAAAAAGAAACCGTATCCCATGTCTATTTATCAGCTACCATCTTAAAGCATACAAATAATATTGGTAATAAAAAAGTAAGGTATTATGACCGTGTCTATGGCCAGTCCAATTATACCTTAAAAAAGTTAATCCATCTATTGCTCCATGTGGTAATCTATTATGGACAGGTACCTTTTTTTAGACGACTTCGTCAACAGAAGCCCCAATACATTGTGGATGAAATGATTAATGATTTCAAATGATGTAACACTCATAAAAAGCTACTTCACAGTTAATAGGTGTTTATGTTCATACTGACAGCTTGCCGTATCACACGACAATAGCTTATGATATAATAGTAAGAAGCATGTCAGGGTGACAAGGATGTTGATGTTGGAAGGAAAATGATAATGAAATTAATGATTTTAGGTGCATCAGGTGCTCAACTTAATGCTATAAGGCGCTCTATGGAAATGGGTTATCATGTTGTAGCATCAGATTACAACACCCATTCCCCTGGTAAGCAGATTGCCAATGAAAGCGGATTAGCCAGCACCTTTGATGTTGAAGCTACGCTAAAAGTAGCCCAATCATGTGCGATAGATGGTATTATGACCACAGGAACGGATCAGCCGGTTTATGTGGTTAATCGGGTGGCTGCAGCCCTTCATTTACCCCATTTTTTAAGTGTGGATTCAGCCTACAAGGTGACCAATAAGCGCCCTATGAAAGAAACTTTTTCACAAGCGGATATTCCTACACCGGATTATCGGTTTATTACAGAAGATTTTACAGATGAGGCCTTAGAAGGCTTGGCTTTTCCTGTTGTTGTGAAACCCCTAGATTCCCAAGGGCAGAGGGGTATCTATAAATGTCACACCATTCAAGAGGTACGTCAGCATTTTCATCAGGTGATTCAACATTCTAGAGAAGAGAGTATATTGGTTGAAAGCTACTATAAAAACGATGAGATTACCATCAGCGGATGGGTAAAGCATGGACAGGCTAACATATTAACCATTACAGACCGTGTCACTTTTGAAGATGATAAACATATTGGTATATGCACATCCCATGAATTTCCATCCAAGCATTATGCGGCATATAAGGACGAATTCACGGCGTTAACTAACCGTATTGTGGACGTGTTTAACATCATGGAAGGTCCCATTTACTTTCAGCTATTTGTTGGAAATGAGGGCATTAAGGTTAATGAGATTGCTTGTCGTATTGGAGGCGCCTATGAAGATGAGTTTATCCCTTATATTACAGGGGTTGACCTCTTAAAAATGGTGATTGATGGCACCATGGGTAAAACCATTGACTATGCACCTCTTGATCGGTATCACATGGATAGCAATACACAGCATCTATCGGTACAGTTGTTTTTTGCAGAAGCTGGTAAAATTCATTACCTTACAGACCGGGAGCAGATTCTTAAGCTAAAAGGCGTCGTTAATGTGAATTACAATTATAAAGAAGGGGAGCTTATTCGTCACTTAGAAAATGCGTCACAGCGAGCAGGATATGTTATTGTTACTGGAGAAAGCAGAGAAAACTTGTTGGAACATATCCAAGAGCTCTATGATCAGATGCTTATGTTAGATGACAAGGGGAAAAATATGATTATAAATAGGAAGATTTATGGAGAATCTATTGGAGGGTAACACCATGATCAAGATAAAATACACCTTGTTAATTGTTGGAATATTGCTTTTAACAGCATGTGGAAAGAAAGCAGACCAGACAGTTAAGATTGCTCAACAATATGGTCTAGCTTATGCACCGATACAGATTATGAAGGAAAAAGGTTTTCTAGAAGAAGAACTGCCAGATAAGACCATTGAGTGGGTCAAGTTAGCCAATACAGCAGCTATTCGAGAAGCCGTATTAGCAGATAATCTAGACGTAGGATTCATGGGTATTCCTCCCTTTTTGATTGCTTTAGATAAAGGCATGGAATGGAAGATGATGACAGGGCTATCAGAGAGTCCTCTTGGGTTAATTACCAATGATAACAGCATCAAGACATTAAGTGATTTTATAAAAACCGATAAAATAGCCCTGCCACAACCAGGAAGCATTCAGCATATATTGCTGGCCATGGCCTGTGAAAGGGTGTTAGGTAAAGCAGATGCTCTCGACCAGCAATTAGTATCCATGAAACATCCCGATGGTTTTCAGGCGCTCATGGCTAAGCAGGATGTGAAGGCACATTTTACTTCACCGCCCTATTTGCTTATGGCGTTAGCCGAAGAACAAAATCATATGGTTATAAGTGGTGAAGAAGCCATGGGCAGTCCTTTTACGTTTATTGTGGGCGCATGTACACAGGATTTCTATGACAACAATCAAGAAGCCTATCAAGGGCTGCAAAAAGCCATTAAGCGCTCAATGGACTATATGGTTGAACACCAAGAGGAAAGCCTTGAATTATTAATGACACATTATGACTTAGATAAAGAGACATTAAAAAGCTACCTGGAGTATGAAGGTATGGTATACAGCTCCGAGATCAAAGGTGTAGAAAAGTTCATTGATTTTATGGTTAGACATGGGTATTTGGATAAGACTTATGAATTAGAAGACGTCATATGGGAGTAGTTGGATGAAGAGAATATATGTACACCGTTTAATATGGTTTGTCATGGTGATTGTCATATGGGAAGTGACTTATTCTACCAATCGATTTGCTAAACAGATATTTCCCTCAATTTGGCAAATACTTCAGTCCATGGTGGATGATTTTGCTAAAGGAGATTTGTTGATGCAGATTGGATTTTCCCTGCTCATCATTCTAAAAGGGCTGTTTATTGCCATGATAGCTGCTATCCTTTTAAGTTTTCTGGATTATTTTTATAAGTATTTTAGTAACTTATTAGATACCTTGATCGGTATACTTCATCCTTTACCAGGAATAGCATTATTACCACTGGTTATTATCTGGTTTGGCATTGGGGAGAATGCTATTCTTCTCATCATCATTCATGCTGCTGTATGGCCCATGACCATTAATATTAAAACAGGCTTTAAATCAGTGGATAAGACCTATATTGAGATTGGAAAAAATCTAGGGATGAACATATGGCAGATTTTTTATTACGTGTTAATGCCTCTGAGCTTCTTGCATGTTCTAGCCAGTCTTAAAATCGGTTGGTCCAGAGCTTGGCGAGGACTAATCAGTGCGGAGATGGTTTTTGGAGCCATTGGTCCTTTTGGTGGATTAGGTTGGTTTATATTTCAGAAACGTGTCTTCATGGATACTGCTGGCATGTATGGCGGATTGGTCATCATTATTCTCATAGGTGTTCTCATGGAAGATTTTGTTTTTGGTAAAGCCGAGCGGTGGTTTGACGCAGCCTTACACGGTTAAATACCATCAATAAGATAATGGAAGTTATGTTAAAGCATACGAAAAATTACCTCTTAACCTTATAAATGCGTATTTCCCAATCATAATCAAACATATACCTTGGTATACGGATACCGTAAACTGGATTGGTAAAGGTGGCCACTAAGGTACACGATTCATCAATGTATGCCAACATATCCTCATAATACGCATTGTCTTCACCATACAGAACCTGCCAACTGGGGTTCCGATGCAGATAATCCAATTCTTCGGTATAGATAATATAGGCGATGCTATTGCGTTCTATATACTGGCTAAAGGTCAAATGGTTTTCTTTAAGATAGGCAAGATTACGATAATCGTATAAAGCACCGTTTTCAAAATAGAATTCCATATTAAGGTTGCCAAGGGTCTTGGCAGATGGAGGAATAACTGAAAGCTCCTGCGAAAAATCTTGATAATCATGGGTCATATAAGGTTTCATTTCCCGGTAACTGCTATACCCTGATAAGAGAATACAGACCATTAAAACCCATGGGAGTAACCTTTGAATCTGTTTCAATCGTCTAAGTAGTACCATGCCTAATACATAAAAGAATGGGAAGATAAAAATAATGCTGGTCTGATTATACCGCCCGATAAGGATAGAACCCACCGTAATACCCAGTACACACAGTAAACAATCCAGAACCACTTTATAGGAACGTGTGACCAATAAGTGAATAATTGCCACTAGGAAAATGAGAGCAAATAGGATAAGATAAGGTTGTATGGGTGGTGTATAATATGTACCACTCACACCTTGATATAGCTTGATGTAGTACTTTGGTAATGCAAAGAGTTTATCCAAAAGAGTAGAGGTGACACCAAGGGTATCCCCATACTGGGTATAATGAAAGATAAAATCCTTGTCTCCTATAAAGCTTAGGCTAACGAATAACCCTCCCATGATACCGGTGGTCATGATCAGTAGCATAAGGTCACGAAATTTTTTGTTATGACGTAAAATGTCTACGAGATAAAGCATACCAAATGTCACAGCTACAAGGAAACTATTGGGATGTATGCCAATAGATAAACCAATAATGATGCCTAATACTATATGTGGATTGATTCGAAGGTAAATACTCTGTAACCATGATCTTGTTTTTTTCTGTATGGTTAAAGTATCAGAATCATGCGTGTGCAAACACCTTTCCTTATGGTTCATATAATGAACAAAAGCCAGCAAGAAGAAAAAGACCATGACAATTTCCTGTCTAGCGAAACGGGAAGCATAGAGGAACTGTATGTTTAAGCTTAATAGTAGGGTCGCTCCAAGAGCATAGCCATATGAAGCTAATGCTTTCACACATATTTTATAAAAAAGCATTAATGACAATAAACCAACGATTAAAGAAAGTAACCTCACCGAAAAGACCTGATACCCAAATAACAGAATAAAAGGCATTTGCATCATGTGAAAGATTATTTTTATACTATGGGGAAATCGAGGATACAGGTCAAAAAATGTTTCTGTTGCATAGATGGATTTTGTTGCCATCATTTGGCGTGATAATCCACTAAGCCAAGGTTCATCCGAGTGTACAAAAGGAAATAAATCCAAGTTGGTGATTTGAATGATGCCATATATAAGCAAGTAGATGACTAAAAGGTAGGTATATGTTTTTTTTGATATTTTCATAACGATTTTCATCCTTATTTCTTTCATATATTTAACAACCAACAAATAATGCTTATTACATGCATTATGGGTTTTCCCGTACATCTTCCATTGGGGCTGTCTCATAAAAGCAAAATAACGTCAATATCGTAGGCAACTATAAGAGGTTAAGCGTAAAGCGCAGCCATGGACGGCGGAGCGCAGACCCTCTAAACACGGACGTTTAGGGGTCTGAAAAGCTTAACCTCTTATAGTTGCCAGAAACTTCTAGCCAACAAAATTGTTTTTTAAGAGACAGCCCCTATTATATCATACCACGATTATCTCCATACCACACATGTTAAATGATGAATTTATAGGATATTTCCCTTTACTTGTCTATTCAACTATCAGATGTTATATCAGTAAAACTTATAACCATAGTAAATGTTGATACTATATAATAGCTTTATAGGAAAAAAGTTGTTGAAATTAACGATTTCCCAATTGTATATTATTTAACAATCTTTTTCGAAAACTAACTTATCATTAACAAATAATGCTCTTGTGGCGTTATATAGGAGGTTTTAAAGCATGAAGCCAGAAACGAAACAGAGAAGAGGTGTCTTCATTCCTCTGCTTATTGTGTTTGTTTTGCTTTTTACAGCTTGTAACAGTACAAGTTATAAGGGTAGTGATGGTATTGTAGAACCAAGTGAAGTTGCAGAAAGTATGGATAATAGTCAAGTCATTGTTATCGATGCCCGTTCACCAGAAGACTATGCAAAAGGTCATCTCCAAGGGGCTGTATGTATTACAGCAGGTGAATTGACGATTGCTGATCCAGTAAAAGGTATGCTAGCTCCAAAAGAGCAGATTGAAAAAGTGCTAAGTGAAAAAGGCATTTCCAATGATAGCATCTTATACATATACGATAACAGCAAAGGCGTCTATGCATCCCGTCTATGGTGGGCCCTTAAGGTATATGGTCACGATCAAGTAAAAGTCATTAATAATGGACAAAAAGGCTTAGAATTAGCCAATCTCCCTATGACATTAGATGTGCCTGATTTACCAGCTACAACGTATCAAGCAAAAGATGCTAATCTTAGTATGATTGCAACCAAAGAAGACGTCATAAAAGTAACTGAAAGTGATAACAGTGATGTTAAAATAGTGGATGTTCGTAGTCAAGCCGAGTTTGATGAAGGCGCTATACCAGGGGCAATCTTATACCCTCACACTAAAAATCTGTATAGTGATGGTACATTCAAATCAGCTCGTGATACGTATTTATTTTACAAAGATTTAGGATTGGAAAAAGACGATCCCATTATTCTCTATTGTAAATCATCTTTCCGCGCTACTCAAACAGTACTTGTGCTTGAAGAAGCTGGGTACACCGATGTAAAAGTGTATGATGGTGCATGGTTAGAGTGGTCTGCTGGAGATATGCCAACAGAGAAAGAAGAAAAGAAAACACCAAGTGTTCAGGATGCTTCATAAAAATTATAAAGCGTTTCATATGGAGGGAACAACATGAAAAAATTCAACAAGTTAATAGCATTACTATTAATGGTTGTAATGGTATTAGCCATTGCAGGTTGTGGTTCTAAAAAAGACGATTCAGCAAGCTCAATGGATTTGACACAAGGCTCAGATACGTCAGATGCATCAAAAGAAGAACCAAGTGATGATGATGCTCAAAAAGAAGAACAACCAGCTTTTTCCATAGATGATGGTGTGACAGCTTATTTTGCAAACATGCCTAAACACATCTATAAAATTGGCCAACAAGATTTTATTGATAAAGTAAAAGCCGGCGATGACATGGTTGTTGTGGATATTCGTACAGCAGAAGATTATAAAAAGGGTCATGTGAAAGGCTCTTATAGTGCACCTTGGGGACCAGCCATTGCAGAGAACATCACCAAAATAGCCCAAGACAAAGAAGTATTCATTTACTGTTATTCCGGTCAAACAGCAGGGCAAGCAGTGATGACTCTTAACTTAGCAGGTATCAATGCAAGAAGTGTGAACTTAGGTTTTAACTTTGGTATATCAAAAGTTGAAGGTTATGAAGCAGTGATTGAAGAGACAGAACACGCATTTGGTTCAGAAACATATGATGTGCCGCAAGAAGTACAAGATGCTTTAACCGCATACTATAATGGTTTAGCAGATGTAAAGGAAACCACATTCAAAAACTATAAAGTATCGGAAGATAACTTAAAGGCTATGATCGATAATCAAGAAGACTTCTACTTATTATCCATTAGAAAAGCAGACCACTTTGCTGAAGGGCACATTGAAGGTGCTAAGAATATCCCTTGGGGAGCGGGCATGGAAAAAGAATTTGCCAGCCTTCCAAAAGATAAACCAATCGTGGTTTACTGTTATACAGGTCAAACAGCAGGGCAAACAGTAGCAGGACTTCGTTTATTAGGCTATGATGCAGTTTCATTAAACGGTGGCATCGGTATGGAAGCTAATGCACCTCTTGGATGGATTAACAAAGGTTATGAAACTGTAGGTGGTGTGGTTAAAGCAGGTGTTAATGCTCATTTTGCAAACATGCCAAAGCATATTTATAAAATTAGTCAACAAGATTTTGTGGATAAAGTAAAAGCTGGTGACGATATGGTTGTTGTGGATATCCGTACAGCAGAAGACTATAAAAAAGGGCATGTAAAAGACGCTTATAGCGCACCTTGGGGACCAGCCATTGCAGAGAACATTACCAAAATAGCCCAAGACAAAGAAGTATTTATTTACTGTTATTCCGGTCAAACAGCGGGGCAAGCAGTGATGACCCTTAACTTAGCAGGTATCAATGCAAGAAGCGTGAACTTAGGTTTTAACTTTGGTATATCAAAAGTTGAAGGTTATGAAGAAGTGATTGAAGAGACAGAACACGCATTTGGTTCAGAAACCTATGATGTACCGCAAGAAGTACAAGATGCTTTAACGGCATACTATAATGGTTTAGCAGATGTAAAAGAAACCACATTCAAAAACTATAAAGTATCCGAAGATAACTTAAAGGCCATGATCGATAATGGGGAAGACTTCTACTTGTTATCCATTAGAAAAGCCGACCACTTTGCTGAAGGACACATTAAAGGTGCGAACAATATTCCTTGGGGAGCAGGCATGGAAAAAGAATTTGCCAGCCTTCCTAAAGATAAGACAATCGTGGTTTACTGTTATACAGGTCAAACAGCAGGTCAAACAGTAGCAGGACTTCGTTTATTAGGTTATGATGCGGTTTCATTAAACGGTGGTATTGGCATGGAAGCCAACGCACCTCTTGGATGGCTTAATAAAGGTTATGAAGTTGTAAAATAGAACCTATAAGCATCCCATGAAAAGGTTGTTCTCACATCTATTATTTATATAAAACAACATGACACTACTCTAGGGGTTATAGGCTCCTAGAGTAGTTCATTATTAGCATATTTATTGTTTTAGTTTATGTCAACGTATAGTTGATGTGTATTAGGAGAACTACTATACAGATCCTATAAGGTTATCTCTTATACATATAGTATGGTTTATTTTTAAAGTAATGCGTTTCACTGCTTATAGCTATTGACTTGCATCACATACGGTCTTCACACCTTTTAGTTTTAATGCCTGTTCCTTATTCTTCTTATCTTGAGCTTGTTTAATTAATCCCGAACCATGGCCCATAGGGCATATCTGGCACCAGCTTCTGGGTTTGAAAACGACACCGATGACAACACCTACAATAAAGGATGATAGCATAAAGCGGTAGAAAACCTTAGCTATAACGGAAAAATGAAAACCATGGCTGACGATAGCATAGGTTAAAACCGATGTAAATACCGTTAACATAATCGCTAGGATAATATTTTTAGCTTTTTTTGTTCGTAGCCATTTGGGTAAAGTATGACCTAATGATATTTTAGCTAAGAATTTACCTAAAAATGAACCTCTTGGGCAATATTTTGAACAATGGACTTTACCTCTACCACGAAGGGCATGATAGATAGGGGCGCCCATACATACGGTTCCAAGAATACCAAATCGAAGGTCAATGATACCAAGTATAAAAAAAGTAATGATAATGATATAACTCCAGCCCATATGGCTTTTCCGATGATTTTTTTTCATAATAACACTCCTTGACGACTTTATTTCTTGACAACTTTTTACGTTGAATAAAAAGTTTCAAGATGCATTATAAATATCTATATAACATTATATTCAAATATTACGATATGTCAACCAAAAAAGTAAAAAAAATAAAAAAATATCTTTTTTTATCATGGATTTTATATGAGAAATAAGATACATATTCCCCTTAGACTTGTAAAATAATGGGTGTTATTACCTGTTAAAGGTTGAGAAAACTGTTTAATTATGTTAAAATATAGTATGCTTATGATTCTATAGACCTATAAGGGGTAGTATAAAACGACTAGTTGGGGAGTGGTGAATATGCCCAAGAAAATTAGAAGTCATGTCAACATAAAAGTGGTTTTACGAAGCTTAATACTCATATTTGTTGTATTTGTTATCTCTTCTATTATCATGTATCAAAGAACATATGAAAAATTCGAAACCAACTTATCTAAAGAAATAGCATTACAATCACAGCTTGTTAATCATGCTATTTTTGATTATTTTGATCATAATCGATTAACGGTAGACCTATTAGCATTCAATGAGGATATCACCGTTTATTTACAAGAGGTTAAAACAAGAGAAGACATGTACCAACACCCCCTGTATAAAAAAATTCAGCGGATGCTAAAAAAAATAGCAGCTTCTAATAAGTATGCATCATCCTATTTATGGATTGCACATGAAGAAGCTAATTTTTATTTTGGTTATAATAGCTACAACGATTTGAGTACATATGATATAAAAACAAGACCTTGGCGAGAGGAAGCCCTTAACTCCAAGGATACAGTCTTAACAGAGCCTTACAACGATTACGGCTCACACCAGCAGGTATTATCAGCTGTTAAGACCATAAGAGATGGTGAAAAAATTATTGGGTTTATTGGTATAGATATGAAATTAATCAATCTACCAGAGATCATGCAGAGTTATGTTTTAGGGGAAAACGGTATTAATTTCTTAGTCAATTATGGCAATGATTACATTTACTCACCAGCAGGGTCATGGGATGATGACTTTCAAAAGTCTTTAATGGAGAAAGTTGATCATAAACGGAAATATCCAAAGAGACTTCAGCAAATTACCCATGAAGGAAAACCCTATTTTGTTTACTATAATCAATTGGAAATAAATAACTGGGGTATTATTCAATTAATTGACAAGCATGAATTTACAGATGGTCTTTATAATTTTTTGAGACTTATCTGGGTGATATTCTTTGTTGCTGGGCTATTGCTATTAGGTATCATCATTAAAGAAGGTGTATCCCATAAATTATTAGAAAATACGCTCCGCAACCAAGCAAGAACCGATGCACTTACAGGCTCTAATAACCGAGGCTACTTTATGGAACTCGCATTGGATAAGTTTCATGTAGCTAAATTGGAAAACAGACCATATAATTTCTTCATGATTGATATTGATTATTTTAAAAGTGTCAATGATAATTATGGTCATCATGTAGGGGATATTGTTCTCGAAAACATGGCGAAATTAAGTGTCCATTCCTTAGGTGAACATGCTATCTTTGGACGTCTTGGTGGTGAAGAATTTGCTGCTGTTATTCTGGATATTGATAAAGAGGCAGCGCTTCTGGCAGCAGAGAGACTTAGAAAACAAATATCGGAAATGGATATTATCACAGAATGTGGCAATATTAATATCAATGTGAGTATCGGCTTAACTTGGATGACAGAAGATGACCAAGAACTTGAAGATATCCTTAAGCGAGCAGACCAAGCCATGTATGAAGCCAAACGAAGTGGTCGAAACAAAGTGAAATTAAAATAGGTAAAAATTTTTATATCGACATAGCCATAGAAAACATGCTACAATTATGCAATGAGGTAATTGGCGCATGTTTTTATATGGAGCAATTGCCCACTAGAAAGATAAATGAAGGTGACCCCATATGGTAAGTATCAAAGATGTGGCAAAAAAAGCCAAGGTGTCCATATCAACGGTTTCTAATGCTTTAAACGGCAGAGCTAATGTAAGTGAGGAAACACGGCAGCGAATTATTGACATAGCCAACGACATGAATTATTATCCCAACACCATGGCAAGAAATCTGAAAGTAAAAAAGACAAAAACAATTGCCTTTTGTTTTAGTCAATTTGACCGAAATTTTTATTTCCAAATCATCAAAGGCATCAATGATTGTGTCATTAATCATGGGTATGATTTAATCATCTGTGCTCATCATTCCATTGAAAAGTTCTTACGTAATGGTTTTGTTGATGGGGCATTGGTCAATGACAAAAATGTATCCGATGAATTGATTTTATCAACAGCAAGTAAAGATTTACCCATTGTTTTACTAGACCGTGAATTAAAAGGTCAACATATCTATCCTGTGGTGGTCAATAATTATCTGGCCATGGAGCAACTTGTAAAAGAGCTTATTATGAAGGGCTACAAAAAGTTCTCCTACGTATCCGGCATTGAAAGTACACAGGATAATATTGAACGGTTTGAAGGTATGCGTGATACCTTAAGAGATCACAACATTACTTTTTTACAAAAACATTATTATCATGGTGATTTTACAGAAATTAGTGGCTATCAAGCAGCAAGACTTATGATGATCAGCAAAGATATACCAGAAGTGGTCATATGTGCTAATGATGACATGGCGATAGGTGTTGTCAAGGCTTTCAAGGAAATGGGTATAAATATCCCAGAGGATGTCAGTGTTGTAGGTTTTGATGATATTGAGTTATCAAGTATATTAGAACCCCATATCACAACCATATCCGTTCCCAAGTATGAATGGGGCATCTATGCAGCAACCATTCTGTTTCGTGTCCTGGATGGTGAAAGGCATGTGGTACCAAATAAAATCATTGCCCAAACAAAGTGGCGTCAAACAACCAGGTAAAAAAATTTACCTAGCTTATAAAACGTTTTACAAAGATGTAAATAAAAATCGAATAATGTCATAGGTAAATCTGGAAATACATGTATAAAGCACAAAAAAGAAATGAATTTTACTATACTATTAGTGAAAATATATAAAAAAATAGTTGACATTCCCTTTTACAAGTGATAAGATTTCTATATAAATAGTAAAACGTTTTATAGGAGGGCAAAAGATGATAAAAAAAATCAGTGTATTGTTATTAGTAGTAGCAGTTCTATCCACAACGATGATAGGTTGTCAGTCTAAAAAAGATAAAGATGTTACCATAACAGTTTTCCAATCAAAGGTGGAGATTACGGAACAGCTTGAAAAATTAGCCAAAGAGTATACGGATATGACCGATGGCGTGAAAGTAGAAGTATGGGGTACATCAGGTGATGATTATGCAACACAGCTTCAGACAAAGCTTGGTGCTGGTCAAGGACCAACCATTCTTTCTCCTGGTGTAGGTACTACCGCAGAGAGTATTAGTGGTTACCTGTATGATCTTTCCAATGAAGATTTCGTGAAACATATTGCACCTGGTATGGAAGTTAAGAGCAAAGATGGTAAATTAATTGGGGTACCCTATGGCGTAGAAGGTTATGGTTTTGTGTATAACAAATCATTAGTGGATGCTTCACAGATGACAGATTTTGCTTCATTTGAAAGCACTGTTAAAGCCTTAAAAGAATCAGGTGTGCAACCAGTTAGTTTATCCAGTGAATCCTATTTCTTGATTGCGCATATTCTCAATGTACCTTTTGCACTTCAAGATGACCCAGAGGGATTCATTGCAAGCTTGAACGATGGCAGTAAAAAAATGAGTGAGGATCCAGTTTTTGAAGAATGGGCTACCTTCATGGAAGTGATTCGAGCTGAAGGAACGAATCCTCTAGAAGTACAATATGATGTGCAAACAGGTGATTTTGCAACAGCTAAGACAGCCATGATTCATCAAGGAAACTGGGCATATGTTATGTTTACTGATTATAATGTTGATTTTGAAATGGGTATCTTACCCATGCCAGTAAAAGGCAATGATAAGATTAGCGTTGGTATTCCTAACTCATGGGGTGTGAATGCAGGTGCTTCAGATGAAGAAATTGAGGCAGGGCTTGCTTTCCTTAACTGGTTATTTACAAGTGAAGAAGGTATTTCTTATATTATAGACGCGTTTGGTTTTATTCCAGCGATGACCAATATGAA
Organism: Vallitalea pronyensis; assembly: GCF_018141445.1. Classification (NCBI taxonomy): domain Bacteria; kingdom Bacillati; phylum Bacillota; class Clostridia; order Lachnospirales; family Vallitaleaceae; genus Vallitalea; species Vallitalea pronyensis. Next base: position 5,740,338 of record NZ_CP058649.1, on the reverse strand, counting down.
GACAGATTCACTTGATCCATTAGGTAAAGATGTGGCTCATTATACCGCTGAAGGTAAAACATTACCTTGGATGTTTAGCTTATGGCCAGATGGTGTCATTAACAATGACTTCTTCCCAGCAACTCAGAAGTTCTTTTCCGATAAGGACATGACAGGCAGTGAGCTGTTAAACATGTTAGATGCAGCTTGGGAAAAAGCAGCACAATAATTTATTCTATGATGTATCATAAATAGCGTATGGCAGATGACTGGTTGAAAGGGCTTAGGCTTTTTCAACCAGAATATTGTAATAGAGCTTGTATAGCATGGTGAGAAGGCATAGGCAGGGATGAAACTGGTATGCCGAAGGTAATGGTTTAACCGATATGGGCTAGATATGACTGCTATAGAGTTGTATTATGATATAAGAGACGTTTAGAGCAATGTAATAAAGGAGGAAATCATGAAAAAAAGTAATAAAAAGATGTGGTTTGCTATTTTTACATTCCCAACGATATTTATCTTCCTAACAGTTGTTGTTATTCCTTTTATTATGGGTATATTCTATTCTTTTTTTGAATGGGATGGCATTGTACTCCATGAAAAGAAGTTTGTTGGGTTTGGCAATTATATCAAGATGTTTTCAGATACCCGATTAGGCGATTCCATATGGCTGACCATTATCTATACGTTGATAGCAGGTTTGATTATTAATGTATTAGGTCTAGCTTTAGCATTGTTAGTGACCCAGAAGTTAAGGGTTAAAAATACCTTAAGAACCATGTTCTTTATGCCCAACTTAATCGGTGGTCTTATTTTAGGATTTATCTGGCGCTTTATATTCATGGAAGTGTTTAAACAGATTGGTGAAGTGACTGGATTTGATGCCGTATTTTTCAACTGGGTGTTAGATGAGCGATTTGCTCTATTAGCCATTGTGGTGGTAAGTACTTGGCAGATGGCAGGGTACATTATGATTATCTACATCACAGGTATCCAGAGCATTCCTGGTGAATTACTTGAAGCAGCTAAAGTAGATGGCGCAGGCTATTTCCAACGGTTAAAAGCCATCATGTTCCCACTGCTTGCACCAGCTTTTACCATTAGTTTGTTTTTAAGCCTATCCAACTCTTTTAAGATATACGATGTTAACCTATCCTTAACCCAAGGGGGACCCTTTAATTCCACAGAAATGTTCGCCATGAACGTTTATAATGAGATTTTTAGTTATAAAAACTTTGGCTATGGCCAGTCCAAGGCTGTTGTCTTCTTTTTCTTTGTTGCTTTGATCACATTGGTTCAAGTTTATTTTAGTAAGAAAAGGGAGGTGGAAATGTAATGGGTAAAACAAAAAAAATAATCATTGAAATCTTGGCTGTTATCGTAGGTATTATTTACCTATCACCCGTATACATTATGGTTGTTAATGCCTTTAAGAATCGAGCTGAAATGTATGAAAGTGTATTAAGTCTACCCAGTACAATTAGTTTTGAGTATTTTAGAACAGCCATGAGTAAGATGAGTTATCTGAATGCATTTATGAATTCACTTTTTGTAACGGTTATCAGTATTGGTATTATTGTGGTTTTGTCATCCATGACAGCATGGATGCTCGTTCGTACAAAGCATGTGATCAGTAAAGTTATCTTCTTTACATTTATTGCAACCATGCTTATTCCTTTTCAAGCGGTTATGATGCCACTCATGCAGGTCATGGGGTTTGTGACCAACAATACGTTCCTAAGTATGTTAAATACACGATTTGGCCTGATTTATATGTATGTGGGATTTGGTTCCAGTATGGCCGTTTTCCTATTCCATGGCTTCATTAAGAGTATTCCGACTTCTCTTGAGGAAGCAGCCACCATTGACGGCTGTAATAAATGGAAAACATTCTGGAAGATTATTTTTCCAGTGCTGAAACCAACAACGGTTACGGTTATTATTCTTGACTTGATATGGATATGGAATGACTTCTTACTCCCATCACTTGTCTTATCTGATAAGGGACTTAGAACCATACCCCTATCAACGTTCTATTTCTTTGGGGAGTTTACCATCCAATGGAATTTAGCCATGGCAGGTCTAGTATTAACCATTATCCCTGTTATTATCTTCTATATGCTTGCGCAAAAGCACATTATAAAAGGGGTAACAGCTGGAGCTATCAAGTAAGGATAGCATGTCACATAGTAGGAAGCTTAATGAATGATAGGAAGTGAAGCAACATGCATAACATAGATGTCTGGGGGATTAAGGAAGATGCTTTAGACCCCAACAACTATCCGTTACATGAGACCTTATTTGCCCTAGGTAACGGGTATATTGGAACAAGAGGCAATTTCGAGGAAGGTACGTCATTTGGTGGTCATGATGGCACGTTTATCAATGGTTTTTATGATTATTATGATTTAACCTATGGTGAAAAGTACAACGGGTACCCTCATCGAAGTCATGCCATGCTCAATGTAACAGATGGTAAACGAACGGCTATCTTCATCCAAGGTGAAAAACTGGATTTGGCCACAGGTACCATTGACGATTATGAACGCCATATTAACTTTAGGGAAGGGATACTTATACGTTCATTTAAGTGGACTTCCTCTAAAGGGTATACGGTGGCGTACCGTAGTGAAAGGTTGCTGAGTTTGGATAACAAGCACCTGATGTTAAATAAACTCACCTTAACACCTCTTAACTTTGACGGCGATATCACATTGGTTTCATCTTTAGATGGTGACGTAACCAATATTACCAAAGCTGACGACCCAAGAATTGGCGTAGAGTTTCAGGGCGATGAACTAAGGGTCGTTAAAACGCAGATTACCCATGAGCTAGGTGAACTTGTTTCAAAAACAAAATCATCTGAACTTGGATTAATCACTTTAATGAAGCATCGTTTGATATATGATGGGCAGATACAACGTACCCTAGAGCAAAAAGATAAGTTCATTGCACATCACTATACCCTAGCAGCCACAAACAACAAGGCAATCACCTTGGAAAAATATGTCACCTATCATACTTACGAGAATACTCAACATGAACAGATGGATAGTGCATCAAAAAAGTGTATAGAAGAAGCTTACAACCTAGGTTACCATGCCTATGTTGTGAAGCAAAAAGCGTATCTCCATTCATTTTGGGAGCATGCAGATGTTGAAATTAAAGGTGATGATGCCACATTACAAGGTATACGGTTTAACATGTTTCATTTGCTGCAATCCGTTGGTCGTGATGGTTATACCAACATAGCGGCAAAAGGCTTGACAGGAGAAGGCTATGAAGGGCATTATTTCTGGGATACGGAGATCTACATACTGCCTTTCTTTATCTACACCAACCCGAATATAGCCAAAAAACTGGTGGAATACCGATACCATCTATTAGATGCAGCTAGAAAAAGACGTGAAGACATGCAATATAAAAAAGGTGCTTTATACCCATGGCGTACCATTAATGGTGAGGAATGTTCAGCGTATTATCCAGCAGGTACAGCTCAATACCATATTAATGCGGATATTGCATATACCGTCTGTAAGTATGTGGAAGCAACCAATGATGAAGCTTTTCTTGTGGAAGCAGGGCTTGAGATGCTGATTGAGACAGCAAGATTATGGTTACAGATTGGACATTACAATGACCAAGAAGCATTTCATATATGTTGTGTAACAGGACCAGATGAATACACAGCAGTGGTTAATAACAATGTCTATACCAATCTCATGGCAGCACATAACCTTAGGAATGCTTATGAAGCTGCTAAGCAGATCGAGAAAAAGTACCCTAAAGAGTATCAAGCATTAGTGGATAAGATTGGTTTAGACTCACAAGAATTACAAGATTTTGATAAAGCTTCTAAGAAGATGTATGTACCCTATGACCACAAGCGTAAATTGTACCCACAGGATGATAGTTTTTTCCAAAAACCACTTTGGGATTTTGAAAGAAGCAAAGATAAACGACCAATTCTTATGCATTATCATCCTTTGAATATTTATCGTGCTCAGGTTTGTAAACAGGCTGATTTAATTCTTCTTGAATTTTTATTAGGTCATCAGTTTGATCAGGAACAGAAGAAACGCGATTATGATTACTACGAAAAGATTACAACCCATGATTCTTCATTATCCACATGTATTTTCAGTATCATGGCTAATGAGTTAGGTTATTATGATAAAGGGTATGATTATTTTATCCATTCAGCCAGGACAGATATTGATGACATGCATCATAATACAACAGCAGGTGTGCATACTGCGAATATGGCAGGTACATGGTTGTCGATAGTTTTTGGTTTTGGTGGCATGCGTGAAGTAGATGGGGAGTTGCATTTTAATGCTCATTTACCACAACAGTGGGATAGTTACAGTTTTCATATTACTTTTAAGGATAGAAGGATTAGGGTTAAGGTGGATGGTGATGGGGTTCATTTTGTGTTGTTAGAGGGTGAGCCGTTAAAGGTTTATGATAAGGGGGAAGCGTTGGTTATAAGTAAGTAGAGGATGGGTTGTCTTGTGTTAGTGCATGAGGCGGCTCTTTTTTTGTGGCTGGAGATAGAGAGAAAGAGATTTTGGGTAGAGCGTTGTGGGTTAAGAGGACATGTTGTGGTGGGGACATAGGGGCTAATAGAAAGGGAACATAGTGTATATTGCTTGCCTTTCCTTGAGGGGCGAGCCGGTCAGCGCAAAATCCACTATGTTCCCTTTGTTGTGGCTAAAGATAGAGAGAAAGAGATTTTGGGGTAGTGCGTTGTGGGTCAGAAAAACGTTTTGTAGAGGGGAGATGGTGGCTAATAGAAAGGGAAAATAGTGTATTTTACTTGCCTTTCCTTGGGGGGCGAGCCGGTCAGCGTAAAATCCACTATATTCCCTTTGTTGTGGCTAGAGATAGTAAGAAAGAGATTATAGGGTAGTGCGTTGTGGGTTAAAAGGACATGTTGTGGTGGGGAGATTTGGGCTAATAGGAAGGGAAAATAGTGTATTTTGCTTGCCTTTCCTTGAGGAGCGAGCCGGTCTGCGCAAAATCCACTATATTCCCTTTGTTGTGGTTAGAGATAGAGAGAAAAAGATTTTAGGGTAGTGCGTTGTGGGTAAGAAAAGAATGTTGTAGAGGGGAAATGGTGGCTAGTAGAAGGTAATATATTAGATTCAGCTTGCCTTTCCTTGAGGGGCAAGCAGGTCAGCACTGAATCAACTATATTACCTTTGTTATAAGCTAATGCATAGTTGATATTGCAAGTGTTACAAAGTGGAGAATTAAAAAAACACAAACAGTAAGATGAAATCCTAAATAATAAAATAACCATTACCCAAATGAGAAACTAATCAACACAGCACGCATGAGAGAAAAGGGGTATATAATGGGTTTAACGCAGACCGGCTCGCATCCCAAGGAAAGGCAAGTTAAACCCATTATATACCCCTTGTACCAGCCCTAAACTCATAACATCTAAAAACGCTCAACAAGCAGTACATATATCTTGTAGCATAGAATATAACAAAAACAGTAATAACAAAATTCCAAATAATAAAAATATCATTTCCCAAAAGAAAAACTAATCACCATAACACGTATGAGAGCAAAGGGGTATATGATAGGTTTAACGCAGACCGGCTCGCACCTCAAGGAAAGGCAAGTTAAACCTATCATATACCCCTTATAATAGCCCTAAACTCATAAACACAACAACACTGAACAAGTAGTACATAAAATCTTGCAGCATAGCAAAAATTAAAATAAAAACAATAATAACGAAATCCCTTATATTAGCCCAAAACTCTTAACCCCCTCAACAACACATCATCCATCCCATAACTTAATCACCACAAATCAAAAAATATACCACCACAGCATTGACAATCACAATAAACCATGTTAATATGACCATAAGTCATATGACTAATAGTCACAAATGATTTTAAAACGTAATCAAGACATACAAAGGGGGGAGTCTACTTCAGCATTACATTGTACTTAAAAAAAACCATAAAAAACATTGTAATATGCAAAGGAGGCAGTTAGAATGAAAAATAGAAATAACAGTTATTGGAAAGATGTTGTTATGGCAACAGTTATCGCAGGTATCGGTTATTGGATTCTATCATCAGCAACCCAAACAGGTCTTGTGGATATCAGCATAGAAGCTCTTTTGTTTTTTACAGGAAGTATGATAGCTTTTTGGGGATTTTCTAAATCAGGTAGAACTGTAAATCCCTATTTTAAGAAATTCCAGCTGTTTTATGGAATCACCTATTTAACAGCGGTTATTTCATTCTGTATAGCCATATACTACTATATTGGCAACCCAGAAGTTATTGAAGTTGGACTTGAAGAAGCAACAAGTAATAATTTGCTTATGGTGATGAGTTCGATTAAGTCCCTTACGTTTGTTTTCTTAATTATTGCATGGGTTTATTTTACGAAGCATCTAGACATTGATGCAACAAAGAAGAAAAAAATAGCCATGTTTTTTGTAGGGTTTTTCCTATACCTAGGGGGATCCATCATCATCTATTTTATGACCGATGATATGAATGTCATATCCCTTGGTGTTATTGTGGGTATTGTTATCGGTATATTTGCCATCATAGCTCTGGATAAAAGAACCCGTTACTTGACAATGGTTTTTGTTATCTACAGCAGTATTCATCTCATTGAATTTTACATGATGGGTAAGGGAGAAGCGTTAACAACAGGTTTTAATAATGTGGTTTATTGGTGGGTAACAGTGTTGTACGTCCTTGAAATTAGACGATGGATTGTGAAGGCGTTAAGCAAAACATCCGTTTAACGTCATTAAAAATTGGAGGGAGATAAATATGCCAAAAGATACGTTTTTTAATTTGTCAGAAGAGAAAAGACAACGTATTATTGATGCAGCAGTTCTTGAGTTTTCTAAAAGCCATTATAACAAAGTCACCATTGATGGTATTGTAGGATGTGCAGAAATACCGAAAGGAAGTTTTTATCAGTATTTTGAAAATAAGGATGATTTGTATACCTATACGTTCAGTCAGATTGGTGATCGGAAAAAAGATACATTAGAAAAAACCGAGCAATATATAGATACTTTAACTTTTAGAGAGTATTTACTAAAAATGTTGGAAGATGCGACGGAGTTTGAAGATGAAGATCTTGTACTTATTCAATTAAAGGATAAGTTCATGAACGAATGCCCTCAAGAAGTCCGAAGAAAAGTGTTAAAAAATGAAATACCCAAAAGCTACCGACTGCTTGAGAAAGTGCTAACGGCCTATATCCAAAAAGGTGAATTAAAAGAGGATTTGGATGTGAAGGTGGCCGCCTATATCATTACCACTTGTATAGTGAATTTGGAGAACTTTGAATTTGATGAAAATGAAAATATGCATGATGTGGTGATTCGTATATTTAATGTACTCATGGGTAACTTAAGTAAATAGGGTGCTGACCATGAATGGAGGTCTTTATATGACAAAGCAAGAATTTGTTAAGCAAGAACGCTATTTAAAGTTAAATGATGAAGGGGATTTTATAATTGACTATGATGGAAAGCTTGATATTATTGATTTTCATACCCATATGTCTAACGTACTTCCTCTAAAAGTTGTTGATCCTAATACAAAAGGTAATAAGGTGGCGTATAAAACTCTTCCACCCATTGAAAAAATGGATTTATCCGTGCCTTATTGGACGAAGATTGATGTGAATGAAAAACGTAAAGGTATATGGTCAGTTATTAAGTTTTCTCTTGACGGCTATAGCATTTTTAAAGATATGGCCAATGGAGGAACCTATGAGAATTGTTTTCGGTCACAACAGGAGAATAGCATTAAGCATAACGTGGTCCTTCCTCTTAGTACAAAGAAAAGTGACCGTTCCATGGAGGCTCTAAAGCTTGCAAAGGAATTTCCGGAGCGATTCACAGCATTTTGCTCGGTACATCCTCAGGATCCTCAAATGGAAGAAAAAATTAAGCGATACAAAAAACTTGGCTTTAAAGGACTGAAACTCAAAATTAGCGATATGGAGCTTAAAGATGATTTTGAACCGCTTATCCAATTGCTAAAAGCTTGTTACAGCGTTGATTTTACAGTTTTATTACACACCGGTTCATTAACCCATATCAAACAGGAAAATACATCCAATACCATGTGGAAGTTAATAAAATCTACACGGGTAGAACTGTTCGGCGATTTATTAAAACATTTACCACATGATTTTAAGTTTGTGTTTGGTCATAGCGGTATTGCTGAGTATCAGCTTGTGGCAAAATATATGAAAGCATTTCCTGGAAGTTACGCAGAATTATCGTGTCAATCAGCAGATAGTATCCGTTATTTAATGGAAGAGGTGGGATACGAAAGATTAATATTTGGGTCTGATTGGCCTGCACTTCCTCAAGCCATAACACTTTCTAGAGTGTTAATCGCAACAGAACATGACGATGAAGCAAGGAATCACATGTTATATAAAAATGCTAAGAAGCTTTTGGGTCTATAGTGATCTGTCGTTTTATTATCAGCAATAATAGTTGTTATAAGAAGACAATCAATATGCAAGGGTTAGTCCATAAATAGTTTTTTAGAATGGTTTCTAGGTAAAACACGTTCTTTTGCTATCCATGGATTAACCCTCTATTTGGTTAAAAGCATAAAAATTTTGAAAATTTCTCAGGCTTTTCTTGACAAAAGGGGACCACAATCGTAAACTAATAGTATATGATTTTATTAACACCAAAGGAGCGTTATACATGAAAAAACTAAGTGAATCCGAATGGATGGTTATGAAGGTGTTATGGGAACGTCCGCATATCACACTAAAAGAAATTACCGCTTTGTTAGATGATAGCGAATGGAGTTATTCTACTATACGTACATTGGTGTCCCGATTAGTTAAAAAGGGAGCTGTATCAGCTGATAAAACCACAGGTAATTTTAAGTACTACCCAATTGCTGAAGAGTCAGAATGCAAACAGCAAGAGGCTCAAAAATTTCTATCGAGAGTGTTTGATGGGTCCATATCGATGATGGTATCAACTTTAGTGATGGATAGTAATCTATCAGAAGATGAACAAAAGGAGCTTATGGATATCATAGAAAAAATTGATGGGGAGTGATAATAGGTGAATGTTTTACTGGATATGACAATAACAGGTAGTATAACAGCTATTATCCTTCTTATCATAAAACGTATATTCAAAAATAAGTTATCCCCTAAATGGCAGTTTTATATATGGGCAATCCTGCTTATACGATTATTGATTCCTAGTCTCCCAGAAAGTGATGCCAGCTTATTTAAGAATATACCTTCATCTGACCAAGCAATCGTAAAAGAGTACGACTATCGCTTACAAGAATCCGTTAAAATATATTATAGTCCTAGTGGTAATGGGCAACAGTTCATTACATTAAATAGTAACATGCTTGATCGTATTATGAAGATTTGGTTAATAGGTGTTGCACTATCAGCATCTTATTTTATACTTGTTTATATGGTATTTTTTATACGTGTAAATCGACTAAAAACATGCGAAAATAAGGACATCAAGCTGCTGTTTAAGAGGTGTAAGAGTACGTTACATATAACAAAAGACATTGAGATACTAAGTGGATATCCTACCCCTATGTTGACGGGTATATTTAGACCTAAGATTATGATACCTGAGGGGTATACCATGGATGAAATGCGTCAGATATTTTTTCATGAGTTATGCCATGTAAAATATGGGGATGTGTTTTATAATTTATTAAATACCGTTCTACTATGCGTGCAATGGTTTAATCCCATCATGTGGATTGCCACGTTTACCATTAGGAGAGATATGGAACTTCTCTGTGATCAACGGGTGTTGGAGATCACGAGTAATCGAAAACTCTATGCAAAAGTCCTTCTAAAAACAGCATTACGTAAAAGTAAATTTATCCCATGTACCACATCCATTCAAAACGGCGAAAAAGAAATTAAAAAACGTATTAAGTTTATTGCCAGTAAACGAAAAAATAAGTTAATGTATACCATTATTGCAGTTATTGTCATGATGGTTGTCAGTTTAATATGTCTTACAAATGGAAAAGAGAGTCAAGCATCACCAACACATCATGCGAATTCTGTAACCACTGAGAGGGAAGTCGATGAGGACAGTAATCTTATCTATGTTGTACGTAAAAAATATGCGCCAAACGGCCATGAAAATAATGCATATTTTGAAGTGAACTATTATGATATTGATGAAAAAGATGTGAATCTAGCCTCCGATAATACCTTGCTGGAATATATAGAATATGAAAAGCTCATTAAAAGAAATCAAGAAAAAACATCCGAAGACATCATAGGCGAAGATCAATATATCTATGAAAAAACCATTAAGAGTTTAGAGGATAGAGATATGACCGTCTACTCCAAGAAAAAGGGTGATGGTACATTGGTAAAAAAGATCATTATACCGTAGCCATGATGTTATAGAAGGCGATTCATGCATTAGAATCTTGCAGATATAAGTAGGATGAAGTTTATAGGGAATAGTAAATTTATATAAAAAAAGAGGAGCCTATCATGATGAACCATGACTGCTCCTCTTTTATGTTATAACAAGTGTCCCAGTGAACCACATATGAAGCATATGATTCTTATAGCGATTGTAGGTATTGAATACTCTGGGTAATGTTGGTCATACCATCTGGTTGTGGTTGGTCATTCTCCACAATTGCCCATGGGCAGTTGATGGCTTCAGCTTTTTTGAGAATAGCAGGTATATCCATGAACCCTTCGCCAATAGCTGCAAAAGTCATTTCACCATCCAGCTCCTGCATATCTTTAATATGTATACGTCTAATCAATGACCCATTTGCATCCATATATGGAAGGACTTCTAGGCCGGCTCGTTTTACCCAATGTGTATCCAGCTCCATGAGCATATGGCTTTCTCTTGTCAACTGAAATAACAGGTCAAGACCGTACATGTCGCCGATTTTCTCAAACTCATGATGATGGTTATGATATAAGAAGGTTAACCCCACTGCTTCTAAACGTTTTCCAATGGTGTTAAGTCGGTCGGCTAAGTGGCGAAGTTCTTCTTCTGTATCCCACGTAGCCCAAGGACAGATAATCACATCGTTTCCAATGGCCTTATTGTAAGCGATGACTTCTTCTAAATCATCTTCTAGAGCCTCCAACATGATATGATGTCCTACAACCTCCAGTTGAAGACGATTGAGATGATTTTTTAACACTTCAGAGGATAAACCATAGGTGCCAGCCAGTTCAACACCTTCATAACCTAGAGCTGCAACTTTTTCTAATGTACCCACAAAATCTTCTTGACATTCTTCTCGTACGGTATAGAGCTGCACTGCAATTTTTGGAATCATAATGTCTCCTTTCTCGTATATGTATACGATTACAAATATAATGTTGTTGACCCAAAATATAACTATGTATAAAATACTTATAACTTTATAATATATCGTCAACTAACAACTGTCAAGACTTAGATGGTATATTATGTAATCCGTTACATTATGAATGCTATTTTTTAAATTGTGACACTTAAAAAGGTTGCCATAAAGGATGAGTTATGTTATCATAGGATTAATATGGGAGGGGACTCTGATGGATGGATAATCCAGTGTGAGCCACTTCATAAGTAAAACTGATTTAGCCTTTTTTTGATATGTAAAGATATGTAATGATAGAATGAGTTGGAAGACTATTGAATGGTAGATAACCAGTCACATGTAAGTCAACGTTCACTTTAATGAGTAAGTGAATGTTGACTTTTTTATTTTCTTAATATGAAAAGTATCTGAATTTAGCATATGAAAAACCACCTAATTAAGCCTGAAAAATGACTTATTTTTTATGTCAAAAGGTTTATAACATAATTTAGATGGATGTTTGTTTTATAAGTGTTCATGACGGTAAAAGTGGATTAGATATTAAACTACTGATGGTATATATAACCTATATACAAAACTTGTTTTGTTGCCAACAAGAGAGTTCTTCCCACATCAGTAGTTTAATATCTAATGCCACATTTACTTGTGGTACGTCAATATGGTATAATAATGTTATCTTAGCTAACAGGAGATGTTAAGTTCATGATAAAAGGATGGTCTCTTATGAGAAGATTAGTCATAGCTGTTATAATCGTTATCTTTTTTCTATTTATTTTTTCACAAAGAATCATTGCTCCTTGGTAGGTCATTGAGCGTTAATGATGCCATGGTTACGTGATGATGATTAAGGGAAGGAAAGATGTCCATGCAGTTGTATTGGTTTGTTCTACTACCGATCATGATTGCCTTACTTGGATATATATGCACAGGAATAAACAGGAAATACCTTATACTTTTTTCGCAAATCATTTATTTGGTCATGGCAGTGAATACCTTAGTTCAAGTGCATATGACTGGACAACTTATTAATACATTAGGGAATTATCCTAGAGGTATAAGCATAACCCTAAGAGCAGATGCCATTACAGCTGTGTTTGTGCTGTTAAATGTCTTTCTGTTTTCGGTTATGCTACTATTTAATTTTCATAAGCACTACATGAATAAACTCTTTTTATTTCTTTTTTTAGTCTTAGAAGGACTTATTAACGGTATCTTTTTATCTGGAGATTTGTTTAACCTATACGTTCTTATAGAAGTATCGACAATTGTTGTAAGTATTCTTATTATGTATAAAAGAGATACACAATCCATCTATGATGGTATGATTTATCTCTTCACTAATCTTCTATCCATGACATTCTTCTTGTTTGGTATTGGTTATATCTATAAAATATTTGGTGTCCTTGATATGCAGCTTATAAAGGATAGTATGCCCCTCGTAACACATTCAAAAAGTTTACTTCTGCCCTACGCATTTCTGTTGACAGCCGTAGGATTTAAATCAGCTATTATGCCCTTGTTTAGTTGGTTACCAAGAGCTCATGGCACACCGTCAGCCCCCTCTATTGTCTCAGCCATTTTATCTGGGCTGTATGTGAAAGGCGGCATTTACTTATTTATAAGAATGCAAGATGTGTTTCAGTTTAACATTGAAACCCATCAAATCTACATCATCATGGGTCTACTTACGGGTATATTTGGGTTTGTCTTAGCTGTATCCCAAGATGATATAAAACTTATTTTAGCCTATAGCACCATCAGTCAGATTGGTCTGATTTTAGTAGGTGTATCCATGAAGAATGACTATAGTTATTGGGGCAGTATGTATCACATTGTTAATCATGCCATCAGTAAATCAACGTTATTCTTAGCCGCGGGTATCATTATTGAGACATATAAAACAAGAAATATAAGGGAAATCAGAGGTGTGTTTAGGCGCATGCCCTTTATAGCATGTATTATCATTTTTGCCATATTAGGAATAACGGGTGCTCCCCTTTTTGGAAGTAGTATATCAAAATATTACATTCAAAAAGGCAATCTCACATCCAATGTGATAGAAATGAGCTTAATCTTTATTAACTTAGGGACCATTGTGACCTATATCAAATATGCAGCCATGTTATTTGGTAAGAGTGATGATACAAGTACCATGACATGGAATCAGAAGCTCTCATTGAGCGTATTAGCCAGCATTTGCTTATTAGGTGGGGTTCTAGGACCAGTGATTATTAATATGCTGTTTAATGTATCATTAAGCGTTAAGATAGGCGATTATTTGATTAAAAGCACAATCTATCTTGTAAGTATTCTGATAGGTTTTATATTTTATAGATATGTATATAAACACATGGGTGTATTAAAAAAGATTCGCGATATTGAACTGAATTTTAACCAAATTGTATTGCTTATTGCCAGTTTTTTTGTGTTCCAATTAGTGTATCTGCACATGACCCTTTAACATGTGACTAGAAACCCGATACAAGGTAGTGCTGCAAGAAAATGGAGTAGCCTTATTTAGTCCATAAATTATCAGTTATCAAGGAATATTATATGCTTCATGGTAAAAGATAAAAAAATGGGATTAGATGAAAATGTATATTAAGAAAGCTTTTAAAATCCATTGATAAAATGTCAAGATTGTGATAAGATTAACAAGGCTATATTTGTTTTATTTGATGCAAGTGAATTAAATATAGAGTATGGGGTGGGAATTGATGCAACTATATCAAATTCAAGAAAAGGAATTGCATAAAGAACAGAAGTTACTGATTCTTCTTATGTTTCCCATTAGTTTTATGATATTTGGAATTGGTATAAGTGTGTACCAAGCTGATTTTAACACATTAGCTAAAGGTGTTGTCGATATCATTGTCTCACCAACAATCCTTTTAACAGATTTTTTAGCTATAGGAGGAATAGGGGCGGCTTTTGTCAATGCTGCGGTTATTGGTTTCTTTAATTTGTATTTATTGGCCTATTATAAATTGAGAATAAATGGTTTATTGATAGCAGCTTTCATGACCGTTATTGGATTTGCTTTTTTTGGTAAGAACCTCTTTAATGTAATCCCCATTTATCTGGGGGGATATATGTATACTAAATATCAAAGAATTGCATTCAAAGATAGTATATTGGTCATCATGTTTGCTACAGCCTTGGCCCCCATTATCAGTGAAATCAGTTTTGGTGATATATTGCCTACATATATAGCTTTACCTTTTGGTATTATTGTTGGGATATTTATTGGATTTATCATTGTGCCTCTTTCGACGCAAATGTTGAAATTTCATGATGGTTTTAATCTCTATAATATTGGCTTTGCATCTGGGATTCTAGGAACAGTTTTAACAAGCATATTTAGAAGTTTTAAGATTGAAATTGAACCTGTAAGTATCATTTATAAAAATAATAGCTGGCTGATTGTCGGTTTACTTATATTTTTATTTTGTTATTTAATGATCATAGGTCTTTATGTTAATCGACACGTGTTTAAACATTTTACAGAAGTATTTAAGTATAAAGGAAGACTTGTAACCGATTTTACTCATTTAGTTGGGTACGGTATAACATTTTTTAACATGGGCATCATGGGACTTTTGTGCATAATATATGTGATTATGGTGAAAGGTGTTATTAACGGGCCTGTTATGGCAGGGATATTTACGGTTGTGGGATTCTCCGCTTTTGGTAAACATCTAAAAAATTGTTTTCCAATTGTACTTGGGGTTTTTATTACTTCTCTTGTTCTGGGATATGACCTATCTTCTACAGGTATGATTATTTCATTATTATTTTCTACAACGCTTGCTCCTATTGCTGGGTCTTATGGTATTGGTATTGGTATCGTGGCAGGTATGATGCATTTAATGTTGGTAACAAATGTTGGCGTCATTCACGGAGGTATTAACCTATACAATAATGGTTTTGCAGGAGGTATCGTTGCAGGATTTATAATACCTATTGTAGATGCTTTCAAAAGGGAGTGATATCGACTATGCAACATGAGATTAAAAAAATTACCCGAATCGTTGATGAAATGCTTACCATGTTTATGATGACTGGAACCCATGAAATGGATGTACGTATTCAAAAAGAACAAGACAAAACATCCATTTATTTTACCCAATATGGTTCTACTTTTGATGATGACTACATTGAGCAGCTAGAAAATAATCTGAATATACAGAGACAATGTGAAGTTGAAGGGTATTATTGGCAATTGACAGGTGAAAATGACATGGATGAGCAATTATTCTTGGTTGGTGCTATGATTGACCAAGTTATTATTGAAAAAGAAGAAGGAAAGCTTTCTATTGAATTAGTAAGATTTAACCCCTAGAACATGGTCTTATGAAGACTTGGGAAAATGTAGATATAATGCAAGATATAAATAAAAATCTTGCAAACGTTGGATTCGTATGGTATTATTTTAATGAAAAAGCAAGGAAGGGTTGTAAGATGGATTTGTCCAGCTTGAACCAAGCCTAATACGCTTTTTCATATGAATAGGAGATATATTTATGACAAAAGGACAGACAGAAGCCAAAATATGTGAAGTCGTCACCCGTTTTGAGGCCGATTATATGGGAAGAGGTCCTAGACGCATTAATGCAAAAATTATGGATGATGTTGTTTTTGTAAGACAATGGGGATTCTTGACGGCTGCGGAGCAATTGCTTGCAGAAACCCATGATGGCACGGAGCTGATAAAGAAGATTCGGTCCCGTCTTTTTGAGAAGGCCAATTCACAATTTAGACAAGCAATTAATGAAGTCATTCCTTCAAATATCATAAGTATTCATTCTGATGTGAGTACCATTACGGCAGAGAAAATCGTTGTGGTTACTTTTGATGAAAACATTGAAATAAAGTTTAATAAATAAAATTATTTAAATTTATATAGAGATACTTGGAAGACAAATTAAAAGGTTTTTAACCAGTTAAAAGTAAGCCAAAATTCGCGTTAACCAGACGTGAATTTTGGCTTGCTTTTTTTAGAAGGAGGAATATGATGAGTGTATTTGATTTATCAAGATTTAAAGTAAACGAAGATGTGAAGGCTATATTAGATTCAGCTTCAAAAGTGACAGTACCCAAAAGTAGAAAACATCTACTTGATCTAGCGACTGGTGGCGGACAATCCGTCTTTAAAGTGAATTATATGGTTGATGGAATGGGCTTAGTTGAGGAAGCGACCGTTACTAAGTGTAAAAATGGAGCATCTGTTAATTACCTTGAAGAGTATATGAGACGACGTGATCCAGATTGTATGCTTATTGGGGATAACAAACATACAGATAAGACCCGATACAAAGAACGTTACGGTGATGAGTTTGATGGGGTAAGACGAGAAACTTATGAATGGCTGAAAAAGCAAGAGTTAATTGTCATGCCTTTATATGCTGGAGATAATGAATTCGGTTCTCCTACCCTACTTATTTGTCCAATCAATGCTGCCTTTTTTGCAGCAGGGCTAGCTGATTTACAAGGGTTTATTCCAGAAGCTGAAATCGGTGAAACTTTTGAGCCAAGAGCAATTATCTATTTAGCACCACCTTTTAGACATACACATTTTGATGGCAAGCAAGTGGTTGTCCACAATCGACTTGAAGATGTTCATGAAATCTTTTCATTTAATTTATATCCAGGACCAAGTGCCAAAAAAGGAATCTATGGTGTCCTATTGAATATTGGTGAGCTTGAAAACTGGACAACGGTTCATGCATCAACAGTAAAAGTAACCACACCTTATGATAACTCTCTGATTATCATGCACGAAGGTGCTAGTGGTGGTGGAAAAAGTGAAATGATTGAAGAGGTACATCGCGAGGTAGACGGTAGTATACTCTTTGCTGAAAGTATCGTAACTAACGAGCGTATATACTTGGATATCGCAGACACCTGTGATTTGAATCCAATAACAGATGATATGGCTATGTGTCATCCAGAGCTGCAAAATAATAGAAAATTAGTGGTTAAAGATGCTGAAGCGGGATGGTTTTTAAGATTTAACCATATTACAGAATATGGTACATCACCACAGCATGAAAAACTTTGTATACATCCAAAAGAACCTTTAATATTCTTAAACATGGATGCTTCTCCTGATTCTACCATTCTTATATGGGATCATATTGAAGATGCTCCAGGTAAACCTTGCCCTAACCCAAGGGTTATTATGCCAAGAGATTTCGTACCTGGTGTGGTTTCAGAACCTGTTGAAATTGATGTACGTAGCTTTGGTGTACGAACACCAGCGTGTACAAAATCCAATCCAACTTATGGTATTATCGGATGCATACATGTATTACCTCCTGCATTAGCTTGGATATGGCGATTAGTTGCTCCTAGAGGGCATGCTAACCCCAGTATTACAGACTCAGAAGGTATGACCAGTGAAGGTGTAGGTTCTTATTGGCCATTTGCTACAGGTAAAATGGTGGACCAAGCGAATTTATTGTTAGAGCAAATTATGAACACACCAAGTACAAGATATGTCTTGATTCCAAACCAGCATATTGGTGCTTATGAAGTTGGCTTTAATCCACAATGGATTGTAAGAGAATACTTAGCTCGAAAAGGTAGTGCTAAGTTTAAACCAGAACAATTAGAAAAATCACGTTGTTCATTATTAGGGTATTCTTTGAAGCGATTAAGAGTTGATGGCTATACCATTCCTCAAGGTTTATTACAGCCAAATCACCAGCTAGGTGTAGGTGAAGAAGCTTACGATGAAGGTGCTGCTATACTGAAAGATTTCTTCAAACGTGAAATTACTAAATTTAACACAGAAGATTTATTGCCTCTTGGAAGAGACATCATCAACTGTTTCCTTAATGATGGTACAGTGGAAGATTACGTGAAATTAATACCAATGAAATAAGGAGTATACCTATGAAGAACCATATACAGAACAGTATAAGCCGTTCAAGTGATCATGATGGTTATCGAAGATGGATGCTTGTTATTCTAGGGATGATTATGTTTATCTGCTTAGGTACAGTCTATTCATGGAGTGTGTTTAAGACACCTATAGAAGAGTTGTATAACATTAACGCCGCTATAAGCGGACTACCCTATTTAGTTTTTTTGTTGATGTATACCGCATCTATGGTTATAACGGGTAGGATGATTGACCGTGTTGACCCTCGAATAATGATTATAATCGGTGGTCTCATGGTAGGTGTAGGGTGGATTCTATCTGGAGTGGCTGTATCCTTTAGTATGATTGTACTGTCCTACGGTGTCCTTTCCGGTGCTGGCGTAGGTATTGCTTATGGTCCTCCTATAAAAGTTATATCCAGTAGTTTTGTAAAAAAACCGGGTGTAGCCTTAGGCTTATTGCTTGCAGGGTTTGGTTTATCACCATTAATAACAGCTCCAATAACGAAACAGCTTATTAATCAAATAGGTATCCATGATACATTTATTGCAGTAGGGGTTTTCTTCATTGTAGTGATACCTCTATTGGGATTATGTTTTAAGAAACCTCAAGTACAGGAACAACACGTAAAGATTCAGAGCAAGATGACGGAAGATTCAAGTGTACGTGCACTGATTAGGAATACCAAATTTCAAGGATTATGGTTATGTTTTGTGATCGGTACCACCATTGGTCTGATGATTATTGGTATATCCAGCCAGATTGGTGAAGAGCTCTTTGGCATTGACACCAATACAACGGCGACCCTATTGGCTATTTTTGCAATATTTAATGCAGTTGGACGTCCTCTTTTTGGTTGGATTACAGATAGATATAGTCCGTTTATAGCAGCAATGGTTTCATTTATACTTATTTTTATTTCGGCTTTACTCATGTATGCTGCCACAGACTATCGAATCGTACTTTATGTTATAACCCTATCGATTTTCTGGATGAACTTAGGTGCATGGCTTTCCATTGCACCAACCACCATAGCCATGTATTTTGGTGAAGCCAACTACAGTCGAAATTATGGTGTGTTGTTTACGGCGTATGGTATAGGTGCAGTGATAGGAACACCTATGGCCGGTTTAATTCGTACACAGTTTGGTAGTTATAAATATGTTTTTATACCCATCATGTTTTTAGCTGTTAAGGGTATAATCATTGCTCTATTTACCATAAGAAATAAAAAGAAATTAACCTAATAAAAAATAGTATCATCCTCTACATAATACCCCATGAACATTGGATATCATCCATGAACATGGGGTATTTTATATGGACGATTATTTATACATGCAATGTTAACAGTTCCTCATGGATTGTGGATAAGTTTTCAGAGATGGACTTTACATTGTGGATAATACGATGATTGACCAAGTGATGATCTTCACATGGTTGAACACGATTTTTATGAAGCACCTGCTCTATATCATGGACATTTTTATTATGCTCAAAATAATTAGCAAAAGTCTTCACAAGTACGATGCAGTCTTCCATAAGTTCAATGACTTGAGCGTCTGCTTTTACCGTCTGTTCACCTAACAAACTATAACTTGTATCATAGAGTAAGTGGGTAATGTTTCTTAGGGAAGTTATAACCTGTTTTAAAGCCTTATTGTAAGCCAGTTTAGAGGGTAGGTGTAATTTTTTCTTAAACGCATATTCCTTTTCTTTATCCGTTAACAACGAAAAAAGCGAATCAATATCATTAAACGTATGGGGCAAATTATTTTTGGCTTCTAAGATGATGGATGAATTACCTTTAGCCAGACCATCTTTTACCAGACTAAAATGTGTAGCTATAGCGTGTAAAAGGTAGGCGATACGCTTTTCTTCCATTCTTCGATATGAGAACAGGGAGAAGATAAAATTAAACAATATAGCCACAGCAACACCGGTTCCCAGGGCTGTTATACGTAGTTGAAAGGTCAGGTAAGCACTCGGTAAGCCGGCGGCGTCCAACTGCACATACTGGGTCATGTAAATAGCTGTAAATAAAGCAACAACGGATACCACTTTCCAATTGATTTTTAAAGAAACAAATAAGGTCAGTGCGATGGATAAAGCTACAGTCCATATGTTAATACCAAATAAGGTAATGATTAAAGCCGTTAAAATAGCCCCTAATGTGGTAGCATAGATTTGATCCAAGCCACTACGTATACCTGTTATGGTCACAGGCTCTAGGGTCAATAGAAGTCCAAAAAGCAATGAAATCATGTCTTTTTGCAATAATGGAATAAATGAAGCGATGGCATAAGCTGTCATGACAGATAAAAATGTTTTAAATATGTAAAGCTTGGAATCAAATAACCATGCTTCTTTTTTAAAGCTAAAAAATGAAAGCAGTTTTTTCATGGTGTCTCTCCTTTTAATGTTCTAAAAGGTCTTAAACCTCTTATTTTATTAATGCGCTATATTACTTTATATCAAACAAGCAAATTTTACAATATGTTTTTTAAAAATATGTGATTTTAAATGATCGTATAACTCACATAGGTTTCAAAAGTCTTTCACATGGTTTACACACCATAACGCTATACTAGACTCATGCAACACTATAAATATTATATGGAGGTTATATCGTATGAACATCAAAAAAGGTATTATCACAGGAGCTATGGCACTATTATTAGGAGCATCTTCGTTAACAAATGTTTATGCAGAACCAGACAAACAAGCGAATAATATGGCAATCATGATGGACACAGAATGGAACTTCGAAATATTTAGCCAGTCATTTAAGAAAGACATATCCAAGGAAGAGCTAAAAAAAGCCCAAGGTCTTTTTGACAAAGCGACAAAATTAGAAGAGGATGCATCAACGTATTGGGAACAGTTATATGCTCTTGATGTATTTGGCGAAACAAAATGGGGGACAATAGAACATAATATGGCTTGTGAAACCATCATTCCTGACATGTCTTTCGAAGAATTTGCAAAAATATTTAAGAAAGATGTGAAGGCTGAGGACTTAAAAAAGGCAGAAGAATTATTTGATAAAGCAAATGCGTTAGATAAGGAAGAAAAATATGAAGAGGCTGCTAAAGTATGGGATGATTTCTATGCCCTTGACCTTTTTAAAGATTTCAACGTGTCTTATTATATTGCTGTGACACCTACCTTTGAGGAATTTGCTAAAGCTTTTAAAAAAGATGTGACACCAGAAGTGAAAAAAGAGGCAAAAGCCATATATGAAAAAATATTACAACTTGAAAAAGAAGAGAAGTATGACGAAGTGAAAGATCTCTGGGATTCCCTTTATAAACTTGATTTATTTGAAGGAACCGTAGCATTCACCAATAAAGCTGTTGTAACGGACTTGAAAAAAGATGGAAAAGAAGCAGATATACAGAATGCAGAGGTGGTGTTTAATCAACCGCTGATAGTAGAAAAAGCTGGTGACTATACAGTATCTGCTGGTAAGTTAAAGGCTGTTGATAACTTGAATGTGGTGACCATTGAAAGTGTTTTAGTAAATGAAGATATGGAGATAATTTCTTTAGATGATCTTGACAAGTTAAATAAAGTTGAAGTAGACGACTATCATGTATACATGACCAATGCAACCGTTCCATATGAACATCCTACATTTGATGCGTTCGCTAAAGATTTTAAAAAGGATGTTAAGCCAGAAATCCTAAAGCAGGCAAAAACCCTTTATGAAAAAGCAGTAGCAGCAGAAAAAGAAGCCATGGAAACATGGCAACAATTAGAAGAAATGGATCTATATCCAAAGGCTGTGGAGTATACTGAGGAACAAACAGAAGAGTAATCATAGCACATAACCCATAAAAATAGCTACTCGAGTATGGGGATAAATGGTATACTTAAGCAGGGTATACCATTTTCACATGGATGACCTTACGAATGTAATAGGATTAAGGAGCTTATACAGCATGAATATATTAGTTGTTGAAGATGAAAAAAGAATGCGTGAAATTATCTGCGATTATTTTGAAATGGACGGTTTTACGGTCTTTCAAGCAGAAGACGGTATTGAAGCTATGCATCTCTTTGATAAGGAGACCATTGATTTAGTACTACTGGATATTATGATGCCAGGTCTGGATGGATGGTCCGTGTGTCGACGCATTCGAAAAAAATCCAAAGTGCTTATTGTGATTTTAAGTGCTAGAAGTGATGAAGACGATAAATTACTGGGCTTTGAACTGGGTGCTGACGAATACGTCACAAAACCTTTTAGCCCAAAAGTATTAGTCGCACGGGTAAAAACATTACTCAATCGCTTCCAAACAACAACTAATGAAAAAGAGAATGGACATGGTGGTACCATTATCAAGAATGAAATCAAGATAGATCAAGATGCTTATGCGGTAAAAGTTAAAGATATGGACATTATTCTGAATAGAAAAGAATACGATGTCTTGTTATATCTCATAAGAAACGAGGGGATTGTTTTGAATAGAGAACGCATTATTGAGAGTATCTGGGGCTATGATTACATAGGTGATGGACGTGTAGTGGATACCAATATTAAAACCATTCGTAAAAAATTAGGGGATGCTTCAAAATACATTCACACCGTTGTTGGTGTAGGCTATAAGTTTGAGGTGACGCCTTCATGCATAAAATAAAAAAATCCAAATCCATTGTTGTACGGACATTTCTTATCTCATTTATTGCCATGATGAGTTTAATAACCCTTGTATTAGCTATACAAAGCCTTTACATTGATCATTTTTATATGGACAGAAAAATTAATCAAGCCATCCATAATTTGAATGATTTTGCAGAGGAGTATAAGGAGCAAAATTGGCAGATTCAAGAATTAACGAAGCAAATTAATAAGTTCATTCGTGTTAATAATGCGAATTTAACCGTTAATGGGTTTAATTATAGTTATGCAGATGCCAGTAACATTTCAGCATTATTGGTGGATTACATGTTAACCATTGACTTAGATGGTGGATATTACGATGTTTACTTAGATGAAAAAGCCTTAGACCAAGCATTTAATGGTGAAATACCCTATAAAAATCAAGAAATTAGCATTCAAGGGATACTCTACCATAATCAGCAGACTGTTAACGCCCAGTCCATTAATAATGTGACCATTGAAAACCCGAGCAGTATCATCGTGGAAAATGCTGAGCCAGTAGAAGGTAAGGATACAGCAAAAAAAACCTCATATGCAGGTACTGCTGTTATCGCTGATGTTAGTAAAATTTCTGAGAACATCACCATAAATATGAATTCATTACTTTATACAGAAAGAGACATTCAAGATATCATGGTGTATTATGAGACACAATACAGCACAAAAAATAATGTCTATTATACCATTACTGATATGCCTTATGTAGCCATAAAAGCAGTCCATCTTGTAAAACTTATCAGCATGGAAGATGGCAAAAAAAATGTCATCGAAGTGAATGCATCCCTACAACCTGTTAATGAAGCTGTTTCAGCACTGAGAGATTATGCCCCTTTCTTTTATCTGATGGCCATGTTAATATCCATCGCTATTGCACTGGTCTATTCAAGGATGGTTTCTAGACCTCTTGTGACGTTAACCCATATAGCGGATAAAATGGCCAACATGGATTTCACCATCAAGTCACCACTAAAAGGTGAAGATGAGTTAGGTGTTTTATCCAATAGCTTGAACATACTATCCTGCAATCTGGACCATGCGCTTTCGGAGTTAAAAGAAGCCAACAAACAGCTGGTACTTGATATGGAAAAAGAAAAGAAACAAGAACAAGTGCGAAAAGAGTTTGTGGCCAATGTCTCCCATGAATTAAAGACACCTCTTGGTATCATCAAAGGCTTTGCTGAAGGTATTAAAGATGGCATCAAAAAAGAAAAAAGTGATTATTACATGGATGTTATATTAGATGAAATTGAAAAAATGAACGCACTCATTTTGGATATGTTAGAATTATCAAAGATAGAAGCAGGGCAAGATACATTACAAGAAGTATTTAATGTGAAAAAGCTCATTGAAAAAACAGTTAAGATACTAGAGATACCTATACAGAAAAAACAGCTTAAGATAAGTATAGAGGGGGATTATACGGCTGTACAGGGTGTGAAATTTCAAATTGACCAAGTCATTGTCAATCTACTAAGCAATGCAGTTAAGTATGGTAGAGAGGGAACGGAAATTATCGTAACCGGTGACATAAGAGATGGGAATCATTATATTTCCATCTACAATGAAGGTAATCAATTAACGGAAGAAGAGTTAGAAAGCATCTGGTTAAGATTCTATAAATTAGATAAATCTCACCATAGAGAAAGTGGAGGGACAGGGCTTGGTCTGGCCATCGTCAAAGCTATTCTTGAAGGGCATGGTAGTGACTATGGTGTGATGAATGATAAAAATGGGATAACGTTTTATTTTGAGTTGAAAATAGCTGAAGATGGAAGGATATAGATAGGAAGGAAAAGCGCTGATGGGGATTGGTGCTTTTTCTGTGTGGGGAAATGTGTTATGTAAGTTTTGGTAGGTATTGTTTTGGGGAATGTTGGGGTTAGTGGTGGGGGATTCCGTAAATGCTATCACCCTAATATATTTGGAGGCTGGAGGTTTTGGTAAGGTGCTATAGGTGATGCTTTTCCTTTCCCTAAACGTCCGTGTTTAGAGGAAAGGCGCTTAGTCGTCCTGACACGCTTGCCGCATCACCTATAGCACCTTACTTTGATATTGACGTTGATATATTAGGGTGATAGCATTTACTGGTTGCGTGGAAGGTTTAGATGAGTGCCGTTTTTATGCTTGTTCACTATGGTGATTAACTTCTTGTCAGTTGGTTATAAGGTCTTTTTGCATTAAAGGATAAAATCTAACATATTCTTCACTCGAAAAGTTCCGGAATAACTTTTCAAAATCTTTAAAAGTAAATAAAATGATTACATCTCATACCCCATAAAAACTTTTCTACACAAATAATACATAGCCCCTCCACACTACCCTAGTAGATGGATAGGACTTCGGAAAATCCGCGACTTTTAAATAATCATTAGAAAACCTTAGAGAATGGAAAGATGGATTCCGTTAAAAAACTTAAGTGTTTGAAGCGTCAGCAAGTTTTAAGTTTTAGGAATCCATCTTGGAATGAACTTAGATTTTCTTTGATTATTTAACAGAAGCGAATTTTCCGAAGTCCTATCCATCTACGGCCGTCTTGTATATAACCAATACCAAAACCAATTCTTTTACACATTCTTTAGTAACCAATTAATAATCAAGTCTATAATTTACAACAGTCTTATACTCTATCTCACCACATATAATCCCCAACCCCATTCAACATTCACCTATCGTTAAATAAAAAAAATTGAAATCCTTATTGCCTTTTTTTAAACCTAGTGCTATACTAATATTAAATTAACATATGAACAATTATTCATATGTTAAAATGAAAAAGAGGTGATTGGATGCAAAAAGAAGATAAAAAGCCGTGCTGTAGAGATGAGAAGTTCGTAGAAGAAGTACAAAGAATTATGGACGATGAAGAAACCATCTATTTTCTAGCCGACTTTTTCAAGAATTTTGGTGACAGTTCTAGGCTAAGAATCATGGGTGCTCTATTTAATGGTGAAATGTGCGTTGGTACCATTGCAGAAGTATTGAACATGACACAATCCGCAGTATCCCATCAATTAAGAGTACTAAAAAGCAGCCGTTTAGTGAAAGCAAGAAAAGAAGGTAAGCTGGTCTACTATTCATTGAACGATGAACATATTAAGATCATCTACAAAATGGGAATTGAACACATATTAGAATAATGAATTTATAGAGAAATAAGTGTGTAAGAAAGGAAGTATCCATATGGGAGAACGGCTAACAGATGATATTGCTACCTGTGGATGTGGTAACAATAACTGTTCAAATAACAAACAAAATATGTATGAAGAATATCACCACAATGATGGTCATCACGGTCATGACCACAATCACCAAGAATTTACTAAAAGAGATATTATTGAATTTTTTCTTGCCTTAGGACTGTTTATAAGTGGTTTGGTCTTAAAGGTTGACGAACCCATCAAAGTTGGATTGTTTGTTGCAGCCTATATCATTGCAGGGCGTAACATTGTCATAGAGGCTGTAAAAGGCATTTTTTCAGGGAAGTTTTTAGATGAGAATTTCTTAATGACCATTGCATCCATTACAGCATTTATCATAGGCGAACATCCAGAAGGTACAGCTGTAATTCTATTTTACCGAGTAGGAGAATTATTTGAGGGAATGGCTGTCAATAAATCCAAGAATTCCATAGAAGAATTATTGAACATTAAACCGGATATTGCCCATGTCAAAGTCGGTGATACCTTTAAAGATGTAGCACCTGAAAAAGTGAATGTGGATGATATCATCATGGTCAAACCAGGTGAGAAAATTCCCATTGACGGTGAAGTGGTGGAGGGTGTATCCGCTATTGATACATCGGTTATTACAGGAGAATCTCTACCCCGTGAAGCAGTTGCAGGAACGGAAGTCTATAGTGGTTCCATTAACTTATCCGGAGCTATTACAGTCCGTGTGACGAAAGCATTTAGTGATTCAACTGTTGCTAAGATCTTAAAACTGGTTAAGGAAGCTAACCAACAAAAAGCAAATACAGAAAAATTCATTACCAAGTTTGCAAAATATTACACACCAATTGTTGTGGGTATAGCCGTTCTGGTTGCGCTTATTCCGCCACTGGTTATTGGTGAAGCATTGAGTACTTGGGTTGGTCGAGCGGCAATCTTCCTGGTTGTTTCTTGTCCTTGTGCGCTTGTCATATCCATACCCCTTGGTTACTTTGGCGGTATTGGCGGCGCATCTCGATATGGTATTTTGGTTAAAGGTGGTAATTACCTAGAAGCCATGCGTCATATGAAGTGCGTTGTGTTTGATAAAACAGGCACCATTACCAAAGGTATATTTAAAGTAACGGATGTATATGTGACCAGTGAAGAAGTGGATAGAAATGAACTGATAAAGATAGCTGCTCATATGGAACACTTTTCCAATCATCCCATTGCCGTTTCCATTGTTAAAGAGTACGGGCAGACCATTGATGAGAATCTTATAAAGGATATAAGTGAAATAGCAGGGAAAGGTTTGAAAGCAACCTATAACAATGCTCTTGTAGCTGTTGGTAATAAAAAACTCATGGAACAAGAGGGTATAAGGGTTAAGCCCATGGAAACCAGTGTAGGTACGAAGGTCTATGTGGCAAGGGATAACCAATTACTTGGTGTCATCCTTATTGCTGATACACTAAAAAAAGATTCCATTGAGGCCATTAAAGCCCTTAAACAATATGGTGTCGAAGATGTTATTATGCTAACAGGCGATCATGAGGATGTAGCCAAGGAGATTGCAGGAAAAGTTGGCATCACCAAGTATTACAGTGAGCTACTACCTCATGAAAAAGTAACACGACTGGAAGAGGTTATGCAGAAAGCAGGTAAAAAAGATACGGTCGTCTTTGTGGGTGATGGGATTAATGATGCACCTGTACTGGCAAGAGCTGATGTGGGTATTGCAATGGGAGCTGTAGGATCAGATGCAGCCATTGAAGCAGCCGATGTGGTACTGATGTCCGATGAGTTATCCAGTATAGTCAATGCCATTAAAATATCACGAAATACCAATAAGATTGTCTGGCAAAACATTATCTTTGCATTGGGTACAAAAGTTATCATTATGATTCTAGCGACTTTTGGGTTTGCAAACATGTGGATGGCTATCTTTGCTGATGTAGGTGTTGCGATTATAGCTATTTTAAATGCTATTCGAGCATTAAAACTAAAAGGATAGTTATTCATTATACCAAGTAATTAAATAGGCGTTCAAATTACATCAATAGTGATGACTTAACCTTATGCACAGGTAGAGTTATCACTATTTTTATTATCCTTCTCGAGCTATTGCAGCTATTCTCACATTGTTAACAGTTGCAGTGGTTGGTTGCTGGTAGGGTCTAGCAGTTCAATGCATGTTACAATTACTTGATAGAAATGATGATATATAGAAAAGTTACCGCTCTATTATTTTTTAATTGATTTACTATAAATAAGGGGACTAATATCATAATGCTTTTTAAATTGCTTAGAAAAATAGTGAATCGATCCAAAGCCTAGAATTTCTGCAATTTGTGTTAGGCTTAGCTCTGTTGACTTGATATAAGCTTTACTTTTTTCTAACCGATAGTGGGTCATGTAATCCACAATGGTTACGCCCATCACATGCTTAAATATACGGGAGAGATAGGATGGGCTAATAGAAACTTCCTGGGCTAACATATCGATCGTAATTTTCTCATTAATATGCCCATAGATATAAGCTAGAGCCTTGTTGACTAAGGTATTATTGGTATTCACCTGCATGGAAGAATGTAATTGCTTAAGGGTGTTTTTCTTGGTCAGGCTGCGCATAAAGGTAATAATAAACTCCTTCAGATAACATATAATGAGGTCGGCACTGTAAAGCCCATACTCATTTTTTTCATGGACAATTTGCTCAAGAATTTCTCTTAGTTCTTGGGAACAGCTAAACACCTGATGTTTAAAAATATCTTCCTTAGGCGAATCCAAATCAAAGGTGATGGTTAGAAAAGATATAGGGGAAGAGGCGTTATTTTTCTGAGTATGGTATTGATTAGGTGCGTAGAAAATAAAATCACCTTGTTGTAAGGTATAAGGTTTATCATCAATTCTAGTCAATAATTCACCTTGGTCCACATAGGTTAATTCCCAGAAATCATGTTTTTCACCTTTATAGGTAAAAGAAGCATCAAACTCCTGATAAAACAATGTGTAGATTTTATCAATTTTAAAAATACTCTTCATATCTGGCGAGAAATCCAGACGGGTATTTTTGGTTTGTTTCCTGGTGGCTTTAAAGTTGTATGTGATGTTAATTTTACAGCCACTATAGACAGGTGTGACTTTATAAAACACATTAGGAGCGAGCATAACACATTTGTCCAAAAAGAAGGTTACTGAATCATGACCGGGTATATAAACATATAAAAGAGCGGTACCCCCTTCAATATCCATGATGGTGTCATGGGTATGGTCTATATAAAAGGAATGAAGATCAAAAGACGTTATCATCTTCGTGATGGCCTTATAATCTTTTTCTTTAGGTATAGCGTGATAGGGTTTTTGGGCTATTCTGCCATATTCTGCAAATGATAATTTGGTAATATTTTTTATCATAGTTTATTCCCTTTCATCTAGGCATGAAACATAATCAAGAATCCTTTATTGATGGTTTTATAATTCCAGCTGATAGGATGGCTCTATTAAGACAGTTCTTTCTTAAATAGCGTGAGCAGATTTAGTGT
The DNA here is from genome assembly GCF_018141445.1 of Vallitalea pronyensis. Classification (NCBI taxonomy): domain Bacteria; kingdom Bacillati; phylum Bacillota; class Clostridia; order Lachnospirales; family Vallitaleaceae; genus Vallitalea; species Vallitalea pronyensis. Next base: position 5,710,735 of record NZ_CP058649.1, on the reverse strand, counting down.
TCCCATATATTGTACCTTATATTATTGGATTAGACAAACATAATTCAGGATTATACAAATACAATCATCTATGAGTGGTTTACAATAAACCTATGCAATCAACGAACACTTTAATAGGGTTACAAAGGCATGAACATAGAAGGAGTTGTCTCATAAAAAGCAATTTTGTTGTCTACGATATTAACGTTATGCTGCTTTTATGAGACAGCCCCTTACAAAATAGATGATAAAGGAGAAGAAGAACAATGAAAGTATCTGTTTCAACCCCAAGTCGTATTTGTTTATTTGGCGAACATCAAGATTATCTTAATCTAGAGGTTATTGCTTCAGCTATTAATCTTAGGTTCCGAGCACAAGGCGTAAAGCGGGAGGACCGAATTATCCATGTCAGGTTAAAAGGTGAACATATTGAAAGAGAAGAAATCATTGATTTAGATAAGCCTATAACCTATGACCATAATCGAGACTATATTAAAAGTGCCATCAATGTGTTAAGGCGCAAAGGGTATGGCATAACATCCGGTTATGATATCCATATGGATTCGGATATTCCTATTGGTAAAGGGATGTGTTCTTCTACAACCATGACAGTGGTCTTCATTAAAGTGCTTCTTGAACTGATGAATCATCCTGATAAACATGATCCGGAAAAAATAGCTTTATTAGCCTTTGATGCAGAAGTAGCAGAGTTCAATGAGCCAGGTGGTCTCATGGACCATTACGCGTCAGCCTATGGGGGACTTTTACACTTAACATTTAATAAAGAGAAAACGTGTGTTAACCCTTTGCAAACGGAAATCCCTGGGTGTTTTATCTTATTTGATTCATTGGAAGATAAACAAACAACAAAAGTTCTGGCAAGTGCCAAATTTCCTGTACTTGAAGCCATTCATGAGCTTGGAGAATATGGCATTTCCAGTATTCGTGATTTTGTAGAAAACGAAGATTATTTGATGTATCTAGAAAAACTATCGCTAGCAAGACAAGTGAAAGTAAAAGCGAATATTGATAATTATAAAACATTAAAAGAGGCAGAAAAGATGTTTGCCAGCGGTAACATTGATTCAGAGCGGTTAGGTGAATTACTAAAAAGACACCATGGTAATCTGAGAGACGGATTAGGCATATCCACATCAAAGATTGAAGAAATTCTAAATACAGCTTATGAAAATGGTGCATTAGGCGGTAAAATCAATGGTTCTGGTGGTGGTGGATGTTGCTACGTCTATGCACATGAAGCTGACAGTCAGAAAATCTTAGATGCTGTTTGTGATAAAGGTTACTGGGGCGTTATTCTTAAGCAGGATTCAGGGGTTCGTGTGGATAAATAGCATATCGCAGTTTGATAGCAGGTTACAAGCATAAAAGGAGGATGACATACATGAAAGCAATCGTACTAGGAGCAGGAAAAGGGACACGATTACAATCTGAACAATACAACATGCCAAAAGTACTACGTAAGGCTAATGGTAAACCATTGCTTCAATATGTTCTAGAAGCACTGAATTTTCTAAAAGAAGAAGATATGACCATTGTGGTTGGTTATAAAAAAGAGATGGTCTACGATGCCATCAAGGGCAATTATCAATTTGCCACACAAGACAAGCAGTTAGGAACGGGTCATGCAGTCCTTGTAACAGAAGATGTATTCAAAGGTTACAAAGGACCTATATTGGTAGCTTATGGTGATATGCCTTTATACAAGCGAAGTACCTATGAAAAAATGTTTGAGATACACGACAGTGAAAAGGCGACCTGTACGGTATTAACTGCAGTTATCGATGATCCACCAGCCTATGGACGTATCATTAGAAATACAGACAATCAAATGATAGGCGTTATAGAAGCCAAAGATTGTACCAAGGAGCAGTTAGCTATAAAAGAACTGAATGTTGGCGTCTATGTTTTTGACAGTGAATTCCTTTTTGAAAACCTGAAAAGTTTAAAAAATGATAACATCCAACAGGAATATTATTTAACAGATATACCAAAAATGGTCATGGAGCAAGATAAGAAATTAGTGACCCATACCATCTATCATACCAACGAAGTATACGGTGTGAATACAGTGGAAGAACTTGAATTTTGTGAACGTGTATTAAAAAATCAGCCCTAGACAGAATGGAAAGGAATGAGACAGATGATTAAATTTGGAACAGGTGGATGGCGAGCCATCATAGGTGACGAATTTGTAAAAACCAATATTCAGCTTCTAACACAAGCTTTAGCCAATAAAATGATAAAAGAAGAAACCAAGTCTTTTGTGATTGGTTACGATCGACGATTCTTGTCCGATCGGAGTGCTCAGTGGATGTCAGAAGTATTAGCAGGCAATGGCATTCAAGTTTATTTTATTAACCGTATAGCACCAACACCCATGGTGATGTACAGTGTAAAAGCCTTGAATCTTCAATATGGAGCAGCAGTAACAGCCAGTCATAATCCAGCCGATTACAACGGTATTAAGATCTTCACAGAAGGTGGAAGAGATGCCGGTAAGGACGTGACAGATGACATTGAACATTATATGGAAGATGTAAAAGACATTCAGTTAATCCCCTTTGATAAAGCTCTTGAAAAGGGCACTGTAATGATATATAATCCTTTTAATGATTACATTGACACCATCATTAACCTTGTTGATCTGGAAGCCATTAAGAAAAAGCAGTTAAAAATATTGCTTGATCCCATGTATGGTGTGTCCAAGACATCCCTTCAAACCATTCTTATGACGGCTCGCTGTGAAGTGGATTTAATCCATGACCGTCATGATACCCTATTTGGCGGCAGACTGCCTTCACCAAGTGCTAAGACATTAGGACGTCTGAAGAACGAAGTAGTAGAAAAAGGCTATGACTTAGGGATTGGAACAGATGGCGATGCTGACCGTCTGGGTATTATTGATGAAAAAGGCAATTTCATTCATCCCAACGCTATTATGGCATTATTGTATTACTACTTATTAAAGTATAAAAATTGGCGTGGACCAGTCGTACGAAACTTGGCAACAACACATCTATTGGATAAGATTGCAGAAGGCTTTGGTGAATCATGCTATGAAGTACCTGTAGGGTTTAAGCATATTAGTTCTAAGATGGAAGAGACAGATGCCCTTATTGGTGGAGAAAGCAGCGGTGGTTTAACCATTCGGGGACATATCAAAGGCAAGGATGGGGTGTTTGCAGCATCTCTATTAGTGGAGATGATTAGCGTAACCAATAAACATCTATCCAAATTATTAGATGATATTCATGAGCAGTTCGGTAAATTTGACATGGTAGAAGACAGTTTTGATTTTAAAGTAGAAGATAAAGAGCGTTTATTAAACTTGCTTTACACCCATAAAAAAATACCTGAATTTAGCTATGAAGTGGATCGTGTCAGCTATATGGATGGGGTTAAAGTATTCTTCAAAAATGGTGGATGGATCATTGCACGTTTTTCAGGAACAGAACCACTTCTTCGTGTTTTTGCTGAGATGGATAGTATGGATAAAGCAAAACAGGTAAGTGAAGAAATGAAGGCATTTTTAGATATCTAAGAGAGTGAGGTTAGATGATGCATATATTAGTCACCGGTGGGGCTGGGTATATTGGTAGTCATACAGTTGTACAATTACTTCATGCAGGTTATGAGGTGATTATTGTGGACAACTTCTCCAATAGTAAACCAGAATCCATCAAACGTATTCAAGAATTAGCTGGAAAGTCCGTAACATTTTATGAAGTGGATCTATTAGATACAGAAGCACTTGAAAAGGTTTTTAAAGCCCATACACTGGAAGCTGTCATTCATTTTGCAGGGCTAAAAGCAGTAGGTGAGTCCGTATCCATACCCATCAAATATTACCATAATAATATAACGGGCACCCTAGTGCTGTGTGAACTCATGAAAAAATACCAAGTAAAGAAGATGGTATTCAGTTCATCTGCTACCGTCTATGGTATGCACAATGTATCACCATTAACAGAAGACCTCCCGTTAAGTACCACCAACCCTTACGGCAGCACCAAAATGATGATCGAACAGATTCTACAGGATATCCATGTATCCGACCCAAGCTTTAGCATAGCACTTCTTCGCTACTTTAACCCTATAGGTGCTCATGCCAGCGGCCGTATAGGCGAAGACCCCAACGGCATACCCAATAACCTCATGCCCTATATCACACAGGTGGCCATCGGCAAACGAGAAAAATTAAGTATCTATGGCAATGACTACAACACGCATGATGGCACAGGCGTCAGAGACTATATCCATGTAGAAGACTTAGCTAACGGCCATCTAAAAGCCCTAGAAAAAGTCATCACATCACCAGGCATTGACGCCTACAACCTAGGCACAGGTAAAGGCGTCAGCGTCCTTGATGTGGTGCACAACTTTGAAAAAGCCACAGGCGTTACTATCCCCTACACCATAACACCCAGACGACCAGGCGATATTGCTACCTGCTACGCAGACCCATCTAAAGCACTATCAGCTCTCGGCTGGAAAGCCAAGAAAAGTCTCGAAGACATGTGCCGAGATTCATGGCGCTGGCAAACCAATAACCCCAATGGTTATGATGTATAGCCCTACATCATAACAGTGAATTATTATTTCAGACTAACCATAATACAAAATACAACCCCATACATCATAAGCACATACAAACATCAACATACACTGGCTAAAACTACGGTTTTTACTAACCAGCGTGTGGCACACAAACAAAAACGATCTATGGTCATCATGAACGATTTTTACGGCTTGTTGCCATTCCTTTAAACCCAATAAAGCAACAAACGTAACGTGAGTGAATGATGACCATCGATCGTTTCACTCAACTTCCGTTGTCCACTAACCCCTTCTTTTTCTTATCAATCTCATAAAAATCCATTCTAATAACCTGCATAAAACACCCATATATCTTAATTTTAATCTTGCCCATTTTTTTATGCTATCCCTCTCAAAACTAATAACTATACCCATTAGCATGATACAATCCTTTACCCCTAACAAACAATATACACAATCATATAATAAGTGGACGCTACCTATAATATAATAAAACAAGACAATTTAGAAAGCATGACGTCCATGAAAAAATTATATCTCATTAAAATCAATCGAAAAGTATTAATTGTCATCCTGATGATTATACTTCATCTCATCGCGTATATGATTCTATACAATGTCAATACCATACGATGCAGTATTCAAAATACCAGTGGAAAATTAGCCATTATCATAGATGATTTTGGGCAAACCCGTGAAGGCGTAGAAGAAATGATGACCATTGATGAACATCTAACCTTTGCTGTCATGCCCTTTATGGAATTTACCAAAGAAGATGCCATCAAGGCGAAAGACTTAGGATATGAAGTGATTATCCACCTGCCCATGGAAGCAAAGGGTGGCAGCCTTAGTTGGCTTGGACCCCGCCCCATCCTATGCAACATGAAGAAAAATGAAGTTAGAAAAGTGGTAGAAGATGCAGTAGCAGATGTACCCTATGCTATTGGTGCTAATATTCATATGGGCTCAAAAGCCTGCTGCCAAGAAGAAATTATGGAAAGCATTTTTGAAGTGGTGAAAGAAAAGAGACTCTATTATTTTGTAGACAGTCGCACATCCAATAAAACAGTAGCCAAGAAAAAAGCTGATGAAATGGGTGTCTTATGTTATGATAACAACGTTTTTTTAGATGGGCAAAAACCCAAGAGTCACATGATTAAGCGGTTAAGAAAAGCAGGAGACTTGGCTTTAAAAAAAGGTCAGGCAATAGCCATTGGTCATGTAGGTATTGAAGGCGGCGTAGCTATGGCAGAGGCAATCGAGGAGATGCGGGAGGAATTTGCTGAACGGCGTATAGAATTGGTGTTTGTATCCGAATTGGATGATGATGTCTATTAACACCATATTGTTCATCAAATACTTAGGGTTTATTCTTAACTTGTACGTAGATTACTTAAGCCATCATTGTTATGCGTTATATCTTTCATGTTTGCTAAATATTAGCTATGCTTAAATAATATAAGTATTTATTGATTTTGTTGCTAGAATAGCATATAATGGGTTAAGAGTATGACGTAAATTGAATAATGAGGCTGTCACATAAAAACATGATATACACGTTATTTCGTTTGGATGAGACAGCCCAAGAAGCACACTAAGTTGCAAGGAAGCTGGTGAAAGTCCAGCACAGCCACCGCTACTGTATGTACTAACTCATGCGCAGGAAACCACTGAATAGGTTGCTATTTGGGAAGGATGTGCATCAGGTTTGAGGTATAAGTCAGGATACTTGTCTAGGGTGCTAACCATCCCAATTGCGAGTGGAAATATGGGTTTGTTTTTATACTTTCTTTGATGATATGACATAAGCAAAAGCATTATCATAGCATCCTTTCTTAAGACAAATCCATCATATATCCTTCCATGAATAACTGAATAATAATAAACTTGATGGTGTTGCATCTTCTAAGGAACATGCCTTCCATCCAGCAAGATGAAAGTGGAGTGAATACAATGAGTCATAATATCATGTTTCAAGGAACTGGTTCCACAGTAGGAAAGAGTATCTTAACGGCAGCATTATGCCGTATACTAAATGATGATGGTGTATCCGTTGCGCCTTTTAAATCACAGAACATGGCCCTTAACTCATTTGTTACAAAAGATGGTAAAGAAATGGGAAGAGCACAAGTGGTACAAGCAGAAGCAGCAAGGGTTGAACCACATGTAGCCATGAATCCAATATTGTTAAAACCCACAAGTGATGTGGGCAGTCAGGTTATACTTAATGGTAAGATACATAAAAATATGACTGCAAGTGAGTATTTTAGTCTTAAAAAAACCTTCAAGGAAGAGATCATGAATGCCTATCACCAGTTAGAAGAGACGTATGACGTGATTGTCATAGAAGGAGCAGGAAGTCCGGCAGAAATTAACCTAAGGGAAAACGATGTTGTCAACATGGGCATGGCTGACATGGTGGATGCTCCAGTCATTCTAATTGGTGATATTGATAAGGGTGGGGTGTTTGCTTCCATCTATGGCACAGTTATGCTTTTGGAACCAGAAGAAAGAAAACGCATCAAAGGATACATCATTAACAAGTTCCGTGGGGATGTGAACATTCTTCAGCCGGGAATCGATATGTTCTATGAGAAATTACAATTACCTTGTCTGGGTGTTATTCCTTATGAACCTCTGAAAATAGATGATGAGGATAGTGTAACGGAACGATTTGACCGTCAGGAAGAGGCGGCAATCATCATTGGTGTTATACGTTTGCCTTATATGTCTAACTTCACTGATTTTACTGTTTTTGAATTAGAAGACGATGTGACAGTAAGATACATAAAAGATGAAAAGGATTTTCAAGGCATTGATTTGTTAGTCATACCTGGCAGTAAGAGCACCATTAAAGATATGGCTTATCTCCATAACTCGGCCATGAAAGAAGGCATTTATCGTGCTCATAGAAGACAAGTACCCATCATCGGTATCTGTGGCGGTTACCAGATGCTAGGGGATACCATAGAAGATGAAAAAGGTGTAGAAACGGCCATGTCCAGTATTAATGGATTAGGCTTGCTGCATATGGCAACTCATATGGAAGAAATCAAGCAAACCACCCAAGTAAAAGGAAGGCTGCTGACCACATCACCTTTTGGAGCGGATCATCAGCATCTTCTAGTGGGTGGCTATGAGATACATATGGGCAAGACAGAATTACTGGATGGATGTGAGCCTTTTATCCAGTTGGAAGATGGCCGTTGTGATGGTGCAATTAGTGAGCGCAAGGACGTTATGGGCACTTATCTCCATGGTATATTTGATAACGATGAATGGCGCAATCTTATCTTGAATGATATACGAGAGAAAAAAGGTTTAGAAAAAAGAACCGATGTGGATTTTGCCAAGGAAAAAGACATGGAGTACGATAAGCTGGCTAAGCTTGTTCGAGAGCATATGGATATGGATGCCATTAAGGAGATTATCTATAAATAATGGATACGGATGGTGTATAGGATAACAATACATCAAAAGTATGGTAGAGAATACAAGGTGTTTCATGGTGTTTTTGACAGAATAGAAGCCAGTAAAGAGGTGTAGACGTGGTAAAAGCAATCAGCATGATAGGCATAGCAATGGCATTAGACTTAATCTTCGGTGATCCTGTTAGGATCCCTCATCCCATTATCTATATAGGGAAATTAATCAGTTGGCTAGAGAAGCGTATCCGAAAAAGCAGGATACCCCTTAAAATAGGTGGTTTTCTACTATTATTGGGAACAGTAGGGGTAACAGCAGGTGTCATCACCCTTTTGTTGCAATTGGGTTATGGGATACACCCTTATGTGAAAGACCTGATGACCATCTATCTTCTTTATACATCTTTAGCAGCTAAATGCCTTAAGGATGAGGTACTAAAAGTATGGAAAGCCTTGGAACAACAAGATTTGATTCTGGCAAGGAAACAACTCTCCTACTTAGTAGGGCGAGATACAGAATCCCTTACGCGAGATGAAGTTATCCGTGGAGCAGTGGAAACGGCGGCTGAGAACACGGTGGATGGTGTATTAGGGCCACTTCTATTCATGGGTTTAGGCATGTTATGGGGCATACCTGTCCAGAGTGTATTTATCTATAAAGCCGTTAACACATTGGATTCCATGGTAGGCTATCAGCAAGCACATTATAAGGCTATCGGTTATGCATCAGCTAAAACCGATGACTTATTTAATTACATACCAGCCCGAGTAGGGAGTATATGCATGCTCATTGGTGGCGGTATTCTGGGTTATGATTTCGCCCATGGATGGAAGATATTATGGCGGGACCGACGTAATCATAAGAGTCCTAATTGCGGCTATCCAGAATCTGCTGTAGCTGGTTTATTAAGGATTCAGATAGGTGGTACCAACACTTATTTTCATGAGGTGGTCATGAAACCCACTATTGGTGATCATGACCGGGTATTAGAACCCGACCATATGAAGAAAACCATTGGTATCATGTACATGTCAGAGTTCGTCACCTTATTGCTCATGATAGGACTTGGTATCTTACTAATAAAATTATAATGTACATGAATGGATCTTGTAATGGATCTTGGAAGGAATGAGGACATGAATAAGCATGGTGGTTATCATGGGAAAAGAGATGTGATGGATTATAGTGTGAATATTAATCCTCTGGGGTTACCAGAGACCATAAGGGAAACGATGATAGCTTCTATAGATGATATGGTAAAGTATCCAGATATATCGGGAGCAGGAGCAAGAAAAGCCATAGCAGAATACGAAGGTATTGATCCTAGGAGCCTCATAATGGGCAATGGAGCCAGTGAGTTAATCTATCTGTTTGCACGAGCCGTGAAACCCAAGAAAGTACTCATTATCCAACCTACCTTTAATGAGTATGAACGGGCATTTCGATTAGCAGGAAGTCAAATTGAAGCCTTTGAATTAAGTGTAAACAGCGGATTTCAAATAGACATACAAGCATTTGAAAAGGCATTGGAAGGGTATCAACCAGATGTGGTTGTGTTATGTAACCCTAATAACCCAACGGGTCAATATATACCCCTAACGGAACTAGAAGCCTGTGTTAACCTCATAGAACACTATAGAAGCTTTTTATTTCTGGATGAATCCTTTATTGAATTTACAGGACAACCATCGATTATCAAACATATGGCTTGCGAAAGAGTCTTTTCTCTACGATCTATGACGAAGTATTATGCTGTTCCTGGACTAAGAATTGGATATGGTGTATCCCATGACGGTGTTATTCAACAACTAGAAGCTTATAAAGAACCGTGGACCATGAATGGTCTTGCACTACAAGTTGTACCAGCAATGATTCATGACGACGTCTTCCATAAACAAGTTCGCCAATGGATGGTAACCGAACATCCGCGGATGTATCAAGCACTAAGCGCCATTCAAAAACTAGATGTCATCCACAGTCGAACAAATTTTTTCTTATGTCAATTACAGGATATGTCTGGTTATGAACTGAATGTGAAACTTGAATCTAAGGGAGCCCATGTAAGGGTATGTGATGATTTTACGGGGTTAGGTGAGCGTTATATACGTATTGCCTTACGCTTACAGGAAGATAATGTTCGACTTGTTAAATGGCTACAAGAGGTCTTATACTAAAGTTTTACACTTTTTTTCATACTATCATGATTATTATACGTGTAACATCCATGATAGAGTACTTGATTAATTCAAGCACTTATGCTATACTAATCTACAATTGAATAATAGAAATCCTTCAGGGCAGGGTGTAATTCCCGACCGGCGGTAATAGTCCGCGAGCGCAAGCTGACTTGGTGTAATTCCAAGACCGACAGTAAAGTCTGGATGAGAGAAGGCATAACATAAGCTTAATTGAATCATATTGGAAACTTTGTTTGATTAAGCGGTGTTCATTAAGTTAATTCTTATATGCATATATAACCTTGGAGATAGTTAATCTTCAAGGTTTTTTAGTTATTCTAAACATAGCAGCAACCCTATGTGATGACATATCCATTTGGGTTAAGTCTGTTCGTGTAAGCCCGTTATACGGCTCTATCTCTCATCTATTGATATTTTCTGTATCCCAATGATTTCTATCTGTTCTATATGTTAAGGAAGGAGGTAGAATGATTGGAAAAAACCATTCAAAACCAGTTACAAGAACAACAGTCACAAGCCCATTATTACATGAAGCGAGCCATTATGTTGGCCAAAAAAGGCATGGGCTATACCAATCCTAATCCCATGGTTGGAGCTGTCATTGTAAAAGACGGTAACATCATTGGTGAAGGTTATCACAAGACCTATGGGACAGCACATGCAGAGGTTCATGCATTGAACAATTGCAAAGTAAACCCAGAAGGTGCCACCATGTACGTCACTTTAGAACCTTGTTCACATATTGGAAAAACGCCCCCTTGCGTGGATGCCATTATTGGTCATGGCATTAATGAAGTTGTTATTGGCATGATTGACCCTAATCCCCTTGTAGCAGGTAAAGGCGTGCAAAAACTTCAGAACCAAGGTATTGACGTTACATACGGAATGCTTGAATCAGAAGTGAAGTCTCTCAATCGCATGTTTATGAAGTACGTCACAACCAAGCAGCCCTATTGCATTTTAAAATCAGCCATGACCCTTGATGGTAAGATTGCCACGAAAATAGGTGATTCTCAGTGGGTTACAGGTGAATTAGCAAGGCAGCATGTCCATGAACTCAGACATCAAATGTCGGGTATCATGGTGGGGATCGGTACAGTTTTAGCCGATAACCCTCGATTAACCACACGTTTACGAAAAAGAAAAGGGAAAAATCCCATAAGAATTATTCTGGATACCACATGTCGGATACCTTTAGATGCTGCGTTACTAAGAGAAGAAGGGAAAACGATTATCTGTACGGGGAACCATGCATCTCCACTCAAGATAAAAAAGCTACAGGAAATGGGTGTTGAGGTCTATATGAGCAATGAAAGAGATGGACGATTGGATATGGCATGCATCATGGATTATCTTGGTGATCGTGGCATAGATAGTGTGTTGATTGAAGGTGGCAGTTCTGTCAGCAGTAGTGCCCTTGAAGCCGGTGTTGTGGATGAAGTGATGATGTTTATAGCACCCAAAATCATTGGTGGGAAACATGCCAAATCACCAGTAGGAGGAGAAGGGGTAGCTTGGATGCGGGATGCTATAGGTCTTGTGGACATTGAGATTGAGACCTTAGGGACAGATATTTTAATCAAAGGAAAAGTAGAGGAGGCATGATATGTTTACTGGTTTAGTGGAAGAGATTGGTACCATTGGTGCCATGGTAAAAGGAAAACAATCTTCAAGTATAACCATCCACGCAGACACCGTTCTAGAGGATGTGAAACTTGGTGACAGTATAGCGGTGAATGGTATCTGCTTAACGGTAACAGGTTTCACAAAAGACACATTTAGCGTAGATGCTATGCCAGAAACCATGCATATGACCACCCTCCATAAGCTTAAGGTACATGATCAAGTACATTTAGAGCGGGCGTTACAAGTTGGGGGGCGTCTAGGAGGTCACATGGTGTCGGGTCATATTGATGGTATAGGCATCATACGAGGTTTTATAAAAGAAGACAACGCTGTCAGAATGACAGTAGCTGTGCCTAGCCATCTGCAAAAATATATGGTGCATAAAGGTTCTATTGCTATGGATGGGGTGAGTTTAACCATTACAACAGTGAAGGCTGCATCCTTTCAAGTAGGTATTATCCCCATGACTGGGCAAGTTACATTATTACTACAGAAAAAAATGGGTGATAAGGTCAACATTGAGTGTGATATGATGGGGAAATATGTGGAGAAATTATATGAGACAACGTATGAAAAGCAAGTGAAATCCTTAGACGAAGATTATCTTCGGTTAAATGGTTTTATATAAAGCATAGAGAGGTGAGGCACATGGCATTACATGGAATTGAAGAAGCAATAGCGGATATTAAAGCAGGACGAATGGTCATTGTAGTGGATGATGAACATCGAGAAAATGAAGGTGATCTGGTGATGGCAGCCGAAAAAGTGACACCTGAAGCCATTAATTTCATGGTAACCCATGGGAGGGGTATCGTCTGTATGCCCATGGAAGAAGAAAGGTTAGAAGCATTGGGTATACCTAGGATGGTACAACGAAATACAGACCCAAAAGAGACAGCTTTTACAGTCTCTGTTGATTTTCATAAGGCACATACAGGGGTTTCAGCAGAAGAACGATGTGAAACAATTCGTCAACTTCTTAATGAGGACAATACAAAGGAATCCTTTACACGTCCAGGTCACATTTTTCCACTCATTGCTAAAAAGGGTGGTGTGCTGGTAAGGGATGGTCATACAGAAGCTGCCGTTGATTTATCCCGATTAGCAGGCTTATATCCAGCAGGTGTCATCTGTGAAATTATGAAAGAAGATGGCACCATGGCTAGACTCAATGATTTATTAGCATATGGTCAACAGCATGATTTGAACATTATATCTATAAAAGAGCTGATAGCTTATCGACAACAGCATGAGCAACTAACCCAGCGGGTAGCTCAAGCGTCATTACCGACTAAATATGGTGTGTTCAACATAATGGGTTATGAACATCAAGTCACGGGTGAAGAACACATTGCATTGATTAAAGGTGATGTAGCAAAGGATGAAGCTGTTTTAGTTCGTATTCATTCAGAGTGCCTAACTGGGGATGTGTTGGGATCGGCCCGATGTGACTGTGGTGATCAATTAGAAGAAGCCATGAAACGTATAGACCATGAAGGAAAAGGTGTCATTGTTTATATGCGTCAAGAAGGAAGGGGGATTGGCTTAATCAACAAGTTAAGAGCGTATGCCCTTCAAGATGAAGGGCTTGATACGGTAGATGCCAATCTGGCTTTAGGTTTTCAAGAAGACCTAAGGGAGTATGGTATAAGTGCTCAGATTTTAAAAGACTTGGGTATTGGTCAAGTGAGGTTGATGACCAATAATCCGGATAAAATTCATGGATTAGAAAAGTATGGCATTAAGGTGACAGAGAGAATACCCCTAGAGTTACCCCATCACAAAGATAATGTGTATTATTTAAAGGTTAAGAAGGAAAGAATGGGGCATTTATTACATTTGTAGGCGTGATGTCCATAAAAGCAGTTTGCCAGACGCTTGTGATGAGATAGCACTAATAGACGGTTATCAAGCAGTACATGAAATAAAAATATAAGAAAAGAGGCAGAGGTATGATAACACATGAAGGAAAATTAGTTGGAACAGGTATGAAGGTTGGTATCATTGTAGGGCGATTTAATGGTTTTATTTCAACAAAGCTATTGGAAGGTGCCATGGATGCCTTAATTCGCCATGGTGTTTTGGAAGAAGATGTGATGACAGCATGGTCGCCAGGAGCTTTTGAGATACCACTTATAGCTAAAAAGATGGCAAAATCAAAAAAATATGATGCCATTGTATGTCTGGGAGCAGTTATTCGAGGAGCCACAGCACATTTTGATTATGTAGCTGGTGAAGTATCCAAAGGCATTGCCCATGTATCCCTTGAAACAGAAGTACCTGTTATATTTGGTGTATTGACAACAGACAGCCTTGAACAGGCCATTGAAAGAGCAGGAACAAAAGCTGGTAATAAAGGCTTTGATGCTGCTATGGCAGCTATTGAAATGGCTAACTTGTTAAGACAGTTATAAGGATAATAAAAGAGCTATCCCATCAGAAGCATCATTTTCTATAGGAAAATGCTTCATGAGATAGCTCTTTTGGTTGACACGTTCTACTGTTGCTAGGTGTCAATACCTAACATGTGAATTGTCTTATGTAGCTTCACGTTCATAGTTTAACGATTTAAATTCAATAGGACTGGATAAAATAATAAGCGTTTCCGTACTACCATAGTTCTGAATCTTACCAATAAGGAACTCAAGGTCAGATGTATCATTACATAATGCCTTTATTGTCATGGAATATTTTCCAGTTACATGATGACATTCTACAATGTTTTTGTTATCCTGTACTAATTGTAAGAACTCTTTGCGTTTAGATGTTTTTATAGAAATATTAATGATTGCTTTAACCGTTTTTCCTAATTTCTTAGGATCTACTATGGCTCTATACCCAATTATAAGGCCATTTTTTTCTAGCTTTCTAACCCTTTCAGCTACAGCAGGTGGTGTTAAAGACACTTTCTCTGCTAGTATTTTCATGGGCATTCTTCCATCATCTTGCAAATACTTAATGATATCGTAGTCGGTTGAATCCATGCCATCCCTCCTATAAGTAAAATAATACCTTCTCCAAGGAGATCATCATTATAGGTTACCCGCATTGAATAGCCAAAATATGCATTAGCAAACTTGGATAAACTTATTAAAAGAAGTTAAGGGGTTATTTTACAAAGGTCATCTCCTTGTTTGAATAAGTTTGCAAAAGGTTGACCCTTCCTTTTACAATATAAACTTTAGTTTATAAATTCATTATAACAGAAATGAAACAATAAATCATCAGGTAAAAATACTTAAATGCCATAAGATTGTAAATAATATGTGCACATAATATTTCTTGCCAATCATAAGGGAAACAGCTGTTAGTAGTAGCTATTAGAAACACTGTAAATATAAGGATTTATGGGACTTTGAGAGGATTTTTGAAGGATGAAAAATCTAAATGGACAACTTTCTATAATTAAGAAAAATAACTTTAGAGACTTATTTGTAAAAGTTGATTTCTTGTTAAGTTATTTAAAAAAACAATTAGGGGGAAAATGTACACAAAAAATAAATATAGTGTTAAGATACAACTAGAGAGAGTAACATTCAATCAGATTTAGACATCACGCTGACACATACGCACATCATGTACATAAGATAGGGTACCATAGAGAGCGTTTCTCAATATACGCCTTTATGGTAATTAATGGTTTTGAGAAGATTCATCGTTATAATGGAAGGTACTTTAACACACTATAAGTATACAATTATTTATTCGCCACTAAGGATAAATAATGAAATGGTGAAAATTCGCAAATGGTTTATGGAGAATGGTATTTAAATAATTATGGTTAGGAGGCATATGCATATGTCAGAAAAAACGCTTAATCCTTTTAAGATTGCACAATTGCAGCTCAAAGAAGCATGCGATGCATTGGGGGAAGAAGATGCAGTCTACGAGTTGCTTAGCGAACCTGAAAAAGTATTAGAAGTGACCATACCAGTGAAGATGGATGATGGCACAACGAAACTTTTTACAGGATATCGTGTGCAGCATAATGACGCATCTGGTCCTACAAAAGGAGGCATAAGGTTTCATCCTGGTGTAACCAAAGATGAAGTAAAAGCGTTAGCAACTTGGATGACCTTCAAATGTGGGGTTGTGGGTTTACCATACGGTGGCGCAAAAGGTGGCGTAATCGTAGATCCATCCAAGCTTTCCAAGCGTGAGTTAGAAAGATTGTCAAGAGGCTATGTTCGAGCTATTGCTCCTATTATTGGCGAAAGAAGAGACATTCCTGCTCCTGATGTGAACACAAATGGACAGACAATGGCATGGATGGTTGATGAATATTCTAGTCTAAGAGGTATTGGGCAGACGTTACCTGCTTCATTTACAGGAAAACCTGTCGAGTTTGGTGGATGTCTTGCTAGAAAAGAAGCAACAGGTTATGGTGTTGTACTTATGCTTAGAGAAGCAGCAAAGTACAGAGGCATGGATATTAAAGATATGCGGGTAGCCGTTCAAGGATTTGGTAATGTGGGTAGTTTTGCTGCTATGTATGCCCAATCTTTTGGAGCAAAAGTTGTAGCTGTATCTGATGTATCATGTTGCTTATATAATAAAGATGGTTTAGATGTGAACGATCTAATGGAATATGTAGAAACAAACAAGACTTTATCTGGCTATAGTGGTCAGTGTGAAGAATTAGATAGAGAAGAAATATTTGGTGTAGAATGTGATGGTTTTGCTCCTTGTGCTCTTGAAAATGCTATAACGAGCCAAAATGTTAGAAAGATGAAAGCTAAGATTATATCCGAAGGAGCTAACGGTCCTACGACACCAGAAGCAGAAGAATATTTGCTAAAGAATGATGTATTGATTATTCCTGATATTCTTGCTAATGCTGGCGGTGTTATTGTTTCCTATTTTGAATGGGTTCAAAATCTACACAATTATTATTGGCGTTTTGATGAAGTACAAGAGAAACAAGAAGTAAAAATGGTTGATGCTTTCATGAAAGTAACAAAAGCCATGGAAGAGCGACATGTGGACATGAGAAAGGCTGCTTATTTAGTAGCGATTAAGAGTCTTGCAATGCCTATGAGACTCAGAGGTTGGTTTTAATCATTAACTAAGGAACGATCTGCAATGAATACAGTCTTTAACTATTTTAAGGACACGTTAAATTGTTCATAAGCAAATCGGTACCCTAGATATGTGCTAGAATAATGAGCAATCTAGACGTTCCATAGTTAAATTTTTAGTGATAGATATAGTCTTCCTTAAGCATTAACTGCTGATAACTGTGACGATATTTATGAGAATAAATATTACTATTAGTGGTTAATTACAAATTTTCGCACCAAGCATATGCTTGGTGCTTTTTGTGTGCATTCAGCATGGGTATAATCCATAGGTTAAAATTTTTATGTTAAATCTTCTTTATGTGCATGGGTTAAGGGATTTTGGATAACCTATAGATAAACAATGGACTTTGTGTTTAAAATACGAAAAAGGAAGGTTTGCTATGAAAACAATTTTGGGTATAAAAGTGAGTAACAGATTAGAGGAAGTCGACCGTATGCAGGATATTCTAACGGAACAAGGCAGTATAATCAAAACACGTTTGGGATTGCATCAACAAGAAAAGGGATATAATTCTAAAGAAGGCATTATTCTACTTGAGTTAGATGAAGATACAGAGGATAATTGTCAAGTATTAGAGAAGTCTTTGGAGACTATTGAAGGCATTCAAGTAAGTAAGATGACTTTTTCTTAGTAGACGATACTGAAAAATATATTTTATATAAATAATTGAAAATGAAAGGGGTTATATGATAATATAGATTATGGATTAAAAGTGAAAATTCTTGAAATTATTCCTTAGGATGTTTTGTAAGAGGATAAAAGAAGTCATTAATGGACGAGAATTTTAACAGGTACTCTGATAGAATATGATAACAAGACAGGTTGCACCAGAATAACAAAAGAGACTACCTTTGGGTAGCCTTTTTAAAGGAGGGAAAGAATGAATTGGTACAACGCACATCCGAGAAAAATACATTTTGACATGCACTCACCTAAGAGGATAAAGGACATAGGAAAAGGATTTGATGCAAAGGCTTATGGAGATCAGGTGAAAAATAGTGGTGCTGATGCAGTGGTGGTGTTTGCTAAATGCGCTTATGGTTATACATACTTTGACAATAATTTTTTACCAATGCATCCAGGATTGATTAGAAAAGATCTGTTTGGGGATATACGTACCGCACTTTTGGATAAAGACATTGAGACCATAGCATATTTCTCTACATCTAGTCAGACCATTGAGATGGAGACATTGCATCCTGAATGGATTGCACAAGACATAGAAGGAGAATTTATTCATCATGAAATGGATTCAGAAATTGCTATGGTATGTATGAATAGTGATTATTGGCAGAAGGCGTTCATTCCGATGATAAGGCAAATTGTTGAGAAATATGGCATTAGTGGAATTTGGATGGATGGGTATTATCAGCTGCTCAATAAGACTTGTTATTGTGAAAGATGTCGTAAAGACTATGGCCATCCAATTCCTGTTGAAAAAGATGACCCTAATTGGCGTTCTTATTATCATTATGTACATAAAAAGATCAATCATATCCTTCAAACCATTAAAAATGAAGTGATTGAAGTTAATCCAAAATGTTGTATCGGTGGTGACTGGATTGGGTCAGTCATGTGGGGGGATGTGGTACCACATGCAATCGATTTTTTTAGTTGTGATGTCCCTGGACGTAATGGCTCATTTAATACAGCTTATGCATCGTCAGCTTGGTCTTGGCGTTCTTTACCAATGGATGTGTACAGTGAACGCATGTATTGGTGGCAAGATTTTAACACGAGACCCGTGTCATCCGTAATACGAGATCAAGCAATAACCATTGCTTCTGGGGGTATTTGGATGATTGGCGATGTGATAGCACCCTACGCAATGAAGATTGATTCAGAGAAAAGTCGATTCTATAAAATGGTATTCGATAGCTTGGAACGACTCTATAAAGAGACTAGAGAAGGTCGCTCAACAGCAGAAATTGCAGTGCTGCTTAGTGTAGAAGATACAAGGAATTATGGAGATCATTGGAATGTACAAGAAAGTAAACACAAGGGTATGTATTCGGCAATAGTGGAAGCAGGATTTCCAGCCCATAGCCTCTTCGAAAGTGACCTAAAAGAGCACCTCAAATATTACAATGTCCTTGCAATATCAGAAGCACAATTCCTAAGTGTTGATGCTATAAAAGCCATTAAAGCATTTGTTGCTGTTGGAGGTAAATTACTTATCGTTGGGTCTATTCCAGCTGTGTTAGATCCAGAGTGTTATGTAGACGATAACGTGGTTCTTGATAGAAGTGACTTTGAATCGCTGACTGGGACAAAGTGGTTTGGAAGATATGAAAAAGATGTTAGTTTTTTTGATGTTAGGGGCACTTTGATGTCAGATTTATGGGGTGAAGGGATGTTTAAATTGCCTGAAAGTGTTAGTGGCAAAGCTGTTAAATCTGGACCAAATGGTGCTAAAGTATTATGTCACATGACTAAGGTTGGCAGCAGTTTTCAGATCGGTGCATCCGTGCCAGGAGAATTATCTGAGGATGTTGCATTTTCTGTAAATAGCTATGGTAAAGGAACAGTTATGTTTGCAGCTCAACCCTTATCAAGTAATGCATGGGAAAATGGGCATGTTGGTAGTTATCATGCAATTCAAAGCCTTATTAAAGCACTGCTTGTAGAGCCGGAATATTCTTTGATTGGACCTTCTAATGCTCAGGTGTTTCTAATGCGTGGTTGTAAAGATACTTACACGATAGTTTCCCATCAACAACCTGCACAGAAAGCGGCATTTAGACAAATGATGAGGCCATCTACCACTACAGGTTGCAAGCTTAGGATTAAAGGACGTATTGTTAAAGCCGTGGATAGTTTAACGGGTACAGAACTTACCAGCGACTTTTTAGATGGTTATACAACTATTCTTGTACCTGAATACACATTGTTCGCCACTATTGGAGTGGAGAGATGCAAGGCGTAGCGTTTAAAATTAATTGATCCGTTTTATTCGTTTATATTACCTGTTAACGTTAATAGACCCATATATCATGTTAACCAATGCCCTTGTATACGTTCATTTTTGAACAGCTTTTTGGATAATCAGCAGGGGGCAAAGGTTCTTATTATAACATAATAGATGGGTCTTTATCTTGACTTAGTTTTTACTTATTTTTTATAAAGACTGCAATATCATCAATAACAGCACTGTCTACAGTGGATGGAATGGCATATTCATCAGGTCCAGGCGTACCTTCACCCTTGAAGAAAAGGTGATTAAGACCTTCGTAGAGTTTAAAGGTTACATTGTCCATATCCGATAAGCCTTCTTTGTAAAGGTTAAATTCATCCACGGTTACTTGATAATCTCTGCTGCCTTGAAGAATCAACAGTGGTTGCTTTATGGATTTGGCAAGGTCTACAGGATCATAGTCTTTTAGGTCAAGCCAATAGGCTTTTGATATACCCCCAAGTTCTTGAATGGTATAATGACTTGTTTCATCTAAATTTCTTACTTTTTCTACAACGGAAGCATAGTAATCTATACTGGCTTGTTCTTCATCTGTAACCTTACCGTCTAGATTAGCTAAATAAGGAATCTGATATTCTAAAAGGTCTTCTAAAGGGCTGGCAGAACCAGCTAACATGATATAACCAGTTGCATCAGGCACTTTCTCAGCAATTCGAGGCATCAAGTAGCCTCCAAGGCTATGACCTAGAATATAAATAGATGATTCTATGTTTTTTTCTTTTTCCAAATAGTCATAGGCATAAGCTGCGTCATCAATGGTTTCTCCATATACCGTTAATGTTTCTGCCACTTCCATCATTTTTTGGCTATGCTCGAAAGTCCTTTTGTTATAGCGAAGAACACCAATACCTTGTTCACCTAGTGCATAGGCAATGTCTTTAAAAGGGCTATTAGGACCGATATTTTCATCCATATCGTTAGGACCGGACCCATGAACCAGAATAAGAACAGGATAGTCCGTAGCATCCTTAGGATAAGTTAAGGCTCCAGTTAAAGGATAGTCATCACTGCCAAAGGTTACGGATTCTTCAATTACATTATCCGGTAGTTTTTTCTCATTGTAGGGTACAAAGTTAAAACCTGCGATGGTTTTGTCTTCGTTAAAGACAACTTTGGTTAGTAATGTAGTATTTTCAAATTTCGTCACCATATTAACAATATGATAACCTTGTTCTTCGGTTTCATAGGTTGACTGAATCTCCTCAAATTGACCTGCCGCACCTAAGATTTGTTGTGATATTGTTTCCAAGGTTTCTTCTGTTAATTGACCAGCTAAAACAGCATCCAGAGCAAAGTCGGATAACAATTTTTTATAGTCGCCTTGTATAAATGTATCTAGAAAGCTTTTGGAGATGTCTTCAAGTGAGCCTTCATTTTTAGTGGTTTTGTCGTTAGTGTTCGTAGCGTCCTCAGGCGTATTAGCTTCTTCTTCTGTATTGTTATCTTGTTCATTAGCAGGTGGTGTGGTGTCTTCTGAATCGCCGTTGTTATTGCTCTGACACCCTGTGATGGTAATCAATACAGTCAATAAAATACATAGTAATTTTTTCATAATTATCACTCCCTCATGTTGTGTTGTGATGCCATAAGCAGGTTATTTTACTTATAATATCGCAACATTTTAAAATGGTTATTAAATAATTAGATAAACATCTAATTACAACATCAGTATAACGAATTAAAGATTCTTTGTCAAGGCATCTTGGGATATATCTTATTTTACAAAGCTTTTATGATGACATGTCTTTTATGGATTGCTTTTATAGACAAAGTAGCCTATAATAGAATTATTGATTTTAGGTTTAAGGAAGCTGGTGAAAGACCAGCACAGCCACCGCTACTGTGTTTACTACTGATGTATAAGATGCCACTGAATATGACAGGATATTATTTGGGAAGGCCATGCATTAGGTTTGATGTATAAGTCAGGATACTTACCTAGAATAGATGTTGCATCCCAAATTGCGTGTGGAAATAGGGGTTTGTTTTTATGCTTTTTTAGGAAATAGATGATAGATATAGGCATAAGCATGCTTAAAGATAGAGTAAATAAAAAATGGGAGTGATTTCGTATGCGTATGACAGTGGTTACAGGTGGTGCTCGAAGTGGAAAGAGTACCTATGCAGAACAATTGGCCAAAGAAAGAGGTCGACATATTGGTTATATTGCTACAGCTGTGGTAACCGACCAAGATATGGAAGAACGTATTAACCGCCATAAAATGTCAAGACCAAAAGAGTGGACAACTATTGAGCAGTATCGGGATTTTGATGCATTAGATGATGGGTTATTAGAAGGTAGAGATCTGTTCTTACTGGATTGTGTAACAACCATGGTGACTAACCTGATGTTTGATGAAGACATGGATTACGATACCTGTAGTAATGAAGCCATTCAAAAGGTGGAAGACTATATTTTTGCAGAAATAGAAAAGCTCCTTCAACGAATGGAAGAAGAACAGAAACAATTAATTGTTGTCACCAATGAAGTGGGTATGGGTTTGGTACCAGCCTATCGACTGGGCAGTATTTTTCGTGATATAGCAGGTCGTGTCAATCAATATCTGGCAACCCGAGCTGATGAAGTATATTTCATGATTTCATCCATTCCCATGAAAATAAAAGGAGCTTGATAGGTTATGAAAGGTTTTATTCTCATGTTAACCTTTATGACAAGGTTTCCTGTGAATTATTATTTTGAATTTAATCGAAGCGATTTTATAAAAGGTATTAAATACATGCCCATTATTGGGCTAATTGTAGGCGCATGCTTGTATCCCATTACTTTTATAAACGGTAAGGTTGATCCCAGTGTCTTTGCAATCCTTGTGTTAATGGTGTATCTCATGATTACAGGTGGGTTACATCTTGATGGATTAGCAGATGTCAGTGACGGGCTGCTTAGTTGTAGAGACAAAGAGCGTATGTTTGAAATTATGAAAGATAGCCGCATTGGTGCCTTTGGTGTTATTGCCCTTATTTTCTACTTTATAAGTATGACGGTG
The DNA here is from genome assembly GCF_018141445.1 of Vallitalea pronyensis. Classification (NCBI taxonomy): domain Bacteria; kingdom Bacillati; phylum Bacillota; class Clostridia; order Lachnospirales; family Vallitaleaceae; genus Vallitalea; species Vallitalea pronyensis. The sequence goes on along the minus strand of NZ_CP058649.1, from coordinate 5,687,867 downwards.
CTGCTTGGCCTAAGTGAAGCTACGACAATTCTGCTTTTTCCACTAGTTGGCAGGTCGATTGCGATGATGGTATGTTCCGTAAGCAAATATGCACGTTTAGCTGGTCTTGGTAAAGACGTTGTGGATGAAACAACCTATAGGCATGGTATTGGAGCTGCCCTTTTTGTGATACTGATGATTATAGGGTTAAAACAATATATTTTGTTAGGTGGGTTTGTCATTACCAGTATTATTGTTGGGTGTTTAGTTAGAAGCATACATAAAAAGTTGGATGGCATCACTGGGGATGTTGTGGGGATGACCATTGAAAGCTCCCAAGTTATCTTTTTATTGAGTACCTATCTGTTAAATCAACTGATGATGGTTCAGTAAGCTATAGATTGTAGATGATGAGTCCATGTATCTTGACTTAGGCTTTTTGATGTTCACATGATAAGTTTGGAGGTTTGTATGAATTTTATCTTGATAAGGCATGGTGAAACACATGCCAACGTAGAAAAACGTATATATGGCGTGAGTCATTCACCCTTTACAGACCATGGTAAGCAGCAAATTAAGGGGATTTTACAATACATACAACATAAATCTGTGGATTGTATCTATACGAGTCCAATGGAACGCACTCAGGTCATGGCAAGTGAGATGGTAAAGCATTTAGGCGTTAGTCTTGAAGTGGTATATGCTCTTGGGGAAATGAATTATGGTATTTTTGAAGGCCTGACGCCTGATGAGGCCATGGATAAGTACCCCAAGGAATATGTGTTGTTTATGAAAGAATACGAGGCGTATGTTATCCCAAATGGTGAGAACTCTATGGACTTTGATCAGAGGGTTATGAGCTTTTTAGATAAGATAAAGGATGAAGAAGGTACATGTATCTGTGTTACCCATGGGGGTGTTATGCGGATAGCTGTTATGCATTTGCTGGGACTTTCTAGTGAGGAACGATGGCATTTTAAAATTGAACCTGGGATGATTATGGAATTGGAATACAACAAAGGTTATGGTAGACTGATTCACATGATCACACCCTATTAACTTAAGAAGGGACTATTTTATGATAAAAAAATTTCGAGATATCACAATGATAGAAATAGATGACCAACATATGCTTACGGTGGCGTGTGATTCATGTGGTGGTATTGGAAATAAAGCGCATGATTTGGTACAAGTAAGTCCATATATAACAGGTTATTATACGGCGTGTGTAGCATTAGCTGAAACCATTGCGCTAGGCTCATGGCCTATAACGGTTGTAAATACGTTATCCGTTGAAATGAATGATACAGGAAAAACCATTCTGGATGGTATTGGTGATGCATTAGATGAGATTGGCATAGATAGGGAAACCATGTTGACAGGGAGTACGGAGGAAAATATACCTGTTACCGTTACCGGTATGGGGATAACGGTAATTGGTAAGTTGAATAGTAGCTTTACCTACCCACGAGCAAAACCAGGCAATATAGCTGTGGTGGTTGGCTTACCCAAGGTCGGGGATGATGTGGTTAACGATCAAGGAGAAATCATGAATCTTCCAACCATGGTGAAACTCAGAAAAACAGATTTTATTCAGGATATCTTACCCGTTGGTTCTAAAGGAATCGGCTATGAAGCATTAGAAATGGCTCGAACAGGAGGACTAACTTTCTGCCCAAAAGAACAGCTAGCAATGGATATGGAACAATCAGCTGGACCTGCTACTTGTGCTGTAGTGGCTCTGGACGGTCAGTATCTGGATACACTGATTGAACAAGTGGATTTACCTGTCCATGTTATTGGGCAATTTATAAAACAAAATACCATGTAATATACAATAAAATGCATGATAAGAAGATAATCGCTTTTCATGGAATAAATGTTAGGAGAAAGCAACATATTTATTGTCTATTTAATAAAGCCGTAACATATATTACCGAATCAGCCGTTTATATGTAGTATAATATATTAGTAAATTGATATATATAAATATATAGCATATAATCGAAAGAGAGGTAATAGCATGATAGAAAAATTATATCACTATAGCACAGAAGATGAAACAGCGGTTGAAAAGATCATTATGGATGATAATGTGCATTATATCCATATGGTTTTTAATAAAGATAAAGGATTGCCAGAACATTTTTCTAATTCCAATGTGTATATGACGATTATCAGAGGCGTTCTATCCATTCAGTTAGACGATCAAGACATCCACAAATATTCCAAAGGGGATATTATTCAGATTCCTTACCAAACCAAGATGAATGTGAAAAATCTCCATGAAGAAGTACTTGAGCTTATTGTCATAAAAGCACCTGCACCACCTCATTATCAAGCTAAGTAGTAGCATGAACCCTAATGAGTTAAAATGATTATGTCATGATGTGAGCAATGCTTGATGGCTATGATTGGATTAACGCGTGTCGTTTCAATACAGATTAACGATGAACTGCATTCTATCAATGGATAGGATGCAGTTTTTAGTATATGTCGTATTTATTTGAGAATATTTGATGATGTGGTGTTGGTACAAGGAGCAAGGTATGATATAATCGATACAGATAAATCGTTAGGCGACGTATAGAAGAAGTTAATGAGAACAGATATTTTAGTAGACAGGCAGGTTATAAACCATATGAACATATTATCAGCAGAGAATCTTACAAAGCGGTATTCAGAGAAAGTCTTATTTCATCAGATATCTTTTGGTATTGACCATGATGATAAAATAGGTTTAATCGGTGTTAATGGCACAGGTAAAACGACCCTTCTTAAAACCATCGTTGGTAGGGAATCACTGGACGAGGGCGTCCTTGTAACAGGACGAGATGTGACCATTGGGTATTTACCACAGAACCCTGAGTTTGATGGTGAAACAACAGTATTGAACCACATTTTTCAAGGGGAAAGTCCCATAATGGCCCTTATTCGAGACTATGAGCATGTTGTTCAAGCTCTTGAAGAAGATGCTGGCAATGAGGTCACACAACAACAGTTGACGGCTCTTAACAGTAAAATGGATGCCATGGATGCATGGAAGATTGAAAGTGAGGCCAAAAGCATATTAACCAAGTTAGGTATCTACAATTATGATGCAAAAATAGGTACTTTATCTGGTGGGCAACGTCGGCGTGTGGCTCTTGCAGCAGCTCTTATTCAACCTTGTGACTTGTTGATCTTAGATGAGCCAACCAACCATATTGATGATACATTGATTAAATGGTTGGAGGACTATTTAAATGGCCGCCAAGGAGCGCTTTTAATGATTACCCATGATCGCTATTTTCTAGATCGTGTCACCAACACGATTTGGGAGTTAGACCAGAGTTGCCTCTATCGTTATGAGGGTAATTACAGCGTTTTTCTAGAAAAACGTGCAGAACGAGAACAAGAGGTTATTCGAAAAGAAATAAAGCGAAGAAATATGTTCCGTACCGAATTAGAATGGATTCGAACAGGTGCTAGAGCAAGGAGTACAAAGCAAAAGGCTAGAATCGATCGTTTTGAGCAATTGAAAGAAGCCAAGGTGGACCTTCGAAAAGACAATCTGGACATCATGGTAGGGTCAAGACGGTTAGGTAAAAAAATCGTTTGCTTAGACCATGTATCCAAGTCTTTTGACAATCAAGTGGTTATTAGCGATTTTGAATATACCGTTCTAAAGGATGACCGAATTGGTATCATCGGGGCCAATGGGCAAGGTAAATCCACTTTATTAAACCTAATAGCCGAGAAATTTCAACCGGATGAAGGTCAGGTGGATAAAGGGGATACCGTTGTTGTAGGGTATTATTCTCAAGAAAATGAAGACATGGATGAGAACCTAAAAGTCATAGAATATATTAGGGAAGTGGCAGAATACATCACCACGAAAGATCATATGCAAATAACTGCTTCCCAGATGTTAGAGCGTTTTCTATTTTCAAAGGAAATGCAATATACGCGTATTGACCGATTATCGGGTGGCGAACGAAGAAGACTCTATTTATTACGGGTCCTCATGGGCAATCCCAATGTGCTTTTACTGGATGAGCCAACCAACGACTTGGATATTCAAACCTTAACCATACTAGAAGAATACATTCAGCATTTTGAAGGGGCTGTTATAACCGTTTCCCATGACCGTTATTTCTTAGATAAAATAGCGGATAAGATATTTCTATTCATGGGTGATGGTAAAATAAAACAATATACGGGCAATTATACCCAGTACATTGAATTGAATGCAGATCCTTCTTCAATAAACAATCAGCAAGATAAACGACAGCAATCGGAGTCTAGCACCTGTAAAAAAGAAGCCTACCAACAGCAACGGGCGAGAGCACCTAAGTTTACCTATAAAGAGAAGATAGAATATGAGACCATAGATGATAAGATTGAAACCCTTGAAGAGAAGCTTGTGAAGGTGGAAGAGGGTATTCATAATGCAGGTAGTGATTATGTCAGGTTACAGGAATTGACAGAGGAGAAAGAGCAGCTAGAAGGTGAATTGGAGGGGTTAATGGAACGATGGACATATTTAAATGAGCTGGCAGAGACCATTGAGAATGGGAAGTAAGGCATTATTGTGGTTTTATATGCAGTAGGGTATATAATAAAAATAGGATAGTAGTCCATAGAGACTTGTTGAATGAAAGGATATGTAAAATGGAGAACACGATGAATCAAAAGAAGTTTGAACTTAAAGATGTTATGGTAACAGCGTTTAACTTATATCGAGATAATTTTAGTTTGTTTTTTAAGATCAATGGTCTTGGTGTACTGATATTATTTATTACTAGCCATTTTATGGACTTAGGTGACATGACAGGTAATATAGGTATTAATTTGCTTATACAATTAATTGGTCTGGTTGTTGCATATTTAGGCATATATTATAATATTAAATTAGGTATAACACTTATTATTGCCATTAAAGAACGGTATTACTGTAGAAGTATTACCATAAAAGAAAGCTATAAACAAGCTAAAAATTGCACATGGCGTGTTATAGGAGCCGTTTTAATACTAGGTTTAATGATCATTATACCCACATACATCTTCACTATAGGTTTTTCGGCTACACAGCAATTATTCTCAAAAATTGTAGCTATTTTGGTAGGCGGTATACCGACTATGTATTTAGTGGTTACATTTGGTTTTTCCATTATGATAAGAGCTTTGAACCCTGAGATTAAAAATTTCTTAATGTATAGCAAACAATTGGTAGTTAATCACTTTTGGGAAGTGTTTATCATCTATCTTATTCCATTCATTATTCAATCGCCAATGAATGTGCTGAAAAATTTTTTACCACCTATCAACTTTGGTACGGTAGGCACTTATTTGTTTAGTCACTTGGGACAGTTTATTGCACTTTTTACAGGTCCCTTTACGCTCGGTGTAGTCGTTATTACATATTTAAAGCTTCATCAAGCATCAGAATAGAGAATTTGCTTTAACATGCCTGCTAGCTTATTCCATAAAAGGTCTTGAAATTGTTATGAGGTGTATGTTGTGAACACAAAAAATAAATCGCTAATTGAAGAGTTAAGAAAAAAAGTCTTTAGAAACCCTCAGTCATCTGATACAGAATTAATGGAACTATCACAGTTCTTTATGGCAAAAGAGTATCGCCGTAACGAATTTCTTGTTAGGGAAGGGGAAAGGTGGAATAAGGTATTTTTTATTCACAAAGGTATACTTCGACTGTTTTATATGGATAAAAAAGGTCGTGAATTTAATAAAGGATTCTTCCAAGAAGGTCAATTTGTGTGGCCCATTGCACCTTCTGCTCAAAAAGAAGACAGTTTATTCAGCATAGCAGCTGTAGAGGATATGGAACTTTCTGTTTGTCTCTTTGATCCCTTTTGCTCATGGTTAAAACAGCATCATTATTGGGACAAATTTGCACTATCAGAAGTAGAAGCATTTGTGGAACAGAAGTTTGTAAGAGAGCATGAATTTCTAATGTATTCTGCAACAGAGAGATATCACAGTTTTTGTGCCCAATATCCAGGGCTTGTAAAGCGTGTTCCAGATTACCACCTCGCTTCCTATATTGGGATTAGTAATGTCTCCTTATCTCGAATAAAAAATGCCTCATTTTAACTTATGTTAATGCGGTATAGTGTCCATCTACTTATACTTATAAGTAGAGGTGATGAATTCCTCTAATTATGAAATCAGGAGGGATAGAAATGAGATTATTACATGAAAAAACAGCACTTATTACAGGGGGAAGTGATGGTATAGGATTTGAAACTGCACGGGCTTTTGCTAAAGAAGGAGCTCATTTAGTGATTGTTGCAAGAGATAAAGAAAAATTAAAAGAAAAAAAGCGTGAACTGGAAAAATATCCTATTCAAGTAACCACCATAAGTGCCGATATGGGATGCAAATCGTCTATTTCAAAGGTTGTTGCAGAAGTTAAACGGAAGAAAATAAAGGTAAATATTCTAATGAATAATGCGGCCATTGCCCGTTTTATACCTTTCGAAAATATGGATGAAGATACCTTAGATTATCATTGGCATCTCAATGCCAAAGTACCTTATTTGCTTATTAAAGCCTTTTTGGATGATTTAAAAAGTACACAAGGAAACGTCATTAATATGTCATCCTATTTTGCAAAAAGAATGCTTCCTGATCGACCATCCACATCCTATTCCATGACCAAGGGTGCTATAGAATCTTTTACAAAAGCCCTTGCTTTTGAATTAGGGGAAAAAGGTGTTCGTGTTAATGCAATTGCGCCTGGGGTTGTTTTAACACCTCAAGTAAAAGCTAATATGGAAAGACTAGACACTGATGCTAGAGATCGCTTTAATGCCATGATAAAACATATCTATCCTTTACAAAAATTAGGGGAACCAGAAGACATAGCGAATATGGCTGTATTTCTAGCTTCAAAACAGGCAAAGTGGATTACAGGAGGGGTGTTTGGTGTTGATGGAGGTCTGACAACCCATTGATTTAAAGTTGTGTATGCATAATAAAATATGGTAGGATCGTCGTACCCTTTGAACCCATGTTACGTAAACGATATATGGGTTCTTTGTTTTTTCTGAAAAATCCGGCATTATATATAAGTTTTCTTGAGATAGTTTCAATAATATATTATAATGTATGGGTTGTGATAAATAAGGATATGATGGATAAGAGGGATTCAATTGATTATAAATGTACTTAATGCAATTCTATGGTTTTTAACAGCTTTCTTTTTTCTGTTAAATACCATCATCTTTGCATACGGCAAACGCATCATAAAACAAACAAAATGGATATTGGATATCATTAATTTAAGCATGATTGCTATTTTTTTTAAAGAAGTAACCGATGCTAGGTTTTCTTGGTCATATGTGTTACTAGCTGTCTTGACTTTAATTTTGCTTCGTACAATGATTGCTTTTTTTATGGGTACAGAGTATAAAGTGTATACCCATAATAAAGAATTATTATGCAAGAGTATGGATAGGGCAATCGCTTCTGTCATGTCCATTAAAGCCATTCAGAAGGAAAAAGAGGAGGATATCTTATTTATTCTTGAAGGATCCTCTCATTCTATTCAGATAAAAGATATTAATGAAAAATCCTATATGGTAAAATTTAAGAAATGGACCAGTTATGATTTAAAAAAGCAAATACTGATGCAATTAAAAGACGAACTGGATACATATGATCGGTTTCCAATGAACAAAACAAAAGTAATCTTACAAATGGTTGCTGCTATTGTATTTATGATAGCAGGTCTGTTTGCAATAAGTTATAGTGTGATGGAGAATAATCAGTTTGACTTTGGTGAAGTAAAAATGCCAAATGAGCTTTATTTTATAGATCGTAACGCTACATATACAGATATATCTGGCATACAGAAAGTACATCAGCAATTGAAAGCCAATGCCATGTATAAGAATAGGCATATAACGTATAATAAAGTGATTGAATACACGAAATTTCAATTAGAATATGGTTATGGAGGAAGAGTAATTTATATAGGCGATAAATACACGTATGTATTTGTACATGACTTTGAAATAAGGGATAAGTCTATCTTTCATTGGGTATGTTGGAAAATTCATACCATCTATGATAAGAAAAAAGGTACTTATTACACAACGTTCACTGGAAATGAATTGCATACAATGATAAAAAATATGATAAATGATTAAAATGTTATGACCATAAAACACAGGGGTAGTGAGAAACCTGTGTTTTCAGTATGTTAGGCATAGTCCACGAGAAGGGTATTTATGTTATTTTATTAACATAGGGAAAAAATTTACTTAAAATAATGGAAGATTTTACAAATAATTATACCATCTTGGCGAAAAGTTATGTATAATAAAGATGAAAAGTTAAATGACCATTTTAGGAGATGGTTTCATGAATCATATTTTAGTTGTAGAAGATAATGAAGTATCGAGAAAGAATCTAGTTAATGTTCTTAAAGAGAATTTCAGCAACATCCGCATCTATCAAGCGGGTACAGGTGCTGAAGCGAATGAGGTATTGCGTAACGTAAAAATAGATTTGTTCTTTTTGGACATAGAGTTACCAGATACCAATGGTATGAAGATAGCTGAGACCATTAGGTCCATGAAGCAGTATGAATTGGCCTATATCATCTTTATTACGACTCATTTATCTTTCTTACCAAGAGCTGTACAAGAATATCATTGTTATGATTTTATAGAAAAACCATTTAGTAGGGATAAAGTTATTAATGCTGCGGACAAGCTTTTGAGAGGCATAACAAAGGTGAAAGTCCAAGAGAAAAAGGAGGCATATATCGCTATTGGGTTAAAAGGTATTATACACAAGGTGTTTCTGAAAAATATCTATTTTGCAGAATCATCTAGGCGTAAGTTGAATTTACATACAGATCAAGGAAAAATCGTTGTGCCAAACATGACCTTTAAAAGGGTGTTAGGACTCATTGAGGAAACTGGCGTCGATTATTTTGTAAGAACACACAGAAGTTATGTGGTCAATATGAATCATGTGCAAAAAATTGAAAAAAGGAAGAAATTAGCATGGGATATTTACTTTTACGGTTATGATGAGATCGCATTGGTAGGGGACAAGTATTGTGCCGATGTGATAAAGATAATAGAGGGGGGCAAGTAGATGGAACGGGAACTGGTCTACGAACTGGTTTATTTAATACTGATAAACGGATTGGAAATCAGTACGTTAGTCATGGTTATTTCTAAGTTCAGTAATAAATTACTTACCAAACTATTACATAAGATAAATATAATTTTTGTACTATCCATTGTTAGTGTTATTTTGGTTATGTTTAATGTTATATTTAAAGAAATCTTATTAGCTGTAACACTTATTGGATTTTTAAGATACAAATATGACTTATCACTAAAGAAAATTATCGTAATCTATCTTCTAGGGAGCAGCTATACCATCATTCTTCAATTAATTATTGTTTCTATTTTCAAGATGTTGAACATAGCTGCAGATAATTATTTGATTGCGACTTCATGTAATGTTCTATTAGTGATGATAACAATATTCACATACTATTATATTCCATTAGAAAAAGCCATCAATCTATACGATAGGTTTGAAACGATTATATTATGGTTAACAGCTCTCATTGCAGTACCATTAGCTATCTATACAATGGCATGGAAAACGGATTTTGAAAGTATTGACTATATCTCATGGATTATTGTTGGTATCATACTGTGGATATTAGTTGTAGTCATCATCTTTAAGGAATTAATTAGGATAAAGCAGGAACAGAAAGCCAATGCAATCTATAAAGAATATAATCCAATATTAGAAAATTTGATAAGTGATGTAAAAGCTAAACAACATGATATAAAAAATCAACTCCATGCAATATACGGTATTGCGGAAAGGACTGGAGATGATGAGGTCATTAATTATTTGAATACCTTAATAGGTGGCTATCAATTTCAAGAAGATGATACCTTACTTAATACAGGTAATAAAGTAGTTAGCTCTATTTTATACAGCAAAAAAATAAAAGCGAAACAACACAACATTAACTTATCTGTTAATTGTCATTCGCCTTTTCCCGAATACCCCATAAAAGAATATGAATTCGTTGATATCTTAGGTAATTTATTAGATAATGCTATAGAAGCAAATATGAAAAAAGAACAGTTGTCCGATAAAAGTATTCATATCAAGTTAGATAAGAATGATACACATAAAATTATCGAAGTAAGAAATACCAGTGAACCTATGACGATAGAATTACTCAATAAAATATTTGATAAGGGATACTCGACAAAAGGCAATAACAGAGGTTATGGTTTATATAATGTCAAAAAAATTGTAAAATCTAAAAACGGGAACATTGAAGTATTTTATGATAATAATAGTGTTTGCTTTAAAATTCTTTTTGATTGCTAGAATTATTTACGTAGAGATTTAGGGCATGAAGTTTCGCCAAAGAGGAACCAGCTTGATTTAGATGCTACGAAGAATGATGCGAACATAAAAATACTGGACATAGAAAGTAATAGTTTATCCATTACGAATAGCTTTTTTTTCATTTTTTACACCTCCTGCTATCATTATTTGTATTGCCTGTAGAACGATGGTCCATATACCGATTGTTTTTAAATGGGAATCTAAAGGTAGTAGTAAGATTGCTGAATAGATAGCTACTGTTAAGAGTGTAGCTATAGCTTTATTTTTATAATAAATCCTCTTATTAGAAATAGGACGATGTTTTGAGGGCATGGGTGAATATAAATAAATGATCAAAGTACTCAATGGTACTATCGCTACATAAATTGAGGGATTATTAATGTAGTCAACAACTGGTAAAACAGTTACACTTAGTAGGAAAAAAACTAAAGTAAATGAGAAACATCTCATAAATGTACTAAAGTGAATTCCACCACTATACGACCTGATGAGAATTAATATTGTTAAAGACAAGAAAAATTCCGGTAGTTTGCCTACAACACCAAAACATAAAACCAGCATTAGAATTTTTAGAGTTTCACTAAAAACCACTTGCATACCGTATTTTACGATTCTAATGTCTTTATGGGACATTAGATTTTTTTTGAATAAGATGTAGGTAAAATAGTAAATAGGTCGATTGATTAACTGATCAACAAGCATTATATTCACCCTTTGTATTGATGTGTACATACTATAACATGCCAATTAAATAGTATCAATATGATATGTGTCAATAATGGTTTAACCTGTACGAAAAAATGGTAAAGGGAATTTTTGTTACATTTAGGACCAGTTTGGTGCAGAGGTGATATGGCATAAGGCAAAAAAAGAAGGGCTGTCCCATGACATGCATGGAACAGCCCTTGATAAAATAGAAATGGATGTGTAAAAAAACCTTATCTAAAAGCCTCTTCAAAGATGGTTCGAATCTCTGGGTCAAGATAAGGTGGTTGAGCTTTAATGACACATGACTTAATTTTAGATAGATATGGCAGCATAATAAGTTTCGTTATAAGAGGGTCCATAGATAAGTCTCTTAGGATAAGCATTTCATCTATGGTAGGATCGATGAGAACGATCTTTTTGGCAATGTTATGAAGGGTGATATGTTCATGAGACTGCTTCACCAGAGCATTACTTCTATTGGTGCAATCGGAAATATAAGTTATGGATAGAGCATGGTTGGCAAGTTCCTTAATAAGGTCAGCTTGAGAAGTATCCAAGATGATATTGATGTAAGGATAGTAGTGAAGTCTTTTCTTTAATTGTATAATGATGGGTTCTAGTTCGGATGCCCTTAGTAAATGACCTTCTACACATACAAAATGCTCTTGTATGGCATGTTCTAAAAAGTGTTCAAGGGTGATTGACCCAATGCCATAATCTTTAAATTTAGCATGTCCTGACAGGTCAATAAGTAATGTGTTTTGCCTTCTTGACAGTATACCGGCCCAAGTAATGGTTGTGGCCCTTGTTCCAACGTCACTGGGTCCTATGTACAGTCGTAAAGTATTCTTTAAGATGGTATCTACGATCACCACATCTTCCACATTCTGTGACTCTAGAAGTTTAATGAGCTTGCTCTGGTGAGTGATAATGGATTCATCCATTTCACAGAGGTAGAATACTTTTGATACCACTTCTTGTATTAGATTTTCCAGTGCTGATAAGGATATACGATTTTTTTGTAGGTCACTCATTAACTTAGCTGCTAACTTGGGTGCATTAATCGGTGTAAATATCTGTGCTGAAGTCTTATAGATTTCATTCACGTAAGTATTATCAGATGGCAGACTACTGTCAAAAGAACCAATGATCTGATTAACAGTCGCGTCCATGGATTGGTAGATGGTGATTAAATTCTTAGAGAGCTCATGGAGTTCAAATTGCAATGTCATCCGCTGATCAATAAGTGCCTCTAAAGTTTCTTTATTCTGACGGTATAAACGTTTATCACTGGCATCATATTGATTAAGCGCAGATGTGATATCATGAAGCCGCTGGTGAATCATGGTTTCAGCTGAAACAGTGATGGTGGTAAGAATAGAAGCGATTTTTTCAGAGATAATGCTATTTTGCTTAACCCGATAGTTAGAACGTTTAATGCCTATTTCTTTGATGGCTGAAAAGCGTTCTTCTACGGTTTTTTGATCATCTTTAAAGATAGCCACAATATCTTGATCCAGTTTGCTTAACATGTTAATGGTCATGGCATAATCATTGTTCTGAAGCATGAGGTCACTGACAATGGTATCTTTTGTCATAAGGCGTTTAAATAAATCCCAGTCTGAGAACTGAATACATGCCTTTATACGCTCTTCTGTCATCTTAGAAGGACTGGATTGCTCAGGTTGTATGTATTCTGTAACAGGTCGTTGAGGCTGGCTATTTTCACGCTCAACAGGTTCTTCGCTTACTTGAGTTGGTTCTTCTACTAATGGCTCAGAAGGTTTTGCTTCCAGGGTTTCTAACGGAACGGATTCAACACTGGATACTTCTTCAAGGGTATCATTACATGTTGTTTTGACCTTAGGCTTTTGGATATCACCTTTTTTAGTGAGTGCCATATGCTCATAAATCTCTGTAGCAGTTTCTTTAAAACTTTGTAAATTGATTCTTTTTTCAATTTTTTTAGCAGTGACTTGTTTGTTGTTAAGAAGTTCTGCTTCTTTATCGTTGGTATAGAGATAGATAACCAAGACATCCGGATGTTTATCATCAAGTGCTTTTGCTAAATGAGATCGGGTTGTGGCATTAGCAAGGTCTTTTGGACCTAAAATAACGGAGTCCATTCCTGAAACCTTTGGATTCAGCACCAGCTGTTCAATGATTTTACTTGTTTTGGTTTGAAATATTTTATCCCCAAATGTCTTTTTGCCAAATGCAGCTAATGAGGCTATATAAATCATAGCATGTACCTCCTATTGTCGTTATCGTTTTAGCGTTTGATTGGTTTGTGATTCTTTGATTTTATCCGATGGTTGATGATTATCCCAAGGGGATTTGGTATTTTCCAAAGTGCTATCAATAAAGTTGGCTGTATCTTTTACTGCATCCAGTAGATCCTCCAGAGCTTGTTTTCCACCAATAATGGCGTGAACAAACGTATTAGACTGACCATTTTTAAAATGATTCAGGTAAAGAGGGTCTGTTAATTGGTTCATACGTATCCTTATATGATGGGATAGTTCATCTGCTTTATTTTTATACCGAATGCTTTCGGTGTATAGAGTCTCAAGTGACTCAGGGTCTAGTAAGTTAGCTTTTTGGCCCATTTCATTTCTCCTTTTTTATGACTTATCTAAGTTTTGCTGCATATGTATAAAATCTTCTTTGAGTATAATAGCATCGTGTTCAACCAGTGTAATAGCGTTTAACAACCGTTTTAAAAATGCCAGCTCTACGTTATCATAAGCTTTTTCAATGCGATGCCGAAAGAGCTCTGAAGATTCAATAATACCTGATATGAGTTCAATAACTTCACCCAGTGATTGATAGGCCTCTTCGGGCCCTTGCATGTTTAACTCTTGCATATGTTTAACTCCTTTATTTCTATAATAGATTTTATTATGCAATCTGAGGACTAGTCCATTTTATGGGTATACGCATGTGTATGCATGATGTGATACGTTAGGATTCTTCTACATAAAGAATGTTTTTTAACTTCTCTTTCTCTAGGGCTTTTGTTTCCTTTAGCATGTTTTCTATGTCTTTTTCAGAAGGTACGTTATCTTGGGGATTATAATAATCCATGGTTGGCTCAGAATGAGCTGGTGCTTCAACAGGTAATACCTCTTGAACAGGCGCTGTATGTCGCTCATCATAAGGGATACTGGTGATGAAAAATCGCTCCCATGCCATCTCGTATTCTTCTTGTATGTAGAGGGAAAACTGTAAGGTTTTACGCAGTTCCTTGTTCACTTCCACATAAGACTTGATATTGGTTGCAGCAGTAATCACATGAAGAGCGCCTGTAAGCACTTCCATGTCTTCAGATAGACCTGAGTCAACGATGCCTAAAAAAACTGCAAGGATATGAATAGGGTATGGTGCCTGTTCATAAAAGTAATGAATAGCAGACAGATTATGTTGAGGCTCAATGATGGACATTAAGCTTTCCTTGGTATATTTATCTGCTAATATCACTGCTTGGTCATAAACATCTCGGTGGATATAATAGAAGTAATCATTTTTTGACAGTACAAGTGTATTGATAACGGTAGGTAAAAATCTGTCTCTAGATGCCACTAACATGGTATTCCTCCTTCGTTATTGTTCTTAAAAAATATGTATGGGATTAACAGCGATGCCGTTAATGTATAGTCCAAGATGTAAATGTGGTCCAGTACTGCGTTTGCCAGAGTTACCTGAGCTTGCAATGATGTCATGTTGCTTAACCTTTTGACCTTCCTCCACATGGTAGTGGTCAAGATGACCATAGAGGGTTTTGATACCTTTACCATGGTTAATGATGACATAATAGCCGATGTTTTCACTTGATCCCACTGTTTCTACGGTGCCATGAAAGAGTGCAGTCACATCTGTGTTCATATCAGCAGATAGGTCAATGCCTCGATGGAACTGAATTTCTGGTGGATTAAAAGGATCCTCCCGTTCACCAAATCCAGAAGTGATATAACTTTCTTTTCCAAGAGGATAAGACAAGTTCTTTATATCACCTAGTTCAGGATAACTGGTAGCTTTTTTATAGTTTTTTTCTTGTGTAGCAAGCAGATGTTCTAGTTTTTTATATTCTTGTTTCATGCGTGCTGTATGTTCAGGATTAGTCGTCAGTATGTCCAGCTGATTGGCATAGATGTTACGGTTTGCTTGTACTTTTTTTAACGTGTTATATGTGGTTTGATATTGAGCATCCAATTCCAGCAGATATTCCACGGATTTTTCACTGCTATTGTAGATGAGCTTTCGCTGTTCTTTCAAGCTATGCTCCAAAGTAGAGATTTGATCATCATAAACAGCTAGATTATCGTGATGATTGGCAATATAGATGTCGATAGCTTTTTCCATCATCTCACCTGTTTTGACTTTCGTTTGTACAGTTGTATAAGCTTCAGTGATGTCAAGCAGGCGTTGTTCTTCCGTTTCTACAGATACGGCTTTGTCAAAGCCATAGAGGGAAAGGAGTACAGAAGCATTTTCTGCATAAGTAACATGGGTAGTGATTATCAGTGATAATAGTAGGATAATCATGGCCTTTTTCATGGGACACCTCCTTATTATTCAATGGAAAAGGGACCACTTTATATTGACATAAAATAGTCCCCTTTTATAAAATCATTAATGGGTTCCAGATATACTCAAATCGTTTGCAGCAGATTTTTTAGCGGAATAGATAGCGTATACACTGTAAGGTATTGAAGCTAGGGAGTGTGTTGTACCAGCAATCGTAACACTGCCATTGCCTGTAGGGTGTTCATATTGTAAGACATAGGTATCACCAACAGCTTTTATATCAGCGGCCGCTACGATAACGCTGGTGTTGTTCATAACGGATTCGACGTTGGCTTTTGTCATGGGTTGACCATGAGGGGTGAAGATGGCCGATGAAGGCAGTTTGAAGGTGAAGTGCCAGCGTTGGGCTTGTTGGTTGTAGTTATATTCATCCAGTGCGTCATCTGGGTTTTTGTCATACCCATAGGTACAGGATGTACCTATAAATGTACGGTTACGCTCGGAAGGATGCATAATTTGCGCATTACCATAGGTGTGATACTGTCCTATAGGAATACGTAATGGTGCCACGTTACCAGCCTCATCTACATTATATGTTTTTGACTGTACATATTCGGTGATTGTTTGTTCTTCTGAATCATAATTTCTTCTATCTGCTTCAGACTCCCAGTCTAAAGTAGCATGAAAGTTATAAACTGAATTTGGGTCCCAACCTGTTACTGCCGCACCGAATAGATTAATAGGCTTATATTCCTTATCTTCTTTTATGTAAACGTCCACAGGTGTCAATGTACCTGTTTTTAAGTTCAAGTGATAGTAGTAAGGTATAATTTGCATTTTAGAGTAATAGTTACCTGTTGTTTGAATGTCCATAAAAATGGGGTAGCCATATCTTAATGGTTGACGTTGCAGAGCTGGGATGTTATTGATAGAAGGTGATAATGGTAGATTGACGGGTGCCCGGTTAAGAAAATCTAGAGAACCATAAGTATTCAAGTAATGAGTATGTGTACTCACTGTATGATTACGAATATCTTTTAAAGGACCTAAGTATGCTCGTTGTTGATCTAAGGCAACTTTATGGACAACACTTGGTATATACCATTCATTATAAAGAGGCTGCTTGAAGAAGTTAGAGAAACGATAATCGCCTGTATCCTCCATGACTAAATTACCGATTCGACCGATGATATCGATGTTGTATTCCCTTAGTGCGGAATGCCGTGCATTTTTATGACTATGTCTTTTTTTATTATTGTATGCTGTACGATTATCAACAGAAGGAGCATTGTTAGCAACTGCATAGAATTCTGTAAAGGCACTTAGTGCTTCTTTATTGCCTAAAGGCAAATAAAAGTCATAGTAATTTTCATCAATGGGTGTCAAAGATATTTCTGTATTCGCAGGATAAAGAACACCTTTATGTATAACGGCAAACCCAAACTTCGCAAACTTTTCTGCTGTCCATTCAGTTGTGGACATATTGTTGGTAAAGCCTTTACCAGTATGGTTACTTGTTTTTGAAAGTCCATAAGCACCGGTACCATAGAAATCCCCTTCATTTGGAAAATATACTTGGAATGGGTAATCAAGTAATAAGAAATTCCCTGCACTGAAATTGCCGCCTCCAGGCACTGTAACCGTAGGGTTGGCTGGTATGGTAATGACCTTGGTTTCATACCAATCATCAGGTGGTTCAGATATTGTTTTATCGGATTGGATAACAGTGCGAATGGTTGGGGCTAGATCTGGAATATAAGGTTCACCTTGGGCAGGGGTAATCACCACAATACTTGATCCAGTTTTCTTCACAACAGCAGGCACATAATAGGCATTATTAACCAAAATAGTCGGTTCACCTACTTCAGGTGAGTATTTTGGTGGTAAAGTTACCCGAGCTCGTCCATGCCCAGAGTTACTGCCTGTTGTGACAACATAGGTACTGTTACTGACATTGTGGGTAATTTCAGTGTTATTAACAAATGAAGAACCCGCATAAGCACCCATATCTGTTCCACCATTGTAGCCCCCACGATAGCCGCCACCACCGCCACCGCCATCAGAAGTAGCCCCAGTTTGCCCTACATAGCTTGACATGGTAGCATAGATTGAAGAACGACCGTGATTACCAGATGTACCAGCGCCGCCACCACCTCCTGCAACAAGAAAACGGCTATTTGTAGATGTGGTTGTCCTAAAATCGGTTGCACCGCCACCAGAAGATGAACCACATGTACAACCACCGGATGTACCCCCACCATTCCAGCCGCCAGATTTACTGTTCCCTGGTTTACCTTGACCACCAACATACACATACATGGTGTCACCTTTATTAAGGGTTTTGGTTGTTTTCACATAAGTGCCATATCCTCCATTAGCTTTTGAATAGTTACCCCCGGCTGCACCCCAAGCTTCTAAAGTATATTCACCTGTATAGGGTGCTGTAAAGGTCTGCCGATTACCTGTATAGCTAAAATTTTGTGTTGTACCAGGTTCGTTAACAGCAGGAACATACTCTGGATTTGAAATGGTATGAGGCTCTACATAGCCTGGATTATTCTGGGTGATTTCTTCATAAGCAGAATATTTGATAGGTACCCAAGGAGATGTATCACCATGTTCTTTTGTCAGTACAAGATCATCTGCAAAGATATGTTCTGCTACAGTAGTTGTGTTATGGGATAGTCCATTTACAATACTTACTCTTAACTGAACAGTATCATTAGGAGCAGTAAAACAAAGGGATTGCTCAATAACTTGGGAACTTTTATGCTTAGGTGTTTGCCAAGTTTTTATCGCTTTGCCGTTGGCATTTAAGGCTTCAATTGTAAAATAACCTTCTGTTCTATGTGCACCAATTTTACCAGAAAAATGATAGTGGGTACCTGCTTCTCCTACTGTCGTACAAACATACTTAGCTATTCTGTTTGATTTGGCAGGTACTCTGATTTCAAAGGACCCACTACCACTGATTTTCCAATCACTAGAGGTCCGTCTTAGAAAAGCCACATCCGTTGGGTTATCCACTTCACCTTTCCAATTAAGAATATGTCCACTATTACATAGTTGTTCCGCGTTACCATTAAATAAGAAGTTCTGATGAGGATGCACATTTTTTAATTCCGTTACATACTCTTTTGTATCACTTTGCAGATTGCCGCCAACCAATGAGCCAGCTGATCGTTGATCCAGTGAAGAGTCAAGGGATACAACCATGGCATCTTCGGCTGCTACAGGGTTATGAATAACAATATCATTAACCTTACTATGGTTGTCTGAATAGGTAGAAGGATATTTAAGTCCAGATAAACCATAATCTCCATGATAGGTATCTTTATAGAAATCACTAGGTTGACCATGTCTTAGTATATTACGGTAAAAGACACTGCTATTACCAGTGATGTATTCATCATTAGGTATGGTATCCATGACATCAATATTCTCTTTTACAAGCCGCATATTAGAAGGTCTTGTGGGTCTTGTAATGGTTTTGGCAGGGTCATTATCAAGAATAGTAATCGTCTTATGTTGGTCGCCATTACCTTTGTATTTGGCGGCAGGATTAAAGTAGTTACCATTATAGGAACCTATATGAATATCCTCTGGCGTCATTTTAGCAGCTGATTCAGGGTTATCATCCCACATGTGTTCTACTTCAATTTGCATATCAGCAAAGTTTTCTTGACTGGTTTTTTCCTCGGAGTCTTTTTCAAAGTAGATGAGGGACTGATCACCGCTGGATGTTTGGAGGATAACAAAATCGGATATGACCGTAGTGATATTTTTTTGATTTCTTCGTTCATTGAATTTAGCAAATTCAGGTGTTGTTTTATCAGTGGCATCAGCATTATTTTGATGGTAGTTAACTTCGTTAGGTATAGTGCTATTGGTGTAGATAATGCCTTTACCATATGACTCATAATGACCACCACCTCCAGGGCTGTCATCAGCTAAAGGATTGGTACCTAATCCATCAGATGTATCGGAGCGTACCCCTTCATGCCAAACCACATGATCATGCTGTTCCGGTTCAAGGCTGTAACGTATCCGGCCATCAGTAGAGGTATCATTGGCTGCAATATTATAAAAAATATTTGGATCCCCTTGAACAACAGTTGCTGTGATGTCATCTGTCTCCGTTAGGGTTGACATGCCATCCACATGACTTCGGTCAATTTTCCAGATGTTCACATCTACAATTTTTTGGATATCGTAGGTAATGGTTTGTTTCCATGTATCTTCAATAGAAGGCATATCATTTTCATGATCTGGTCCACATAATTTATGAGCTGGTAAGGTAACCTTTACAGAATAGGAATAGGAACCAGCAGTACCTGCTGAACTTTTTGCTGGAACGCCAGGTTTAGCAGATTTATAGCCAGGTTCTCCAGGTGTACCTGATGCTGGTTGCGGATCCTTTCCATCTGTCCAAGTGCCTTCAGAACCGTCTGAGTAACCACCTGATACAGATGCATTCCAGCTGTTAAAACTTCGTGTTTTACCATCACTTGCAGCAGTATGTGATATAGTCGTACCATTAACTTGTGATGCATATGCTTCTGCTTCTTTTAAGGCCGCTTCTTGGCTGGAATAATTCCAACTATTTGTTACACTACCACCATGCCAGCCACTGGCAGAATGTGAGCCAGTCCATGGAATGCTACCCGACCATGTTTTGGTATGGGTTCCTCCAGAATGACCATTAAAGGAGAAACCACCTACCGTGTAGTTACCAGCTTGGTCACCAGTTTTGAACGCGCTGGCAGTACCAGAAAAATAGCTTCTGTAAGTTCGTTCAGTGGTAAGGTCTGGGCAGTATTCCGTTACAATATCCACAATGAACTCGCTACCACCGCTTGCAAAATACAGATTTCGTGTTGTAGGGGTACCTGCCATGGCTTCAAATGTTTCATTGCCTGGTGAGCCTTGTTTAATTTCCGAATAAACCATTGGTGAGGAAGTATAACGGATAAGTTTTGCAGGACTATAATATGTTGTTGAGGCTTGGTCTGGGTCTCCTTGTAGATCGATGGTTATTTCATTAGATAGTTTAACCTGTATGGATGCTTTGTAATTAAAGGTATAGCTTTTTTTAGGTTCAACGGGATAATTCACCAAGTTATGTCTATAGCTAAATGTTGTATCACCTAATATAAAAGACAGCAGTTCATCTTTTGTTAAAGGAATGGGTTGCCCATTACCTTTGAATTTTGAAGGTGTTGAGAAATCATATGTAGTCGTTGTGTCAGCTTTTCCACTGGCTAACGTTGTAGAATCCAGGTTAATAATGATTTTAGGAAAACCACTATCAAATTCTCGGTCTAAAGCTTTTATCCAATCCACCTCTTGCGTATCCTTTAGTTTACGCTGTAAGGTTATTTCTGTATATGATTGAATGGTTTTCGAACCTGCCTCCAGCATTTTTTCTTTGGGGTTGCTAATGATTGAAAAGCCTGCTGGTGGATTTTGACTTGGGATGATAACATTTTCAGCGGATACAATAACGAATCCATAATGGTCATCATGAAATGTGAGAGCTTTCATAACAGGATTAACTGTAGAATCGTACCATTTTACCATATTACCAGTTGTTCGTAATATATCTTGGCAGACACCAGATTGACCCCAATTAAACCCATTCTTTTTACCTGTTTCACCATATAGGTCTGAAATACGATCTTCATTAGGTTTCTGGTCAACAGATTTTTGTATCAGACTTGTTAGTACTTTTCTTGTATGGTCAGCCTCATAGGGTTGTGTATCATTATCTTCAAAAGTTGGTGCGTTGGGATTACATAGATCATAAGAAGATGTTACATGAGAAACGTACATTAAGTAAGAGGTAGAAGGTAGATAAAAGGGTTTTGAAGTATATGCTGGGACTTTAACTCGGACAGCTGTGTCGATTGCTATAAGAGGAGGCCTTATAGCAAGTTCATCTTCATTAACATAACGTTCTATTGCTTCAGCATATACTTTTGCCTCATCATCTGGAGATAACACATATAACGTCATAAGCAAGTCAAGATAAGCAATTTGATTATTTAGTCTTTCTTCTGCTGTTGATTCTTTAGGTGGAACATATTTTGTATATTCATTTAACTTTATATTAATTAATGTTTCTGATGAGTTATCCCAGCCCTTTAGCAAATAACTCCATAATTGAGTAGATTTTTTTTCAAACTGTATAAGTGCATTATTATACTCTTCATCTGTATTGTAACTCTTACGTTTAAGTATAGATTGCCACTTATATTTATTGAGGGATTTTAAACTATTATTAACAATTTGCCCTTTAAGATCAGTGTAGAATATATGCTCTTTAGTGGCAGTTCCAGGATCAATTTTACGATGCTTCTTTTCCAAAACATGGCGACCATCTTCATCTTTTTTGGGTTCCTCTTGTAGAACACCATTTTTATCAAAATGTTTCTCTTTAGCAATGTATTGAATATCTCCATTACCTAAGTTGTACCATCCAAGTACAATATCATGGTCTTCATGGTAAATTGAAGAAGGAGAAAACATAATATAGTTTTCTATGTCGGGAAAGTGATTAACATAATGTTGAATAATTTGAGCTCGTACTTTTTCTAAATCATTAGTATCAATAGGTTTTCTAAATGTTTCAGTTACAATACCAACGCGAAATGCTGGTGTTACTTCATACAATCCTCCTCCTTCACCAGGAGAACCTCCTGAGGGAATGGTCCCTATAGTACCGATAGCTCCACCAGCTTTGACATTAGGTGTTGGAAAGAATATCATTAAAACAATGACAAGAAAACATGAAATTATTTTCTTTATGGACATATAAACCTCCTTAAATAAAAAGCGCACAGGCAATAATCATTACCTATGCGCTACATAATAATATCTAATCTATTTTACTTCTTTGCCAGTAACAGGCACAGGTGCGCCAGTCCAGCCATTAGGACGATGAAACAGTATACCACCACAATGTTCAAAATAACCATAACCAGGTGTTTTTGTTAATATGAATAAATAACCATTCTTATTGTGCTCAATAGTAAATAATTCATAATCATATAAAGTCTGATTGCCTGATAATACATTATCAAGGTGATTGGTATCAGTCATCTTAAATTGAGCACCATGGGGTGACCAGACTGCAGCAATTAGTTCTTCAGTAGTATACTTATCCACATAATCTTTTAATATTGGTTGGGTTCTAAAGTATTCTTTGATATGAGAGTACTTAGACTCAAAGCCAGTTTTAAGCATTTTAATTGTATTGCCATCAATTTCGAATCCTGGCATTAAAACATCCATATTAATACGCATGTAGCCTCGCAAGACTAAATTTCTAAGATGGTTATCATTTGGATTACCCAATTTTGCAATGACAACAATGGCTTGTTCTCTTGTAAACGTTCCCTTTGTATCGAAGTGGCCCATCTGTAAAATACGAGGTTCTTTTTGACCAGTAATGCTTTCGGCTATGTATTCCTTAGTACCTTTTAAGAAATCAGCACGATAAGACCATATAACGGCATCCTTTGCCCAACTAGAAGCATCATGTATGTCGTCAAGTTCTTCTAAGGCATATCCACCGCCTGGATGAACAACTGTCTGAAAATAATTCACAAACATAATGCAAGCCTGTTCCCTAGTAATAAGCCCATCAGGATTAAAGGTGTTATCCCCAACCCCATTAACCATACCAAGTATATTAGCGACTTTCACATATTTATTATCTGTATCTGTAAATTTCTGTGTTGTGGACACCTTAGATAAGAAATTATCAATGGTGAGTTCTTTAAAATCCCATGCATGTTTTGTTGCAGCCCCTGCGCTGGCTATTTCTTGTCGATTCACTTCTGAAAAAACAGCTGTTACAAAGAGTTCTGCAAATTCCTCTCGTGTAATGGACCTGTGGTAATCACTTTGAAGATGTTCTGGAACATAGCCTTTCTCAATGGCTTCAGCAACCAATTCTTTGGCCCAGCCCGATGGTTCATCACCGGCAGCTAAGGAAGGTATATTTATTGCTACTAGTAGCATAAATACGAGGCACCATGATAATAATTTTTTCATTTGTAAAACCTCCTTGAATATTCGTCTATAAAAAAATAATATATCATAATTTATAGAATATTTCAATTGAATATGTATGATTGACTGGCTATTCAAGTCATAGAGGCATATATGTCTATCTTCATTTAATCCATATACATCATATCATGAGCATACCCTGCCATAGCTGCGTCATGTACCGTTTCAAACAAATCTTCAATGGTAATAAAACCAGGTAGTTTATCCATGTAGCAGTAATACTTCTGACCATTACGTATATAACCACCAACCATACGTGCACTCTGAATCTTGGAACCTGCTACGCTAAAAGCGGAGATGGGTGTAGAGGTAGCAAAATCCACGTTTTGTACGATGGCAATAATAGATGGTCCTTCAATGGGGTTAACACCTGTAAAGGTGGTAAGGGAACTGGGGATATAGAAAGTATTTGCCCAGTTTGGATTATTCTCATTGAATGTATTAATGGTATAGGAGATATCTTTGGATACGATGTTGGAAATTTCACGGTGAATCTGTTCCTTGGATGAAATACCTGGTGGGAACCCCTTAGGTTTAGATAGTAGATTCCCTGACATTTTCAATGTATAGTCACTACCCATATTCAAGGCATAACTTGAAGTACCATTGATGTAGATGTAGGGCATTTTTGGTGAAAAAACCAGATCCCAAGTACCATCATGAATGCCATTCTCAGGGTAGGGGTGTGCATTCTCAACAAGCCTAGGGGTTGCCATGTAATAACCGTCAAACATGGCCACAGTAAATGTGGGAATAAAGTTCATCTTAACATGGGATCGATTTAAATCACTTGGGGTTAAACCATAGTTAAATAAAAAGACATCAACAAAAGTATCCAGTGCTTCTTGTGGGTTAGCACTTAGATAATCCTTATCGGAGTAATCCATGGATAAGTCCCGTGATTGAATCAGTTGTAACATGGCTGCGTCTGATGCGTAATCAATGGCATAGGAGAGTTTAAGCTGCTCAAATTCTCGAATATCTTTACGAATATACGTTGAAAAAAAGAGAAGTAATGTGGCTAAATAGAGAAGAACAACAAATAGAGGTAGGTATATTCTTTTCATCCATAGCACCTCCTATCGAATCATGCCTGCCAGTTGAAAATCTATTTTTGGCGGAAAGAATCGATTGAAATACCACATGAGCTTCTGTGCACTTGTGTAATCAATGGCTTCCACCTCCACTTCAATAATATCTCCTTGGTTCCAATTGGCGATTGCATCACTTAAGACATAGGTTGTAACGGTACTGCCGGCACCATCTGAGTTGACAACACGTATATAACGTTTAATCCGTACATCTACCGTAACACCGTGGGAGGAACAACCCAAGTAGAAATCTGTTCTTTGAGCATCGGTTATACGTCCGGTATCCGTTACTTTATCAATGAAGTTGGTCATTTCATTGAGGACCGCACGTTTCATGGTGAGGGATGTACTAAGGGAATTAATGATGAGGGGAGCAAGTACTAATAAAATAAAGACCATGAATAAGCCAATAATTTTATTAATAAAATCACTCATTCTTAATCACCCACTTTCTGGGACCGTTGCTATCCACGTATAGCTCAACAGACATCTTTTCCACAGTGGGCATAGCGGCATAGGCATTTTGCAAAGCACTGATGCGGTTCCCTAAAAAAGCTTCATCTATTTGGATGGTGGTACCATTAATTTCTATTATGTCAGGGTCAGCAGAGTAGACGTCAGCAATGGCTAACATAAGCATGGTATGATGGGAAGTAAATGGTTTATCATATGGTATAATCTCACCCTGTGTTTTAAGTGCTGTTTTTTCTATTTGAACATCAAATCCTCCAATTTTATTATTGTAGAGAGGGATCATGTTGGATACCGTAATGGGTATGAATAAAGCCAGTAATAGTATGGTGACCAGATAATCAATATAATCATCTATGTTCATGAAATCCCTCCTAATAGGTCGTTATACGAATTTTGTAAGCTTCTTGATAAGGCTCTACTTGGCATATGATTTGATGGCCAAATATTTTCTTTAAGTCGTCAATGGACCATATGCTGGTACCGTGAGCATAACCGGATATTGAAAGGATGGCATCCCGATTTTTCTCAAGAGCCAAGTAAACCGATGAAGCGGGTAAATCTTGAGTATAATTCTTAATGGATTCCAATTCTGCGCTGTAGATAAAGCTTGTGGATTTAGCAATGGTGTTAACGCCACTATGGTTAATCTGTTGACCAAATGCAATGGTAAGCCACATGGCGGAGATGACGAAACCAATAACAATTAAGATAACCGACTGTTTCAGGGTTGAGCTAATTTCACTTTCCATTTAGTCCCTCCTAAATTCCACACGGCTAATTTCGCCATTGGCATTTTTTTCAATGGTTGAGGTATAGGATGCTGTTACTGGAAGTACATTTTCAGTAATATGGGTTAAATCCCACATGTTGCTTGGAGAAGTTGGCGTCCATTTTTGGGTAAAGCTGACAGCAGAACCTGCTGTTGTGTCTACCCAAATTTCAGGTCTGCCTCGCGTTTCAAAGATTAAGGTAATAATATCTTGTGGTGTAAGATTGGTTTGATTATCGTATCGATTATATGTCCGATAAAGTTTGGTAACGGCAACGGCATTGATTTCTTGTTGTTGGACACGGCCAAAGTCACGTGATATTCTGGAAATGGTAAGTGCAGATACCAGAATAAGAGCCGCCGTCATCAGGTCAATGGATACCCATATGATTTTGCTCCATTCATCTATAGCAATCACTCCTTGTATATGAAAATAAAGCCCTTAGGCAGGCTAAGGGCTTTCGAGTTATTGTTGTGAAAAACAGATACCAACGATGGTTCCAGTTGTATCTTTTATTAGCTCAGCAAGAAATTTTGCAGTAGGTCTAATGAAAGTTTCGGAACCAGCTTTACTTGCGGGTAAATAATTCATGTTATAGGACATATTGTTGTCACTATCTAAAGCAATTGTATATGTATACCAAGATTCACCAGCATTCTTTGGAGGAACTCCAGTAGTGTTATTTGTTACACCTGCAAATAGTGCACCATAATTCGTGCCTTCACTATTGGTAATCTGTGTTTTTGTTCTTACAACTAAACCAGCTGGCTGCCCCTCAAATAATTTCAAAGCAGATAAAACCTGTGTACCGGATAAAATCTTCTGATCATAATCATCAAACACGGCTAACTGCATTGAACCCAACGAGTTCTGAACCGATGATATACCTTGATTGGTTGTTGAACGTGTAAATCCCATGATGGTGAACACCACCGAAATTAATACGCCTAAAATAATAAGTGCAATAGCAATTCTTGCACCAGTACCCATTTCACCTTCCATGAGTAATGTTCCCTCCTTTGTGGTGTACTGAGATGTTCAGTACTTGTCATGTCTTATAGGAAAGTTCTCAATTTAACAAATGAGATAGAAGCGTTTTCATTTGTGCTAAGAAAACTATCCTAACGAAACAACTTGCTTTGCAAGACGCGACGTAGTCGCTTTGTAATAGTATAAAAAAAGTTAATTGGTTACTAAGATATTTTTTTAGATTCTAATGCAGGAAAGGCCTTATAGAAATCCACTTCTTCCACAAGTACTTCTAATGCATTGTGTTCTTTCTTAAATTTGCCTGTGATCTCCACAATATCACCTTTTTTTATCTTGGATAACTCCCTAGCTTTTGCACCTTTGGCTACACAGTGGGCCACATTGAAGTTACCGTCATAGGATTTGTATTTGATGATAAAAGGCAGTATTTCGAGTCCAATTTTGTTTTTAATCAGTAGACCCTTTGTTTTGGCAATACAACCACCAATTTGTATCCTATTGGTTTCAGGTGTATCATCATCTACCGAATGAACCGTCATGATCTGCATAAACGTAAACAGTTTATTATCCTCTGTTGTCTCTGAACGTAGATAATATTGTAACTGAACTCGTCCTTCTAGGTCAGCAAGAATGTATTCTGAACCTACGGCGGGGATGTCAACACCGCTCATTTTGACGGTTGTGATATAGAAGTTCTCATTGTCTACAGTTTTGTATAATTGTTTATCTTGGGACAATGTCCCAATACCTGTGCTACATTTCATAGATTGTGCCTCCTTACTGGATTCCGGCCATTTCCAAGGCCTTCATAAATTCTTTTATACCCAATATACCCAGCGGTAAAAGGATATAACAAAAAGCAGTTAACCCTAATGGGATGAGCGCTAATGGGCTTACAAATGAACGTTTTTTCTTTAAAATGGTTTGCTGGGTGATTTCTCTTATACGCAGTACATGTGCTCGCTCTGATATAAGGTCACTGAACGCATCTGCCAGGGATATCTGATGGATGGTTAAGAGTAACTTATCCACCATACGCTTGAAGTCTGGTAGTGTTACCTTGCTTTTTAAGCGATAGAGAGCAAGCTCAGGGTCTGATGGGTATTCGTGATACGCATCAATGAGTGCGTTGCGATGGGTTCTTGATTGGCGTTGCAGCCAATACAAAGTCTCCATGGTGTCCACAGACGTATTCATCAGTATGGTAATGATGGTTTGTAGCTGCAAAACATCTTCTTCAGACTCTGTTTTCAGTAGCCGTATTCTCATTTTTAGTATACGTTCTGGTATATGCCAAGCCATAAGACCCACGCAAATGCTAATCAACAGCATCCACCATTTAAAATATGTGTTATAGTAGGATTGATATTTCGTTTGTAAACGTTGAACTTGAGCATGTTTATCAAACTCAGGTAACAATGGGAGATAACCATCCACGAAAGCTCTTGTTCGAGATGCACTCATCATGGGATGGGTATCCATATAGACCTTATCCATTTGCTTACGAATAAGAATGTCCTCCTTGGATAATTTCTCACCAGCTACCAATGACACTTCCTTGATATTATCTAGGATAAAATCCTTACCAAGTTCAACGGCAAAAAAGATAAAGAAGATGCTTAAGACAAAGGCTACTACCGTATACACAACTTTATTTGTATACAAATACCTAAGGTCTTTCATGGACATGGAGCGTTTCAGTAGGTTCTTCTTCCTATTTATCACCTTTTGTTTCTTTGGTAGGATGTCATTAATGAATATAGAAAAAGTGTCATATTGAAGCAGTTTTTTCATGAAAGTTTGTCGATCATCCTTACTAATCACCATGGTACTATTAATCTTAGTGATGGTGGTATACCCAATGATGGCTGTTACCACAATCAGTACACGGGATATGTAACCGATAGGTCCATTGTAGATAATGGACGTCCCTGGTATATTCGACACAAAAAAGGCTTCAATGGCTTTAATAGCCAATAGTGGTACCACTGGCAGATATTCTAATAAACCAAATTTTGCTTTTTGGAGAATCTGCTTCTGTACCTCAAGTTGGACTTCAGAGTGCATCATACCCATGGCTTGTATAAAATTAGATGAACCGTTCGCGGTGGTGCTATCACCGGCATTATTTAAGATATAACAAACACCAGAAAAGGTCTGCAATAGCTTAAAAGGGGTAGCTGCATAAAATTCTTCAAGTCGTCTTTCACCATCAACAGCAGTCAGAATTAAGTAGATATCTTCAAAAGCATGTTTAAGAAGAGGACCTACTTCAGCTTCAGCAATAGCATCAGGTATAACGCCTAGACGTAAATAGGTTTGACGAATGGACGAAAGAGATGCTAACAACTGTTTTAATAACTTAAAGTGTATGTGATCAATTTGCTTTTCAATTAAGATATTTTTAACCATGTAAGCAAAGAGAAAAAAGAGTATAAAGGTGAAGGTATCTCGAAACAAAAAGATGCCAGCTGCATTAATGCCCCAAAACGTACCTAAAGCCAGGCTGTAGAATTTAACGGTTACGGCTTTTAATTCTTTCTTACTATAAACCGATAACTCCGATAAGCGATAATAGAGCCTTCGAATGCCAGCTCGTGTAAGAAAGAAACGTTCGTATTGGTAGAATATCTTATTGTACTTGTTATAGTTCTTTTTGATTTGACTTCGCTTTTTTTTATCTGCCCGAACGATATAGATAATGGCTACGATACTGATGAGGAGCAAGGCAATAGGTGGTATTAATAACATAGGACTCACCACTTACACCTCCCAGTTTTCTTGGACAAAATGTGAGAAGTCCAATCGTTTGTCTTTTGGTATACAATTCATGATGTATTGGGTAAGCTCAGGTGAAAACCAATCAAGAGCTGTATAAGTATCCGTTGCAAGATCATATTTTAAAATGTCCCGTGTGGTGAATGTCTGTCGGTCTGTAATACGTGTATAATACTCTTTTGTGATGGTGTTCATGGAGTGTACAGGGTCGGAACGCAGATAATCGGGATAAGGAACGCCTTCATCCAGTTTAATAATCTCCGAAATACGTTCAATATAGCGTTTACCGTCAGTGGTATAATTTAAGTGAACGTCAATGCGCACAATATCAATTACCTGCTGCTCAGCTGTTACCATGGAAGTAAAGCCACCAGCGTTAACAAGTGAGTTTCTAAGAGCTCGCACAAGGTCAGCGGCTCGATTAGCATGGTGGGAGAAGATGGTAAAGATAGAGGCCACTTGCCCCATCTGTATCATTCTGGCAGCAATAGGGTCTGTTGCGACTTCGCCAACGATGGATACTGCTGCATCGGACTTTTTAAGAGCATCTTGTAAGTCAGATGCACTGACAAATTCTGTTTCTTGGACAGAGAGAATATTACGTTCTGGATACAGTTCACGTAAGTACATCTCAGGTGCCATTTCAAGTACCCGCAGTGTATACTTAGGATCAATGAATTCAATAAGCGCTGTCATAAGGGTTGTTTTACCAGAACCTTGACGTCCAGTGACACCACATGTGACTTGTCCCATCATTAAGAATTGAAGCAGGTGGATGGCTAGGTTAGCGTTATTGACGTAGGGTTTTTCAATAAGATTTTTTAAAGATACATCACTTAAGGAAAATTTCCTGACAAAGACTGCCCAATATTCTGCTGCTGGTGGTCGAAGTGCTAATACCCTTGATTTGTCAAACATGGTATTGACTAAATAGCCTCTTTTTTCCGTCAAGGGTCCTGGATTGTTATAACGGCATATTAGTTGTATCACGCGACGCAGTTCTTGTTCCGTTCCAAATGTAAGAAATCGCATGTGTATGTATTTTCCTCTGAAATACAGCCAGACAGAACGAGGTGCTTTTACCACCTGTTTATCATTTCTAAGATTTGATAAAATGGAACCGGATGTCCCACAGTTAAAACCATTAATATCCATTTCACGTAAGGTATCTAAGATGCCAAATCCTTTGTATTGCTGATAGACCAGAATGGTGAGTAAGTCAATTAGAACAGGATATGTCAATTTGTAATGCTTGGAACCATAGATCATATCAATATCTTCAGCGGTGATGGCATAGGAAGGAGCAGACTTATCTTCTATCAGGTAACGCTCACGATCCAAGTTATAGGCATCAATAATCTGTGCAAGGGCACCCTTACCATATTCTTTTTTATAAAAGTACAAGAGGATCTCAAATTTAACGCGGGTATCCAATGTTCTTGAATAAAAGTCATAGCACAAGTTTACATCTTGAACGGTTGGACATTCATCCATGATGACCGAACGGATAAGGTCTTGAACAATCACCTTGGCAGAATCAATACCATAGACACAGTTATTCATAGCATCTTGAATACGAGCTTTTCGTTTGTAAAAAGCCTTGAAATCATCATCACTAAAACCATTAAAACTTTCATCTTTTATCAGATCAGCTAAAGTATATTTCACCGTATCCACTAATTTTTCAAAAGTGATATGTGCGTCTTCTTCATAATCGGGTTTCTCGTTTTTCACACGATAATACCATATGGTTAAGCCCATGGCACTTCCTATAATCAAAGCAATGGTTAGGAATGTATTAGTCATTAAGCTTACCCTCCCAGTTGATTTTTACGCCTAAGTTACTCATAACTAAGTAGCAGAGGTCACGAATATCAGCGTGAAGGTTAAGTACCCTTAAATCTTTTTTGTAAATATAGGGCATTAATTTGTGCAGTGTACCTGAATTAGCCATCTTAACAACATAGGGGTTGTTGGTGATTTTACTGATTTTACGCTTATGCACGCCCATGGTTTTAGCCACATCTTTTAAGGGGCTGATATAAGGGTCATATTGGTTAACCACATAAACGGTTTTATCTTTGCTTGGATAGTAGGGACTTTTTTTGTAGAGCTTATATTTATTCAGAACATCCATGCCTTGAGAAACCAATACGATAACGATATCCACATTGTTTAATATGTGCTGTGTGTTTTCTTCAAAGGGTTCTGAATTAATTTCAGTGATAATAAGCTCATGAGGCAGGTTATTCAGAACGAAGCTTAAGAGGGCATCACTTTCTTCAGATGTAATGTAATCGCTGGAAGTCTGCATGATGTCCAGATGATGTGTTAAAGGGGTCAGATAATCCATAATATCATCACCAGAAATATTATTTCCCTCTAGCATACGAATTACCTGAGTCAGTGATTTTGTGCGATCTTCAATGTGATTTAACCCAAGGGCGATGTTATAAGTATCTGATTCAATACCTGTATACGTTAAACATACCTTCATACCGACCACATGTGCTAGAGCGGCCCCTAATAAAATACTGACAGTGGAACAACCTTGACGGCGAACAGGTGAATAAATAGCAACTTTCATGATTGCCACCCCTTTCTTAGTAATTTTAGGGCATCACTCATTTTCAGGGAGAGATGAGTTGCAATCAACTTTGCAATAGCTTTATTGACTTTGGGACTGGGTAGCGGTAGTAATACTTTTTTGTTTTCTAAAATTTCCAGGGTTGATAGGAGCTTAAGCGTGATGGGTATGTTCATGGTTTCTTTTGTACGGTCTGGCTTACCATCATACATAAGCTTAATGGGTGTATATGCATCCACACATTCTAGAAAATCTTTTTCACCATCTTCATAATCAGACCCTTTTACATGGATGTACATATCGATATCTTCATGTAAGGTATCACGAAGATCATAGATGACATGGTCGAAGTCATTCTCACGATGATCTATCTCTTCCCACACCTCATCAGGTGTTGCATCTGTGACACATATCATGATGTTTCCAAGATGGCCTGGTGAAGTGTAATCTTCTAACAGTCTTTTGAATCGGCGGTCATCTGTTATGACCACCACATCGCCTGTGTACTGTAGAAGCTTCATAAGTGGATAGAGGATAGGTCTTTTATCGGTAAAACCTAAAACACCTATTCTCACTAGTTAACCACTCCTTCCTGTATACTGAGATTGCTGTTATTGCTTTGCTGATTGGCTGCGGCTTCTCGTTGTTGTTTTTCTAACTCTTTTTGACGGGTTTCTTCCAGTTCATTCACCATTTGGGTATGCTCTTTTTCAGCACCAGTGATATCACTAAGTGTGCCTCTACGACCACTTGATAAAGCAGAGGCATCTTCATCACTAATGGTGGATAAACTGTTGGTAATCATGGTACGCTTTTCCTGATTAAGGGTTGTATTTATTTTTTCCATGACATTAGGGTCTTCGGTAATAACAGATAAAATATTGTCTGTAACAGAGTAAGTAACCTTGGAAGGTTCTTGTATACCAGGCTCTGTATATTTGACTAAGTTAAGAGAAGCACCGTTGTCAACGTGTAAAAAATAATCCACCAAAGCACCATTGTAGATATGTCTTTGTGAGCCTGTTAAATAGGTTTTGATGGTATTGGCATTGACATTCTCAACCCGTATGTGAGAGAGAACAACATATTTGTCACCATATGGATACGTAATTTCAAGGTCCACATAGTCACCTTTTTTCAGACCTACTGACCAAGAATCGGCAATAAGGTCTGTTTCACGTGTTGTATCATCTAGTGCTTCACTCATAAACATGTCATCTGTTAAAGGTGTCCCAGGTGATATGGCAATCTTATAAAATTTATCCATTACCTGCTGGGGTTCTAATACATAAGAATCATTAATGAGTGATTCGGGTGTTTGGACAAGCATCAAATCTTCTTGTTTTACTTCTTGTCCAGGAAAAGTTGCTGCTCTTACAGAATAGACATCTACAAGAGTTCCTATATCTTGTATGGTAGCATTTAGGACCTCTATTTCAGTCTCATAGCCTACTTTCACTTGAGCAATATATTGATTCCAGAGATAAAACTGGCCACCATTTGTTAACAATGCTACAATGAGCGTAACTATGAGATACTTCATCCAATTTCGCATGTTTAAGATCTCCTTTAATACGTATTCATCATTGTGTTCTCTGTTACCCGTGTCCAGTTGGCTAGAACGGTTAATGTTTAAACTTTATATACAAAATGCAGTGGAGGGCATGTAGGATGGCTAGCATAAACTGTTGGGATATAACAATTGTATGGGAGCCTATAAGGATAACGGGATAAGAGGGGATCTATATCATTATCGTTGTGACGTTACATGTCTATCCACTACACTTTGATATCGTATGTATCACTTTTTCTTGGAAGCACGCTCATTGACATAGGACAATGGGTCGGGTACTTCACCAGATATGTTCTTGAAAATCTTAATTTTTTCATCTAGAACAATAACCCGCATATATATATCATCTTTTTTGAGATACATATCCAGGTATAAATAATTTGCATATTGAGCGAATATAACCCAACCTGATTCCTTCAGATGCTGTAGATACATAGTAGAGGTTTCAAGTGTTGCATCATACGTAAAAGGTGTAGCCTCTTCAAGGTATGTGGTTATATCCGATTCAGGTGGTGGTGCTTCAGAGTTAATGGTTGGTAACGTTAATCTTTCTTTGATTGTTTCATAACATTTTCTTAAGGTTATGGTTGAATCTTCCTTAACATCTTTTAAGAAAACACTTTCCCCATCGGTATACAGTTGATAGTGATTATCCATATGTATAGCTTCCCTCATAATAACAACAGGTGGGGTGTTTTCTTGTGTTGTCGTTTTACATCCAGATAATATTAGTAATAGAGCTAAAAAATAGAGTAATCGTTTCATTGTCAATGCTTAACAACTCCTAGCATAAGGATCTTTTGCATGCTTACATACCTTGGAGAGTCATGGTTTTAATACAAGGTATATATGGGGTCCACCTTTATTAGCTGATTCAAGATCCATCACATTATTTATTCCCCCCCGAATAAAAAATGGTGCCAATCAATGTTTAAAAATGAATTGCATAATTTAGGCTGTCTATGGTTGTAGACAACATAGGTTTGTTACCTCTCCCTTTTCAAAGCGAGCCACCTTCTTTACGATGTGTTAAGACGAGGTGGAAGTATCATTATCCCCCTTTTGGGTCATGGCGATTTATCTTAACCAAAGATAATATATAAGCAATAAATATCGCTCGGGACATGCCGTCGTGGCGTATTGCTTAAGGCGCTTTACAAAAGAGGAACGTACCCAAATTATACGTTTATTAGATTGTCAATGTTCAGAAAAAATGACATAGCTTACTAAAAGGCAAATAATTCCCCTTATTATATAGCCTTGAAAAATGACGAAATCGGACATTTTATTAAAAAAATTTAAACTTTTTATATTTTTTTGTTTAAAACATACTTTTCTTAAGCTTATCTAATGCTCTTCTATGTCTTTTGCCGACAGTATCCTCTTTCATGGCTAATTGTTCTGCAATTTCTTTGAAACTAAGCTGTTCTACATACCGCATCTTGATGATTTTTTTATCAATTTCTTTAAGCTGTTTTAGAGAATGATATAAATTTTTATTTTCGATAGCTTCTGAAAAGTCGAATATAGCATCCACTAAGTCCTCCTTTGTATGTGATAAATGTGGCTTGTAGATATGTTGTTCCTCCAATTTGTCAAATGATATGTTATGTCGATAGTACCGCCTTGCTTGATTCTTTTCCATCTTGTCCTCCTCCTCAATAACTCTCTTGATTTCTTGGGATATAATGCCTTTCATTTCCGTTTGCTTTCTTGTAAACATGATAACACTCCCTTTTGCCTAAGGTATATTTGAATATTGTTACAAAAACACGTGTATAGTTAATAGTATATAAACTATTTGTCTTATTTTGTTGAAGAATTTATTTTTTTTATTTAAAATGAATATAAATAATAGAATTTGGTAGAGATAAATGAGCAAAATGTTGAAAAAAATCATAATGTACTAAGAGTTATATGTTTACAGAAAGTTGTAATTTGAAATTGAAATGCATATTTGGTTTACAAAAAAAATATATTATGTTAAAATAACCCCATTAATTCTTCAAAACTACACAAAAATAGGAAAGTTCCTGAATTCAGACAAATTTTATGGGCTAAATGCATGTTTAAACAAGGATTTCTTGCATGCCAAAGGGCTCATAAGTAGGAAAGGGGTGAGGGAAATGGTTGCTGTTATTTCAGGACCAAAGTATTTGGAAGATATTGATAAGGCAATGGGTACATTACGTCAAGAAATTATCTATAAAAAGGTTGATCGGGATATTGATATCCTTGAAGAACAAGAGATGCTGAAGTCCATGGACGTGCATTTGATTATTCTTGATATGGCCAGTGTTGAAGATCATAGAAAAGTACCTGCATTTATTCGAAAATTAGATGCTGTGAAGGATAATTTGCGCTTTATGATCATTGCTCCTTATAGTTTGTCTGGTCATGATACCATGAATGATCTCATATCCATGGGTATCTACGATATCATCGGTCAAGATGATTATGCAGGAAGCCACATCTTATCAGCGCTTATAGAACTCTATGAGAGTCCATCCACCTATGCAAAAGCCATCAAATGGGACAAAGAAGTAGCAGGAAAAAGACAGCAAGAAAAAGACTTTATTAACACAGGTGAAGGGCGATTTGGCAAGAAAACCACCGATGTTATTACAGTGGAAAAAGATAAGATTGTGGGTACTGTGGTCATTGCCGTAGCAGGTGTGATGAGCCGAATTGGCACCACACATACAGCCTTGTCCATAGGAAAATTTTTACTTCGAAAAAAACATGGTGTGGCCATTGTTGAAATGGATCATAGTGATGCTTTTACAGCTATTGAGAAAGCATATAACAATGTAGAGCGAAAGAAGCGATTGTTTTCGTTAGCAGGTATGGATTTCTATCCATTTGATCCCACCACATCTGTATCGGACCTTATATTGGGTGATTATAGTTATGTCATTTTGGACATGGGACCTTATGCCACCTGTGATATACCTGAGTTTAGACGGGCTCAGGAAAGAATCATTGTATGCGGTGTAAAAGATTGGGAGTTAATAGCTCTTGATGCATTGCTAAAAGCAGAGGATAAAAACAGTTCCCATAAATATTTATTTAATTTTTGCGATCATGAGACCTTTAAGTTTGTGAATAAGAGTATGGAGCATTTAAGTTGCTATCAAGGGGCATATAACCCACAGCCTTTTGAGGAAAATGACCATGCCAGTGAGGTTTATGAAGTATTACTTAGCCATGTACTACCACAGATTAAGGAAGAGAAAAAAAGTTTTTTTTCCTACATACGAAAAAAAAAACTCATTAAACAGCATAAGCCCATTCTGCTCAAAAAAGCTGCGTTGAATGCTGGGTCCGAAAAAACGGATTTCTTAAATTTTTTAATGATTATATTAATAATCTCTGTGGTTGTTATCGTATTTGTCTACTTGGTGACACATACGACATTATTTACAGGGATTAAAGCGTATTTTAGAAGCATTGTCAACTAAACAATAAGTTCAATATGGAATCATAGAAGTGACACGAGAAAGTATATATGGAGACAAGATAGATATAACTTAACTTGATACAAAGTTAGAGCCAGTTATGCATAATTGGTAGTTATATTATTTTTTGTGCCAAAAATTCGAGCATACCGTAGATGCTTTGGAGGCGAAAACTTCTATGAAGAAATTAGTACTATATGTGTATTATCAAGATACCGTACAAGAATATCGATTAAGCAACCCTGGTCAAGTCATGAAAATTTCACTGTCAACGAAGCTTCCTGTCATAGCACTGGATGGCGAATGGTTTTTGTCCCCCCCTAAGTCCATGACAGTCACCAAAAAACAACTTGTCATAGGTGAAAAAGTTGCTGTTTCCATGGATAGTAGTGAGGAAGCCATCATCTATGTTGACGCATTGAGTCATGGGTTCGTTCTTAACAAATACAGTCTAAATCATACAAAGCAAATCACCTTTGGTAATTCAGAAAACAATACCATTGTATATGATGAATATGATATGAAGCCTAATCACGCCATGATCAACATGGAGAACGGTAGAGCCACCATTAGCGCCAAGAAAAAGAAAATGCTCTATGTGAACGGCATCAAGACAACATCATCAATTTTAAGCTTTGGTGATACCATACATATCAAGGCATGTAAAATGCTCTATCTGGGAGACGCTCTTGCTACTTATCCATCCACCCACCTAAAAGCATGTCATCTTACCCCTTATATACCCCAACAGGTAGAAGAAGACACAGAGGAAGAACAAGAAGAAACAGAAGTGAATGATGACCGATTTTTTCAACGTTCACCAAGAATTATTAAGAAACTTGAAGAAGGTCAGCTGGATATGGATTCTCCACCGCCGCCACCAGAACAAAAAGAACAGCCTTTACTCTTAACCCTTGGTCCTGCATTAACCATGGGCATGGCTATGATGATGAGTATGATGTTTACCATCTACTCCAGCAGGAATAATCCGTTTATGATGATACCGGGTATCGCCATGACAGGCGCTATGTTGACAGGGACCATACTGTGGCCTATTCTCTCAAGAGCCCATCGAAAAAAGACGAAGCGTAAAAATGAGAAAAAGAGAATTAAGCGTTATCGACGATACATGCAGATCGAATACTCTAAGCTGGAAGATAAGATTGCCTATAATAAAAAGGTCTTGTTAGGTACTTATCCTGAACCAACAGTTCTTATGAGCAGAGCTTCTAATCGTGATCGACGATTATGGGAACGTATGCCATCCAATAAAGATTTTCTGGATATTCGATTAGGTACAGGAACCGTATCACCTGCCATCACCATTAAGAAACCAAAAGATAGCTTTACCATGATTGATGACCGTTTGATGACAGAGTTAAAAGATATAAACACTAATTTTGATGGGGTTTCGGGGATGCCTATTTACTTTTCTCTTATGGAAAACAACATGTTAGGCATGATAGGTGACCGAAAAATAACAGTGGATACAGCCATGTCAACCATTGTCCATATCAGTGCATTACATAGCTATGATGAAGTTAAGATTGTATGCGTCTATAACGAAAAAGAGGCCCATCGTTGGTCATGGGTAAAACAACTACCCCACGTGTGGGCACCGGAAAAAGGCATGCGTTTTGTAGCCTCCTCAAGAGATGAAGTAAGGGATGTCTTTTTATACTTAAAAGAAGTGCTTACAAACCGTGATGAAACCGTAGAAGATGGGTTTAATGGTCCCATATTACATCTACCCCATTTTATCGTTTTTATAGCAGATGCGGATCTTGTTGAAGATGAGCTGGTGATGCGTCATTTAACCAATGCCAATGCCAGATTAGGTGTATCCACCATTTACATTTATGACAAAATTAACCGATTACCTAAGGAATGTAAAGCCTTTATTCAATGTTTTGAGGCAGAAAGTAATCTCTATAACAGAGATAGACCCGAAGATGGTCTCATGACGTTTCATCCAGACACAGTCATGGATAAAAATCTTGATGGCTATGCCAGATATTTGGCAGGTATCAAAATAAAAGAAATCGCATCCAATGCATCCATAACTTCCATGCTCACCTTTTTAGAAATGTATAAGGTGGGGAGGATAGAACACTTAGCCATAAAAGAAAGATGGGCGACAAATTTATCTTATCGAACACTGGAAGCACCATTAGGGGTTAAGGCAGGAGGCACACCTTTCTTGCTGAATATTCATGAGAAATATCATGGCCCCCATGGCTTGATTGCAGGTATGACAGGGTCAGGTAAGAGTGAATTTATTCAATCCTATATCTTATCCATGGCGGTTAATTATCATCCCCATGATGTATCCTTTATTCTTATTGATTATAAAGGTGGGGGTATGGCTAACTGCTTTATTGGACTTCCCCATATATCTGGAAGCATCACCAACTTAGGGGGGAATCAGATTCGACGATCCCTCGTATCCCTTCGCAGTGAATTAAAACGAAGACAACGTGTCTTTGCTGAGCATGGCGTTAACCACATTGATAAATATCAACAATTGTACAAAGAGGGTAAAGCCAGTGAACCTTTACCTCATCTGGTTATGATATCTGATGAATTTGCTGAACTGAAATCCCAGCAGCCAGAATTCATGCAGGAACTTGTCAGTGCTGCAAGGATTGGTCGAAGCCTAGGTGTTCATCTTATCTTGGCCACTCAGAAACCATCTGGTGTGGTGGATGATCAGATATGGAGTAACACCCGTTTTAGAATATGTCTCAAGATATTGGATAAATCAGATAGTAACGAAATGTTAAAGCGGCCAGAAGCTGCTAATATTAAAGAACCTGGTCGTTGCTATGTGCAAGTGGGCAACAATGAAATATTTGAGTTGGTACAGTCTGGTTGGAGCGGGGGCTCCTATGTTCCAACAGATGTGATTGAGAACGAAGCGGATAATCAGATATCCCTTATTGATGGCTGCGGCCGTTCTGTACAGACCGTTTCTTGTCAAGCAAAGGGTGTCAAAAGCTCCACAACACAGCTTGAAGCCGTGGTGGATTACATTGATAGGTTAGCTCAGAAAGAAGCCATTGAACCATTAAAATTATGGCTAGACCCTCTAGCTGAAGAAGTATTCATTCAAGATATTGATAACAGACAGGTAGGCTTTGATGGTGCATGTTGGCAGGAAGTAGACCATTGGTTATGCCCCCTTATTGGCTTAATTGATGATCCAGAAAACCAGAAGCAATTACCATTAACCATGGATATGGGCGATGAAGGACATCTTCTTCTAGTTGGTGCACCGGGTACAGGTAAAACCACGTTTATACAGACGCTGGTGTACTCCCTTGTTACTTCTTATTCGCCAGAATTGGTGAGTCTCTACTTCTTAGATTTTGGTGGAAGAACCATGGGATACTATAAGGACTTACCCCATACAGGAGGCATTGTATTTTCTGAAGAAGAGGACAAGTTAGAAAAACTCTTTAAAATGTTAGTGAAAGAATTAGCAACAAGAAAAAGAAAATTCTCCGAGTATGGTGTAGGTACATTAAAAGCTTATATGGAGATAACCCATAAAAAGCTACCCGCCATGATTGTTTTACTGGATAATTATGAAGCATTCAATGAACTGTATGTGGACTATGAGCCCACAATCGCCACCTTATCACGTGAAGGTGGTAATTATGGCATATTTATGGTACTGACAGCGAGTAATGCTAATTCAGTTAAGTTCAAGATAACGCAAAATATAAAATTAATGTGTACGTTGCAATTAAATGATAAATACGATTATGTGTCTATCGTAGGACAAACCAATGGTCTTGAACCTGAACAAGTGAAAGGTCGAGGATTATGTAAAGTTGAAACAGCTCTAGAATTTCAAACAGCTCTTGCATGTAAGGCTGCTAATGAAGGTGAACGGGTACAGTATTTAAGAGATGTTTTTAAAGAGATGGGTAATGCTTGGACAGGTCAGACTGCAAAAGCTATACCATTTGTACCTGAAGAAATAAGTATTCAGACGGTTACAGAACATGAAGAAAGCAACGTATATATGGAACAAGGTCTCGTGCCTATTGGGTACGATGTAACAGAAGCCGAGATTGTGGCCATTGATTTTAGTGGGTTAAGTGTTTACCCTGTACTTGGGAACGAACAGACAGGAAAAACGAATTTTATCAAAGAATTACTTTGTCTGATAACCAGTGAATTTGATTGGAAAGTATATGTCATAGAGCCATCAGGAGGTCTATTGCAAAGAGATGCATCCAGATATCAAGCAGAT
Source organism: Vallitalea pronyensis (assembly GCF_018141445.1). Taxonomy (NCBI): domain Bacteria; kingdom Bacillati; phylum Bacillota; class Clostridia; order Lachnospirales; family Vallitaleaceae; genus Vallitalea; species Vallitalea pronyensis. The sequence continues at coordinate 5,646,188 of NZ_CP058649.1, read as the reverse complement.
GGTTATATGGATAATGCAGATGATTTAGATCGTTTTATGGATGGCCTTATTGAAGAAATGAAGATAAGACACAACGATTTAAAAGGGTTTAGAGGGCAAGAGGAACAAGATGTGACGGAACATATGTATATGAAAAAGTATCAGAAGATCATGGTACTGGTGGATAACTACCACGAGTTCTTCAATATGATATCGGATAAGGCATTGAACATCGTAGAAAATATTATCAAAAATGGTCAAAACCTACAAGTTTGTTTTGTTATGACAGCTAATCCCAATCATTTGGCACCTCATGTAGGTACACCCTTGTACAGTCAAGTATTCAAAGGCATGCACGGTATTTTACTTGGTGGGAAAATGGATAGTCAGGCTATATTTGATGTGCAGATGGATTATAAAAAACGCGCAGCAGTTCTTCAACCGGGATGGGGTTATCTCATTCATCGTAGTGACTATATGACCATACGAACACCTCTACTATAAGGAGGTGGGTTCAGTGATTAACGTTGTTCTATGCGATAACTCAACTTCCTATATGGAAAAACTGAAGATAAGCATTCAAGAAATCATAGATTATAACGGATATAACATGCATGTAGCAATGTTAACCACCAAAACTTCACAAGTGCTTAAATATGTGGAGGTAAAAGATGGGATAACGTTATATATACTTGATGTGGTATATCCAGGGAATAAATTGTTAGGGTTGCAGCTTGCAAAAACATTAAGGCAAGAGAACAGAAATGCTTATATTGTGTTTAATACATACGATACGTCTATGATTCATCAAGTGGTGAAGGGGCTTATTCGTCCAGCAGGTTTTTTTACAAAACCCATCGATCGAGATGATCTAATCATTCTATTAGGGGATATCTATAGGGATTATCTTAACCTGCAAGGCGACAGGGACGAGATTTTTCATGTGAATATTGGAGCATCCATTTATAAGTTGCCCTACCATCACATTTTATACTTTGAATCTTTTCAGAAAAAAATCTATCTGCATACCCATAATCAGAGAATCGGATTCTATGAGAGTCTTGCAAACTTAAAGGGACGATTAAGTTTTGATTTTCTAAGGTGTCATCGAAGCTACCTTGTTAATGTAAATAAAATAAAGACGGTCTCGTTTACAGAGATGATTCTTGTTATGGAAAATGGTGCAAAGATTGATGTATCACGCACTTACAAACAAGCCCTAAAAAGCCGTATGGAAATTTTAGACATATGTTGAAAGGAGGAGGCATCATGCAAAAATTAGGTGAAGCGGGATATGTATTAACATCCAGAGAATTTGCTTTTCTGGCTGCGTTAACAGGCGCTGAAAATATATACGGTATTGAAGATGATACATATGCCTTAAGTCAGGAAGCCTTAAAACAAGAGTGGGACAAGGTAAAGGGACAATTAGAACATAAGAAATACATTGAAGTAGAAATAGATAATAGCATCACAGTTGACGAGGACCTGTATGCACTTATTGTTCATTGCTGTCAACCTGCCATGTTTATAAAATGTGAGAGAAAAGGTATAGGTAACAAAAGGATTTCTAGGAATTTTTATATTACCCGAGAGATTGCTGTTGAACTGGATGAAGATCATCTTATGAAGAGGAAATATGCGTTAACGCCTTTAACAACTCCAGATAAGGTAAAAGACAATTTGTTCGAATGTTACCAAAACATAGATGGCTATGAGATAGCAGACACCACCATTAAAATGCCATATAAAACATTTCAAGAAATTCTAGCACTTATTGAAGACAGTGGGCAAGATGATGTGGTGCAACGATTAATCGCCGCTGGCTGTGATAATGAGAAGGCTATGGATCTATACCAAGCATTAGAAACAAAAGATAACTATATGTTCACATCTGTCTTACAGTTTTTACCCCATAGCGATGTGCAAATGTCTTCTTTCTCACTTTTTGGTGGTGAGAAGTATCTATGGCAGAGTAATTTCATTGAATCAGAGGAAGAAGATGTGTGTTTTCATATTCGTGATAACACATCCGTGTTGGAAGAGGTGGATGCATTAGTAGCAGAAATCAATAAAATATATAGAAGGTGGTAACATGGAGCGAATTAATGTAGAGGTTATACTCATGGCCCATAATAAGCGTTATGAATTTTTGCTGCCCATAGCCATGGAAGTTAAAGTAGCCAAAAAGCTTATGGTAAAAGTGATCAGTGGTATGGAAGGCGTGATGTTGAAACGAGAAGATTTGGTGATGTATGTGGTGGATAAGGGGTGTGAAGCCGAATTAAATGTACCTATTGAACAATCTTGCATAAAAGATGGTAGTCAACTAATGCTTTTGTAACGTTCCAACCCCATATTCTGAAGTATGATGAAGTAATAGAGAGGCAGTTTCATGTACTAATAGACGTGTCGAATCATGTCACCAAGTGCATTTTATCCCATATAACGTGTCGTTCGTCAGGATTTGTTGAAATATACGCTATTTTAATATAGTGTTAAAACAGTTAAAAGAAGCAAAAGCCATCATGATATGTGCGCACATATACAAGGTGACCGTTAGATTTTGTTTAAAACAAGTTAACAGAAGATGACCCATGTTATAGACAATGGGTCATTGATAATCATGTTTGTTGCTTTTTAGATAAAATCAATTTCTAGATGAATATGCATTAAGGTTTTCAATTATCTGGAAATGTATAAAGTGTTGTGATACTATGGAGGTGGTAGTATTTCTGAAATAAGAATACAGATACGTGAATTAAGTCAAAAAGAATATGGCATAAGAAATATTGGGTACCATGTAAGCCATGTAAAGGATCAATTTAATAAGCTGCAACATGCACTTGACTGGGATGTCAAATCCTGTAATGGCATCCATGGATCCATGAGTGACATATACCGTAGCTTAAATCAATTAGACACAGGGATGATGGGTTTAGGGGATTTTTTGAAATCCTCAAAAGATGCCTATGAATCCGCAGACAAGCGAATCCATGTAGAATTAAACAAATTAAATAACCTATTTGGTATACCATCAAATCATACAGCTAATACAAGTCAAGGTCCTATAAAAGAGGATGGAGAAAATCCATTAGAAAACAGTTTGAAACATATAGGTGACTTGTTCAGAAGCATAGGACAAGCTATAACCAATATCTTTAAACCCAAAAAAGATCCAAAAGAAGTAATGGATTTAGCTGACCGCTTTATTCAAGATAATCCATATGCAAGTATTGCCTATCAAGTGGTTGAAGATGTGGATATACCACCTGTTACTGGTGATTTTGATTATGCCAATAGGCCTATTATTGGTCATCATAAAGAACCTTCAGAGTGGGATATCCATGTTTCAAATGTTCGCGAAGACATGTGGGGAAAAATCTGGTTACACATAAAAAATGTGGGTGATTTTGTCAATTCCATAATCCAAGACTTTAAAGAACTGGCAAAAAAATATCAACAAATCATGGCGTTTTTACCAGGTGACATCGAGGCACTAGAAAGAGAACCATGGGTATCAACCATGAAAAACATAGCTGACCCAGAAGGCCAGTATCAATACGCCATCAATCAGATATCAAAGGATAAAGAAGCAGCACACGCCATGATATTAGGCTGGATGGCAACCAATCCAAGTGGTAGAGGCATTGATACAAAATACTATCCCCAACTATTAGCGATACTTTTGACCTACGAGGGCAAAGGCGCACTAACCTTACAGCAGCTAGATGATAAATACCGTGAAATCTACAATGGAAATGAAGCAGCTATAAGAAAAGCCGAAGAAAAAGCCAAAGCCGAAGAGAGTAGTTTCTTAGACAAAGCCATGGAATGGACCCATACAGCTCTTGATATTCTTGGATGGATACCCTTGTGCGGTGATGTGTGTGATCTAGTGAATGCAGGACTATACCTCATAGAAGGCAATTTTTTAGATGCTGCATTATCATGCATAGCCTTTGTACCAGCCATGGGACAATTCATGAAAGGTATCTTGAAGAAGCTCTTTAACGCAGGAGACGATGCAAAAGCCATCGCTAAAATACTGGCAAAAATTGATAATCCCAAAGCTTTTATTAGTAAGCTCAAAAACGCATGTACCGATATGCTCACATGGATTAAAAATTTACCTAACGCAGTAGGTGATATGCTAGACAATCCTTTTATTAAAAAGATGTTAGGTGGAGCCAAAAAAGGTATTGATAACATTATTGATGGCATTGCTGCTACAGTTAAAAATGCTACAGAGTGGATACAGCGAAAGATTGATGATGTTGTTAATCGATTAAGCCCCCAATTAGCTACGCCAGACGGTATGCCTGTTAAATTTAATGATGTTGTTGATCAGGGTAAGAAGGATATACCCGATATACCTCGAACACCTGTGCAGGAAAATTATAATAATGTGATGAATGCAACCATTAAGAATGGTGATGAAGTTGGTGCGGGAATTGCTAAAGGGACGAGTAATCTTATCTCTGAAGCAGACAGAGTGAAACTTAGCAAATGGACTAATGCACCTAGCGATGAACTCTACTTGGCAAATAAAAAAGTGTTTGATAATGATATTTACTATGACCAAGCCACTGGAAAAACTAAATGGCCAGGACAATACGGAGATGTAAATACTAATGGTTTTGTCAATGGAAAGTATGATGATGTAGTTTTAACTAAAGGTATGGAAATTGACCGCTATGGTGGTGATAATGGTACTTTCTTTGCAGAACAGGGCATTTCAATTAATGAACGTGCAATGGCACCGAACTCTGATTTTAGTAGGTATAATATTTACGAAGTTAATGGTGACATTCCAGTTCGTAAAGGTACAATTGCTTCATGGTTTGACCAACCAGGAGGCGGTATTCAGTACCAAATTGACCCTGTGTTTGTAGAATCAATTAAAAGTAAGCTTAATCCGGGGGAAAGATTCATTGAAGGATTAATCCGCTTGAGATATCTTGTAAGAAAATAATTCAAGGAGGTACTTATAATGCTTGATATGGGTTACATAAACAAGTTGAGTGAATATGTAGGCAAAAAAATAAATTGCTCAATTGATGAAAAAAGGATAGTGATTTTTGCAGATGCAGAAGTAAATTACATTTTAAATAAGCTTGATACACGATATATACTATCTATGAGTGAAAGAGGTGTTAAAACTAAGCTAGCGGAGTTTCATTCAAAAGATGAGATGGTAAGAAGTTTTTCTTTTTGGATGAGAGGTTTGTTAGGAAATAGTATTGATTATCCCAATGTATCTAAGTTTGAGGATGTAGAAAACCTAGATGTTTTGGAAAACTTAATAAAACAGTATACAAACTGTAATCTATATTCAATAAATCAAATGAGTGGAGACAAAATTGTGTTAACTGTGATTGAAGAAGATTTTTACGAGTTGTCCTTTGTCGATAGAACTCAAAAGAAACATTTAATAGAACATAGAGAAAGGGCACCATTTATCTTTGAACGTTTTTATACAGAGATAATACATTATGGAGAAATGTTGAAAAGATTGGAAGACTACACAATTATTTTTGACGAAAAACTAAGTTATGAGAATAAGCTTCAGTTACTTGGCTATTCCAAATAGTTGTAAGCTAATAACACAGAAGATGTAGATTTCAAGATAACATCATGTAATCGGTGGTGATTAAAGAAAGTGGTAGAGTTAACTTATAGTAAGTTTCTACCACTTTTGTATTATAATTAACTTATACTTCCCACACCAAAACTAAATGATTGATTAGTTTATGTAAAACCTTCTTTTTGTTATTTCAATAACAGAGAGGAGGTTTTTATAGTACAGATGTCTTTTCTTTACAATGTATCACCTAGTCGAATCATGTCGAAAACCTCATGTCAAATGCAGTTTATCCAATAAAACGTACCGTTCGTCAGGATTTGTTGAAATCAGAATTAAAAGCATGTAACATACAACGTGTAAGGAACACCATATATACATTATATATTGGTAAAGGTTACACCTATAAGTTGAATGTAAACGAGTAGAGGCGCTATTCAACTTAAAAACAAGGTAAGTATGTTGAATTAACCATCCATTTATATCATTCAACATATGTAAATGGGAGGAATAAGAATGGTCCGACCAACAAGAAGAATTCGTCTAGAACAGGTTTTGAGACAAGTGAGTAGAATGCGACAACTTGCAGGAGAACTAAATGGAGAGTCAACAACATTACATGGCATCATTAATGATATTGTATGTGTATGGAAAGGTGAAGCGTCACAAGAATTTGTTGTACAAGGTGAAGGGTTAGAAGAAGACATTAGATGGACATCACGTAAGATATCGGACCTTGCTGACAAGATAGAGCGGGTTGCAAGAAATATCGATCGTGAAGATACGAGAAGAATACGAGAATATGAAGAATGGCAGGAAAGACAGGAAGAACGTAGACGAGAAAGAAGAGAGCGAAGAGAACGTTTAAGAAGAAGTCAGATTGCAAAAGAATAAGGAGGTTTAAGTTATGGCATCAATTAATGTAACACCGGAACAATTATTAACTGCAGCAGAAGCAGTAGAAGGCAATGTAGCAGAGTATGTAAGCCTATACAAGAAACTCATCTCAGAGGTAGAAAGCCTATCATCAAAATGGCAAGGTGAAGGTAACTCAGCTTATGCTAATCAAATAAGAGGTTTTGAACCAGAGTTTGAAAATCTTAAAAAAGTACTTGATAACTATGTATTGTTTCTAAAAGAAGCAGGGAAAATATATGGACAAACTGAAACTGGCATCAAAGAGAATGCAAGAAGGTTAGCATCAAGCAGATAGTACAATGGAGCGATTAAGTAAATAAGTCTTAATGATAAGACTTACCTATTAAAAGAACCTAGAAAGGATGAATAATATGGCACAATTTATTGTAACACCAGGTACCTTAACAACTGTAGCTGGTAATATAAGGTCTATTGACGGACAATTTCTTAGGAAGATGGAAGAAATTGAACAACATATGAATAGATTAAAAGCAAAGTGGGATAGTGAAGCAGCCAATGGCTTTATTAACAAGTTTAAAGGATTAAGAGAAAACTTTGATAACTACTCAAAAGTCATTCAGTCCTATGCTTTATTTTTAGAAAAAGCAGCTGAGGAATATGGTAAAACTGATAAAAAGATCAACAATGCAACATCGAATTTATTCGCATAATCAACTATGGGGCTGCAAAGCAGCCCTATATTTTTGATAGAGATACATCTTATCATTTAACAGCTAGGTAAAGGTGGTGATATGGGTGCACATACAGATAAATTTGGAAGCTGCAGAAGGTATAACGTCACAATTAAGTCAGATGTTACAACACATGGAACAAATAGCAGCAGATTATCGGTCAACAAGCTTAGAGATACATCCAGATGTACGAAAAAATAATATTCAACATATGTTAAGAGAAGTAGAAAGAGATATACAACAATTAATGAGCAATACAGATGCTTATGGTAATACATTATGTCAAGCTTTGCAAGCGTATAGGCAATCAGAAAAAACAGTTAGCCAACTATACCATAAACTACAAGAGGAACATAAGCATAGAAGTTGTTTAACAGATAACATCATTAATGTACATACAATAAAACCACAGACTATAAAACCCAGAAATATGCGTTATCCATGTCCATTGCCGAAAAAACATGAATTTGAAAAGGCAGAGATTTATGGTGGTTGTATTCAAAATGGAAATAATATTCTTGTTCGTTCATGGAGAAATAAACACAATAGATAAAAAAGAAGTTTTATAACGGATGACGACCTACAGGCAGAAGTATATATTAGTACGGGAGATGATCGTGTTAGCATGCAGGTTATCTATGGTGATGGCTTTTATGGCGCACATGTAAATATAAGTGAAACGTGCTATAAGCAATATAAGGATGAAATTTTAGATGTCTTAAAAAGCATGAAAATAATGGAATCCAGTGAATCATAAGGACAAAATAACCATAAAGGGGCTATCGTATAAAAACAAAGGTAGAAACAATCATTTGCTTTTATGCGATAACCCCTTTTAAAATTATAAAATTTCTTCAATGGTTACACCGTCTTCTTGACGTAAATCCACCATGTCCTTATCTATCTGGACAATAGGATAAGAAGGTGATTGGGAGTGGATAAACTTAATCACACAGACTTGACCTGTGGATAATCTGGCACGACTGCCAATATAGTTGTGTGCAATATGTTCTAAGAAGATATACATGTATTCTGTATCCAATACACCATAACACTCTTCTTCAAAGTGCTGAATAACTTTGAAGGGTGAGAATCGTTTATGATATGTACGTTCAGAAGTCATGGCATCATAGATGTCCACAATGGATACAATCTTAGCAAATGGGTGAATCTTGTCCCAGCTTAATCCAAAGGGGTAGCCGCTTCCATTCATTTTTTCATGATGTAACAGAATGGCTTGTTTGATACCTTCATGTATGTTTTTATCTTTAACCATATCATAACCAATATTAGTATGACGCTTAACGATTTCAAATTCTTCTTCGGTTAATTTGCCTGGCTTGTTGAGTAAGTCACTGCTTATCTTAGTCTTGCCAATATCATGTAACAGGCCTGCAACCGTAAGTGCTTCGGTATCAGCTTCATTTAAATGCAGCCATTGAGCAAAGATGTTACATAGCATGGAGACGTTAAGGGAATGTGTATAAGTAACGTCGTGTGACATTTTTAAATGGCATAGATGGCTAAATAAGTCACTTTGTGAACCTAAATCTTCTAGCAGTTTTGAACTAATGGAAAAGAGGTCGGTAGTTTTTACAGAGTGACCATCACTAATACGGGTCAATTGATCTTTTACCTTGGATTCTTGAACTTCATAGTCCTTAGTAAACTCTATAAAATTGTGTCGAGTCTGCTCATCAATGATAGGTTGTTGGAGTGGAGCTCTAGAGAAAGTTGGTTGCTGAATAAAATCTTTTATATAAACATATTTTATTTTATATAAGTTCAATTTTAGAATATGTCGATCCGTTAAAACAGTACCCTTTGGAAACAACAATAAACCATTTGAATAGATAACATCATCAGCTAATTCCATCCCCTCAATAACATTAAAAGTATTAATTTGTTTAATGGTATAATTTGTCATAGAATTATCATCCCCAATTTTATTAACTTCTTACATTATATCAAATATACCTACAATTTCCAACAACAATGTTATAATATTAGTACAATTCTACTATTTAAGATGATTGCACGACCTATACGTCTTAAACTAAAGAACTGTTTGGCATGAGATAAATGGATTGCACAACAACGGGTATTTTGATAGAATATATTCAACTGAGGAAAGATCATTATTCGAGTCATTTAATCATTATCAATATGCGAAAGAGAGTAGGTGTTGCTATGAATACAATTTATATATTTGGGCATCAGAATCCAGACACTGACTCCATTTGTGCAGCTTTATCTTATGCACACTTGAAAAAGCAAATAGGAAAAGATGAGTATATACCTGTTCGATTAGGACCGGTCAATAAAGAAACAACCTATGCTCTGGACTTCTTTGGCGTGGCGCCGCCTAGATTGCTGAAAGATTTAAAACCGCAAGTATCTGATTTAAACTTGCCACGTAGTGTTGTGGCCTATCAAACAGACACGATAAAAGAAGTTCTTGAGAAAATCATTAATAAGATTGGGCGTTCTATTCCCGTAGTGGATAGAAATAAACGCTTAATCGGTATTGTCTCTATTTCCGATATTGTCCCACCCTTCTTAGAATTGACCAGTAGAACGTTACTTAAGGATGCAAAAACACCGTATAAAAATATTATTCGTGAGTTAGAAGCAAAGGTTATCACTGGAGATTGCCACCAGCGAATTATCAAAGGAAACGTGTACCTCATTTCAGATCTAAAGCAAGGTCATATATTAAATGAAGAAGATATTCTCATTGCTGATTATCAGGATGATTTCATGGAGCAATATGCTACCAATGGGTGTTGCATTATCTTTGCCAATAGTCAGGATAAACATGACCTCTTGGTGGATTATCCCGGTTCGGTAATGATAACCAAGTACAGTCTCTATGAAATTGTACGATTAATCAGTTATACTGTCCCCATTACCAGTATGGTGAGAAAGGATTCCTTGGAGTATTTTACAACCTATGAAACCATCGATGATGTGATGGAAAACATGTTAACATCTGGGCATCGACGATTTCCAGTGGTGGACGAATTAGGTTATATTAAAGGCATGATATCACGAAGTAACTTGGTGGATATTAATCGGAAAAAAGCAATCTTAGTAGACCACAATGAAAAAAATCAATCCATAAAAGGTATTGAAGAAGCAGAGATTATTGAAGTCATTGACCATCATCGGGTTGCAAATGTGCAAACCATAGCTCCACTGTATTTTAGATTAGAACCACTTGGATGTACCTGTACCATTATCGCTAAGATGTACGAAGAAAATAAGATACCCATTAGTAAGCCCATGGCAGGTATTATGTTAAGTGCTATTATTTCAGATACACTACTTTTTAAGTCCCCTACATGTACCCATGAGGATAAACGGATTGGCGATATGCTGGCCAAAATAGCAGAAGTAGATATTCAGAAGTATGGTATGAAACTCATAACAGCTGGCTCATCTCTTGACAAAAAAACGCCGGATAAGATTATTTTAGGTGATATGAAGAAATTTATGTTTGGTAAGTATAAAGTCATGATATCACAGATTAACACAGGTGACTTCGCTGGGTTTTATAAAATGTTTCACGATATCTGTAAGCGTATGGAGGAAATGTGTCAGCTGGAGCAGATTGACCTTGCTGTATTGATGATAACGGATATTGTTGTAGGTGGTACGGAATTATTAGCTGTAGGGAAAGGAAGATGGATGGCAGAGAATGCTTTTAAAATGGGCAAAGAGGATACAAGCATATTCTTACCAGATGTTTTTTCTAGAAAGAAGCAAATCGTACCAGCATTGATGAATGCAGCTAAACTATAGGTAGGCAAGATGCATGTTAACAATCCTGTAATGATATAAAACTTCATGTAAATAAACCAATACCATTTACCTAAGTATCAGGTATATACAATAGGAAAGGGATGAATGATGAATATAAACTTAAATGAATTGCTGCTATCCTTATCTTATACACTGGATTTTGTCGAAATGGACGTGTTAGGGGTTACCTCTAATCATTCTAAGCGCGTAGCCTATATTGCTAATCGATTGGCTTTGTTTCTTGGTTCGCATCCAGAAGAACGCTATGATTTGGTTGCATGTGCCATACTTCATGATAACGGCGTTACCAAATACATGCTGGAGATGGCGGCTCGGGCTAAAAAACATAAGAAAAAATTTGTTCTAGAAAATGTAAAAGAGCACTGTACCATTGGACAAAAAAACATTGAAAACTACCCTTTTCTCACAGATGTAAGGGATGTTATTAAATATCACCACGAAGCTTATGACGGCTCAGGCTTTTTTGGTGTTAAAGGTATGGAAATACCCATGATGTCTCAGCTTATTTTTTTTGGAGACTATCTGGATAATAAGTTTAATTTTAAACTTATTCATTACAATAAAATAAAGCAAGTGGAGCAGTTTATTCAAGAACAAGCCAATAAGCTCTTTGCACCAGAGATTGTAGAGGCTTTTATGCAGGTAAGCCAGCAGTCTAGCTTTTGGCTGGATTTAAGTGATAATTTTATAGAATATGCCATCAAATACACACTTCCTGAGATTAAGAGAGAGGTTACCTGGTGTGAGTTGCAGCAAATCACAGAAATATTCTCAAGGATTATTGATAATAAGTCTGAATTTACTTTAAGACATTCTCATGACCTAGCCAACAAAGTTGAAAAGATGGCTCGTTACTACAAAAAAGATGAAATCGAAGTATTACAATTAAAAATAGCCGCCAATTTACATGATCTTGGAAAGCTGGCCATTAGTAATGAGATTCTAGATAAGCCCGATAGACTAAAAGAAGATGAACTGTATCTTATTCGTCAACATACCTATTTTAGCCGAATATGTTTATCACAAATCGAAGGATTTGAAGAGCTGACAGAATGGGCGTGTAACCACCATGAAAAGTTAGACGGTTCAGGCTATCCATTTGGCTTAAAAAAAGATGCATTAGATTTTAATTCACGCCTAATCATGTGCTTAGATATTTATCAAGCACTCATGGAAGAAAGGCCTTATCGTGAAGGCTTGTCCCATGAAAAAGGTATGTCTATCTTAAGGGATATGGTAGATGCTCAGTTGATTGATGGGGGTATCGTGGAAGACGTTCACGATGTATTTAAAAGCAGTTAATCATTTGGTTTACATATGACATCATTGAGGTTTAATTCTAAAATAAAAATCGAAGGGTATGGGTCATGTCATTACTTTAGGGTGGTGAGATGACTTTTTTATGAGATATCTGACAGTTACAGGTTTAAATCATATGGTATTTTATGCTATAATAGGGCATATAAGGAGGAATGCTGATGGGTTTTGCATTAAATGATAACCAACATTTAGCCGTTTCACATCATCAGGGTCCTATGATGGTATTAGCTGGACCAGGTTCTGGTAAAACAATGGTTATTACCCATAGAATTGCTTATCTTATTGAGCAATGTGGCGTTAAGCCCGAACATATACTTGTCATAACTTTCACAAAAGCAGCAGCTCTTGAAATGGAAAAGCGCTTTGAGCAAATATCAGACAGCAGGCATGGACAAACGGTCAATTTTGGGACTTTTCATGCCATATTTTTTCGTATTTTACAAAGTTATTATGACCTTCAAATTAACCAGTTATTGATGGATGACCGGAAGCTAGAAGTTTTTCGTGATATTGTCAGAAAACTTCATATCGAGTATGCAGATGAGAACGAATTTATCGCAGATGTGATAAGTGAAATATCGTTAATGAAAAGCGAATTGATACAGATTAAATATTATAACCCAACATCATGTTCAACGGACATATTCAAAAAAATCTATGGTTTGTATGAAGCCTTTAAACGGGAAAAGAAGATGATTGATTTTGATGATATGCTGGTGAAATGTTATGCCTTGTTAAAGCAAAACAAGGAAGTCCTTACCTATTGGCAGTCACGTTTTCGGTATGTTTTAATTGATGAGTTTCAAGACATTAATCGGGTCCAGTATGCCACCACTCAGATGCTTGTGTCTCCAGAGAATAACCTCTTTGTTGTAGGCGATGATGATCAATCCATTTATAGTTTTCGTGGGGCTAAGCCAGAATTTTTACTGAGTTTTCCAAAGGATTATGAGCAAGCACCATGTATCGTTCTGAATACAAATTACCGTTCCACAAAACATATTGTTCAGTCAAGTAAACAGGTTATCATGGAAAATAAAAAAAGATACATGAAGGACATGGTCACCCATAACAATTTGGGAAAACATCCTATTGTTGTAGAAGCAAAAGATAGCCATGATGAAGCCAAACAAATGGTTCATCATCTATTAGCCCTTAAGAAAAAACATCAGATACCCTTATCAGAAATAGCCATCATCTACCGCACAAACATCCAGTCAAGAGCTATTATCGATATTTTCTTAGATATGCATATTCCTTTTATTGTACGGGATAAAGCTGCTCTGTTGTTTGACCATTGGGTAGCAAGAGATATCATGGCCTATCTACGACTTACATGCAACATCAAAGACGGTGAAGCTCTACTGCGCATTGTGAATAAGCCAAAGCGCTATGTGTCCAAAGCTGCAATAGCTATGATAAAGAAAGAATACGATGATGTCTTGGGTGGACTTTATCAGTATTATCAAGATAAACAGTGGATGATTGATCGCATAGAAGAAATGCAATATCATCTACAATGTATGAGAAAAAGGTCCACATCAGAAATGATTGAATATATACGTAAGGCTATTGGTTATGACCAATACCTGCAAGATTATGCTGCTTATCGCAAAATCAGTGTGGATGGCTTGTACGAAATCCTTGGAGAATTAAGTGAAAGCGCTCGACTTTTTGAGCAGGTTGACGCATGGTTTGCACACATTGAAGCCTATCGTGAGAAAATGGAAGAAAGCAATAAGATGGACTTGAGCAAGGATGCTGTAACACTCACGACCATGCATGCATCAAAAGGTCTAGAGTATAGGGTTGTATGGATTATTGGTGCAGTTGAGGGGCTTTTACCCCATCAAAAATCCAATCGTGATAAAGATATTGAAGAAGAGAGAAGATTATTTTACGTAGGTATGACACGTGCTAAAGAATACCTCTATATTTCCTACGTGAATGAACGTTACCATGAGTCTACGAAACCATCAAGGTTTTTAACTCAGTTGTGTACCTATTTAATGGGAGATTTAAAAGTTAATGGTACGATCCAACATAAAAAGTTTGGTAAAGGTATCGTGTTAGCAATGGATGAGGATACTGTTGTGGTCCAATTTAAAAAATCAAAGGTTACATTAAATGTGAAACATTGTATGGAGAATCAATTACTTAAGGTAGCAGGAGAAAACTAAATAGTATAATACCTCCTGTTATCATGTTTAGGTAGACACATGGATGGTTAATTTGGGATAATTTTGTGCAAGAGGTGTTAATATGGACACGATTCAGATCGTTAACTTGTTTAGTATTGTTTCTTGTTTTATGTGGTTATTAGTTTTTATTTGTCTCTATGTGAAGGTCACTAAGAAAAGTAAATATTTTCTATATTGGATTATCAGTATGGTATTCTACATGGGCTATTTAAGCACCAATCTTCTATGTGGGAAATACCTTATACCGGATCAATCCATTATAGGACTTGTACTACTCGGTACCAGTTATTTGTTTACCATCTTGGGTATTGAATTTTTTGTACCCATTCGATGGCGGAGAAAAATTAACATTGTATATATCCTTGTCATGGCCTTTATTATTGGAACAAAATACATAGGCTATGACTATCTCATGATATTTTTTGTCTACATGGGCTTTTATTTTGTATACATAGGCATGGCATTATATTGGACCAAGAAGTCCCATAATTACATATGCGGCAGTTTCTTTTTACTCTGGGGGATTTTCAATTTTTTATGCCACATATACTTGAAAAGTGGGGATCTTGATGTGTACCTCTATATTACCAATCGGTTGTTCTTCATATTTTCTGATGCCATATTAATCATTTCTTTTATTATCAAAAAGTATAAGGATTTTGAAATTGACATGGAGAACATTGTCAGTATATTTAAGGCGTCATCTGTAGGTCTTGAACTCTATAATGCAGAGGGAAAATTGATTGTGACAAATCCCATATGTCTGAAGATGTTTGAAATTGATGCCAAGGAAAATATCTTAGGGATTAATATTTTTAAGAAATACAAGATGGCCAAGAGGAGCCTTGAACAAGTTAAGAGTGGACATGACGTTAGCTTTCGTATGGAATTTGACTTTCATGATGATCATGAAACACAGCTTAATCATACGATGAAGGACAAAAAATATCTTGAAGTAAGAATAAGTATCTTAGGCCCTAATCGGCTTCGGCCAGAAGGTTACTTTGTGCAAGTACAAGATATAACAGAACATATTCATTCATCCCACCAACTGGAAGAACGACTAGCTTTAGCGGTCCAAAGCGCCAATCTCTACGAATGGGATTGGTATGCAAAGAGCAATAATCTCTATATAGATCCTGGCTTTGCTGCTTCTTTGGGATATGATGGTGAACGATTCAATGGTGATAGTCATGTGATAACAACTTATATCCACCAAGATGATATGATGAAGGTCATTAAAAAGCTGGAAGAACATTATGGACAAGAAACAGAAACATTCATGTGTGAATGTCGAATCCGTCATAAAGATGGACATGATGTATGGTATATGGGAATGGGGGCAGCCATTGAACGAGAAGCGGATGGTAAACCCATCCGTATGGTGGGCATGGTGCAGAGTATTGACCGACTAAAAGCATCAGAATTAAAACTGCTTCGCAGTGAACAGAAGTATCGTTCATTATTTGAAACCATGCTTAATGGTTATATACGTATGGAAAAAATCTATGACCATGAAGGACAAGTGATGGATTATTTATGTATAGAAACCAATAGTTCATTAAAAGAAATCGTAGGCTATCATGTGGCCATAGAAGGAAAAACATTAAAAGAAATTCTTAAAACAGAAACGTATTGGGTGGATTTATTGGATGAAATGGATGCCATAAATGAGAAGAATCGTGTGGAGCAATATTCCAGAACCTTAGGTAAAATATTGGAGGTGGTCTTACATCCCTTTGGAGAGGACCAAATCATTCTGATTATTCGAGATGTCACCAATGAGCGTAACTTAGAAAACATGGTACGTCAGACAGAGAAGCTATCTGCTATTGGTCAACTGGTTGGGGGAATTGCCCATGATTTTAATAACCAATTGATGGCCATAGGGGGAGCCATATCCATTATTAAAACAAAATGTTATACAGGAGATTGCCGAAAATATATTAACTATATTGAAAAGTGTTCTAATAATTCCGCTTCACTTGTGAATCGTTTGCTGACATTTTCCAGAGAGTCAGATTATGAAATGGTTCCCATTAATATACACGAGATTATCTATAGCGTGGTAGAAATCTTAGAAAGGAGTATCGATAAGAAAATAGATATTACGATAGCACTAAAAGCTGAGCAGTGTATGGCTTTAGGTGATGAAAGTCAAATTCAAAATACATTGCTGAATATTGGGTTAAATGCAAGAGATGCTATGGTCAATGGAGGTAAACTTGTTTTTCGAACCTATAATAGTACGGAAGATCGTGATAAAAATAGGGGAACAAATAAGGACTATATTGTTGTGGTTATTTCCGATACAGGCATTGGTATGAGTGAAGAAGTAAAGGAACGTATTTTTGAGCCATTCTTTACCACCAAAAGCATTGGAAAAGGCACAGGGCTTGGACTTGCTATGGTTTTTGGGATTATTAAAAGCCATGGCGGTTATATTAGTGTTAATTCTGTTATGAATGTGGGTACAGATTTCACTGTGAAAATACCCGTTATAGATACGGTAACCATGGTACCCCTTCAAGAAAAAGAGGGATTAATCAAAGGTAATGAGAAGATCATGGTCATCGATGATGAAACCATTCTACGGGATTTGATAAAAGAAATGTTAGAGATGTTAGGCTACCAAGTCATCACATTTGCTGATGGTTATCAAGCATTAGCCTATTATAGAGATCATTGGTATGATATTCATCTTGTTTTATTGGACTTAGTCATGCCAAAGCTTAGCGGCGAAGAGTTGTTTGAAGGTTTATATGACATTAACCCTGGTGTAAAAGCGGTATTTTTATCCGGCTATGGTCTTGAAAATATTGATGAATCCATTCGCAGCCGTATTAATGGATTTATTAATAAACCCATTAAAATAGAGGAATTATCCATGAAGATTAGAGAAATGATCGAACAGTAAAATTCTGGGAATGAAATATGGATAAGCGTAATATAATAAGTCAGGGATTAATTTCTCTGACTTTTTGTGTCATGTAAACAAGCAAATGAAAACACGCATTTACAAGGAGGTGGTATGTTGCAAATATTAGCAGCAAATACATTACGAAAAGGGTGTAATAAGTCTTACATCCAACAAATTACATTAGAAGATGGCATCACAAAAGATTTCATTGAATACCTTGGTGAAGTAGGCCATGTGGATTACCATATTCAGTTTCCTAGGGTTTTCTTTAAAGCAACCATGCAGGGTCACTTTATTATGAGTGGTGCCCTTAACCGTCGTATACTAGAGGTTATATATTTAGACAAGGATTATGGTACAAGTGCTAAGGAATTAGAAGACTTACTTGCTAATTACGAAAATAAACGAATGTAAGATTCTTTTCTTCGACATGGATACCGACTTAGCTATTTCCGTAGATGTAAGCAAAACTTCATTTACATATAAACCAAAAGGGAGCAGTCATAAGCACTCAGGGTATTCTACCATAAGGTGCTTATGACTGCTCCTTTATTTATAAGATACATATGATCCGTTAACTTACCATACACTGGTATCATACTTAGCGATGATACGTTTCATAATCAAACGTGCTGAAATATAGCAAACAACTGCAATCAGAACAGCAACAAGAATGGGGCTAATGTAAAATGGTGATAGAATTAATACCACAAATACAGCACCACATAATATGCTTGTGGGCAAATGCTTATTGGCTAAGATAAAAGAATACTTAAATAATTTCTTAATACTCAAATCAGACATTGCTAGAAGTGGGAAGATATATAATGTCATAATGAACATTTCAATTGTTATACTAAAATAAATAGGTAATAGCCACTGGGCATCCAGAAAACCTCTTGTTATGGATGTAATATTAAAGTACATTAAAACATATAAAAGGACAAGTATAAGCCATATAATGGTTGACTTGATAAATTTATTTTTAAAGGTGGTAAAAAACGTTCGAAAAACATACCCTTCTTCTTTTACCAATGCTACATAGCATGCTGCATATAAACTTGTTGTTGCTGCACCTATGGTAATACCGAGACCAAACATGGATATTAGCGTCCATATGAGTCCTAATACCATAATGTCAAATACAAAACTACCTATTTTCTGAAATGGTCCATCAATGTTAAAAAAATTCATTATGTATCCCTCGCTTAATATATTTTTGAAAATATCCTCTCACAATGACTTTGAATCTCATACAGCTACAATATTTTAATAAAATAATGCGTCCATATGAGATAATAATAATATTATCATAGATAGACGCATCATTTCAATGTGTAAAATCATGTAACTTTGGTTGTTTTTTTGTATATATTGTACACCTTTAGAAATGGGTCGTTAATATGCATAGATAATACTAAAGGCAAGGGACTAATTTGTATTATTTGTACTTAGGTAACCAGTCACCATGTGCACCAATGAGATCGTCACACATGCTTCGAATATCATCAATGGATAATTCACTTGATGTATGGGGGTCAAGCATAGCTGCCTGGTAAATATAGTCTTTTTTACCCGTTAAAGCTGCTTCTACTGTTAACTGATGTACATTCACATTGGTACGATTAAGAGCTGCTAGTTGAATAGGAAGATCACCAATATAACAAGGTGTAACACCGGATCGATCCACTAAACAAGGCACTTCAACAACGCAATCCGATGGCAGATTGGTAATAAGACCTGTGTTCATCACATTACCGCCAATCTTATAGGGTTGATTCGTTTCCATGGCTTCAATAATATAGGAACCGTATTCATGGGTCCTTTCATGGGTAAGCACGGAGTTGTGTACCAGTTCATGGCGTTGCTTTTCCCATTCCTCTATCTGATTAACACATCGTCTAGGGTATTCATCTAGAGGAATATTAAACCGCTCAATCAGTTCAGGGTATCTATCTTTAATAAAATATGGCATATATTCAGCATTATGTTCACTGGATTCTGTGACATAATAACCGAATTGCTTCATGATCTCATAACGAACCATATCGTCATGAGGTCCTTCTTTAGCAAGTGCTAATTTTTTGATTTCAGGGTATAGGTCTTGACCATTGTTGGTAATCTCCAGTAACCAAGCCATATGATTAATACCTGCTATCTTCCACTGGACATGGTCTTTTTCCATATCTAATCCTTTTAATAACCCGGATGCACATACTTGGACACTGTGGCACAGACCCACTGTTTTAATGGAGGTAGCCTTTAACATAGCTAAAGTCAGAATGGACATTGGATTTGTATAGTTAAGTAACCATGCGTCCGGACACACTTCTTCCATATCCTTAGCAAAGTCCAACATAACGGGGATGGTCCGTAAACCTCTAAAAATACCTCCGATCCCCAGTGTATCAGCAATTGTTTGACGAAGGCCGTATTTCTTAGGAATTTCAAAATCGGTCACGGTACAAGGCTCATATCCTCCTACTTGAATAGCATTAATGACATATTGGGCATCTCTCAGCGCTTCCTTTCGATTGGTATAGGATACGATGTTAGCCCGATTGTCATTCACGTTATTGTTGATGTTTTTTAACATCATTTCGGATTCAGCCAGACGCTTTTCATCAATATCGTATAAAGCGATGTGGGAATCTCTTAATGCTTCAGAGAGAAGACAATCTCCTAAAACATTTTTAGCAAATACAGTACTACCAGCACCCATAAATGTAATTTTTGGCATGACATAATCCTCCTTGAATGATTATTGCGTATTAGGTTACTTTAATAAGTATAATATAGACCTTTTTTTCATGTATTAC